>JALOMJ010000128.1 GCA_025455485.1 Bacteroidia bacterium | reverse complement strand
TGGAGGTGTCTTTACACAGGGTGGCTGTTGGAATGGAAAAAGTGGTGTATTCAATCACGTTGTTTTTGCCGGCATTGGCCATGGAGGGGTAAAACATATTGCCCACCATGCCCGGTCCGGACCAGCTGCCACCGGGGTTTTTAACAAAGCTGTTCATGTTTACGGCAAAGGCATTGCGGCAAAACGGCCCGGGGTACCCGGCAAAATCAGCCGACACAAACCGCTCTATGGTTACCGTGCTTTGGGCATAGGCAATACAAGGCCCCGAGGAGATGCTGTAACTCAGCACATTTTCTCCAAACGCCCCTTTGTTAGGATAAAATAAGCCCTGAGCGTTTACCAAACCCACCACCGGAGAACCAAAAAGACCGCCCGTTGGGGTGACCTGAAGTTGCACCGGAGGGGCCGTGTTACAAAACGGACCAATGCCGGTAATTACAGGCGGGGCTAGAGAAAATACCCGCACCGCTACCGTAGATTGGTCGGGACACAAGCCGCTTGGCGAAGAGGCCGTGTTGTAATACAGTACGTATTGCCCCGCACCGGTTGAAGGGTAAAAATACCCGCTGTTTACCCCTGTTCCGCTCCAGCTTCCGGAGGTGTTAAAGGTAAAGGGCAAAAGGTTAACTGCCGAATTGGTGTTGCACTGATCGGGAATGCTGCCAAGTATTGTGGCCGGCACAAAGGCCTCAATGCTTATTTGTATGCCCTGAGAAACGTTGCAGGTGGGCGTGCCGATAACATATTGCACCAAATTGTTCCCGGGGGCGCAATTGGAGGGGGTAAACACACCGTTGGCATTAAGATACGAACTGGTAAGCCAGTACCCGGTAGCGGGCGTTACGCTCATTTGCACGGCCGGGGCGGTGTTGCAAAAAGGACCTGCCTGTGTAATCACAGGGGCCGGAGGGTTGAGTACCGACACGCTGATTGTTTTAACATCGGGGCAAAGGCTGGGGATGGGAGAAGAAAGGGTGTTGTAGGTGAGAGTGTAAACCCCGGTGGGCAAACCCGCAGGGTTAAACGAATAGCTACCAATCACATTTACCCCGCTCCACACCCCGTTTACCGTGCTTTGTGCAATGCCCATAAGATTGAAAGGGCTGTTGCTCACGCACTGATGAGGAATGGCCGCGGTGAGGGAAGCGGTGTTAAATTGAGAAACGTGAAACGTAGCCGTAGAAGAGGCCACACAGGTACCCTGCCCGGCCGTGTAAGTCAGGGTGTTGGTGCCAATCAGGTTTTGCGAAGGGTTTTGAACCCCGCTTGCCAGAATGCCTGAGCCGGCCCACACCCCGCCCGAAGGACTGGCGCTTAGAGTAACGCTGGGCGCCGTGTTGCATTTGGCCGTAATGGGCGAGATAACCGGAACGGGGGGATTAAACACATTCATCACATAAAGCGTTGAGGCCGGGCACACGCTTGCAATGGGCGTTGATTGGGTGCTGTAGGTTAAAGGATAAGCACCGCTTGGTAAACCCGTTGGAATAAAAAAGCCATTGCTCACCGAAGGGCCCGTCCACACCCCGTTGGTGGTGTTTTGAACAATGCCCATCAAATTAAAAGGCTGATCCTGCACACACAGGGTGGATGGGTTGGAACTCAAGGCCGGGGTAATGAATTGCGAAACAGAAATGGTGGCCGAATTGGAAACCAAACAAGTACCAACCGAAACAGCATAACTTAAGGTGCTTGTGCCTATGGCGGCCAAAGCCGGACTAAACGAACCCGGCCCACTCACCGCAGCATTTGCACTCCATGTGCCCCCGCCAGGCGTGGCACTGAGTATAAAGGCAGGCGCCGTATTGCACATGGGCGGCGGAATGTTCAACGTGGGCGTAGAAGGGTTGTTAATGGTTAAAGCCAGGGTTTGGCTGATGGGACAGTAGTAAGCAGCGCGGGAAACGGTAACGGTATAAATTTGAACGGATTGTTGCGTGTTTATTAGCGGCGGCATGATAATGGTGCTCAAACTATTTACATTAAAAATACCAAAGCCCGGACTTGGCGACCAGGTGTAATTAAATAAGCTTGTGTTGGTGCCAGGTGTGAAATTAACCGCCGCGGTGATGCTGCCACCTTGGCAAATTACTGGATTAACCGGGCTTACCGAATAATTGGGATAACTAAATACGGTAACTAGTACAGAACTGGTTCCGGGACAAGGGCCGGTGCCAACGGTGAGATTGTATACGCCACTCATGGACGTGCTGGCATTGGCAATAACCGGATTTTGTGCCGTTGAAGAGTAATTTCCGGGACCGGTCCAGGTATAAGTAGGCGCGAGTGTTGTGCCAGAATAGGCTGAAGTTAAGCTGATGGTTTGACCGGCGCAAAGAGAGGGGGTAGAGGTGCTGGCAGTAGCAGTAATAACCCCAGTTGGACCATTGCCGATATAAATAGTATAGTCTTCAGTTTCCCCGAAAGTTTGATTCTGGGAGGCATCAAAACCATTTCCGCCAATGGCAAAAGAACACCTTACCCTCATTCTATAAGCCCCCGGAGGTTGCAGGGGCGGAACAACAAAAGTTAATACGGTCCAGGTTCCTGCTGGAAATGGCGCATTGGAGGTAAAAGCCACCCGCTCAGCAGGGAGATTAAACGCAAGATCCTGATTCCAATCAATAAATATAGCGAAACCCTGAGCAAAAGTAATACCGGATTGCATGTTGCAGGTTATAGTTTGCCCCGGAGCAACTACCATGTGGTGCAAGCAGGCATAGTTAATATAATTGTTTGGCAAACCACAGCAACCTGAGTTATTATTTGTAATATTTGAAAGGCCGCCGGTTGTATTAAAGCTATTAATAAAGTCGTTTATAAAATTACCCGGCGTGTTCGATGGGCCGGTTTGATTGCAAGGTACCTGGTTATAGGAAACTCCTGTATACGGCGCAGGATTGTTGGATTGAGAGAATAATGCTGTGTTTAAATACACCAACGAAAGAAAAAACACCATTTGAAATTGCTTATGCATGGTTTATTTCTATTCGGGTTTAAAAATTAATTTGTTATACGGCAACAACACCAAAACATCTTTGTATCCGGGCAATACCACAA
The DNA here is from genome assembly GCA_025455485.1 of Bacteroidia bacterium. GTDB lineage: Bacteria > Bacteroidota > Bacteroidia > B-17B0 > Aurantibacillaceae > Aurantibacillus. The sequence goes on along the minus strand of JALOMJ010000128.1, from coordinate 3,145 downwards.
TGGCCTCTTCATTTTCTTTTCTTTGGTTTTCAAAACGACTAATGTCCACGAGTCCAAATGGAAGTTCATCCCCCTGAGCAAAATGGTCACGTTTGATGTAATACGATTCAGCAAAATACCAAAGTTCAAGCGTATAGGCATGCGGTTGTTTCTTTTTAAATTCAGCAAGACCTTCTACCCCTTGATGTCTGTAAGTAAGATAAGGTGTCACTAATTTTTCTTTTTGAGGATCTATTTCCAAACTGTTCACTTGAGAAAAAAGAGATGAACCTAAAAAAAGTATGGGCAATAGTAAACGGAGTTTAGAATACATGACTTATACCTGAACAAACAAAATTAAAATTAGTTGATAGAAAAACAAGGCCATTTAAATCATCCAATACCCCCTTTTACTCAATAGAATTACCGTTTGACAAAAAGTGTTCAGGAAACAACCGGAGGCGGCTCCATTTTATAACCACAAGACTTGCAGGTTCTTAGCTTTTCGTCCCCATAAAACTTCTTGAATTCGGTCTGAAATTGGGTTTGAATATTCTCCAAATTGAAGTAAACCTCATGGAGTTTGTTGTTGCACTTTTCACAAAACCACAATAAACCGTCTTTTTCATCGGCTTTGCGTTTTCTTTCCATCACTAATCCTATAGTATTGGCAAAACGTCTGGGATTATGCGGAACCTTAGGTGGTAAAAGGAAAATATCCCCTTCCTTAATGGGCACTTCAACTGCTTTACCGTTTTCCTGAATTTGAACAATAATGTCTCCTTCCAGTTGGTAAAAAAACTCTTCGCTTTCGTTGTAATGATAGTCTTTTCGGGAGTTAGGACCACCCACCACCATAACAATAAATTCAGTGTCCTGATACACCACCTTGTTATTCACCGGCGGTTTTAAAAGATGACGGTTCTCGTCAATCCATTTTTTAAAATTAAAGGGACGTGTTACCATGCCACCAAGTTAAAATTAAAAACCTGAAAACGAAAATTCAAAATGTTGCTAAAAAAACAGCCACGAATTCCACAAATTAACACTAATAATGCGAGAATTTAAAAGGTGCTCAATTCAACATCATTCATCAATTAGTGAAATTCAGGGCATATCAAACAATTGTACTTTAACTCAATTCGTATAATTCGTGCAACCCGATAGCTATCGGGTCGTGGCGCATCTTACATTACACTAATTTGTTTTTAAGAAGGTATTCCGCGATTTGCACCGCATTGGTGGCCGCGCCTTTGCGCAAATTGTCCGATACAATCCATAGGTTGAGGCTATTGGCCTGCGATTCATCTCTGCGAATGCGGCCTACAAACACCTCATCTTTGTTGTGCGCATTCATAGGCATGGGGTACACCTGGTTTTGGGGATCGTCCTGCACCACTATACCCGCAGAATGGCTCAAGAGGTGTTTTACTTCTGCTACATCAAAATCTTTTTCAAATTCTATGTTTACACTTTCGCTGTGCCCTCCCATTACAGGAATCCTCACGGTAGTGGCGGTTAGTGCAATGCTATTATCGCCCATTATCTTTTTGGTTTCGTTCACCATTTTCATTTCTTCCTTGGTGTAACCATTGTCCAAAAACACATCAATCTGAGGAATAACGTTCAAATCAATCTTGTACTTATAAGCCATTTCAGCGCTGTGCCCGTCTTTTCTTTCATTCATCAGCTGGTTCACGGCTTTAACACCGGTGCCCGTAACGCTTTGGTAAGTAGATACCACCACGCGTTTGATGGTGTATTTTTTGTGCAGCGGTTGTAATACCACCACCATCTGAATGGTGGAGCAATTGGGGTTAGCGATAATTTTATCGGAAGCAGCAAGCACAGCAGCATTCACTTCAGGCACCACCAGTTTTTTATCCGGATCCATTCTCCAGGCCGAAGAATTATCAATCACCGTAATTCCCGCTTTGGCAAACTGCGGGGCCCATTCAGTTGAAGTGCCGCCTCCTGCCGAAAATAAAGCGATTTGTGGTTTGGCAGCAATGGCATCGTTCATGGAATGCACTTTATAGGAGGTTCCCTTAAAACGGATTTCTTTTCCAACCGATTTTTCTGAAGCAACAGGTATCAATTCCGATACCGGGAAGTTCCTTTCCTCCAGCACCTCCAACATTTTTGTGCCCACCAATCCGGTAGCACCAACCACTGCAATTTTCATTTTTTTTGCGCCAAAGTTAGATATACCACGGCATTTGTTTTGGATTTCTTTTCAGAAGTAAATAAAAACTTGCTGCACTGCATTGTTATATGAACTCCTGTAAACTGTATTTTTAACCTCGTGAAAAAAACACCCCTGGCCTGGGGACTTTTACTGGCCTTATCCCTCACCTGGGGAAGCTCTTTTATTCTCATGAAAAGAGGATTGGAGGCTTTCAGCAGCGATGAAGTGGCCGCCATTCGTATCTCCATGGCTTTTTTAGTGCTTCTGCCGGTTTTTATTAAGAACCTCACCAAGCAATATTTAGCACACTTTAAGGGACTGATGCTCACTGGCGTTTTTGGCAGCCTTATTCCGGCATTTTTATTTACTGCAGCCGAAACCCGCATCAGCAGTGCTTTGGCGGGCATGCTGAACGCCTTAACACCGGTGTTTACCATACTTTTATCCATCCTTTGGTTAAAGATGAAGGTCTCCCGCCACCAGATCATCGGCCTCGGTTTGGGATTGCTGGCGGCCGTGGCGCTGATTCTCTTCGATGAGGTACCGGATATGTTTAAAAATGTTCAATTTGGTTTTCTGGTTATTATCGCCACCGTTTGTTATGCCATAAGCGTGAACGTGATTCGTAAATACTTATCAGGACTAAAACCCCTTGGTACAACGGCCTGGGCTTTCACCATTATTGGTCCGGTGGCACTGGTTTACCTGATGCTTTTTAGCGATTTCAGCTTGCATCTGGCCGAACACCCTCAGGCAGCATCTTCCTTAATGTACACGTCCATACTCGGAGTGGTAGGTTCGGCCCTTTCTGTAATCGCTTACAATTATCTCATTAATAAAGCAGGTACCGTTTTTGCCTCCTCGTGCACCTACCTTATTCCTATTGTTGCCTTGTTTTGGGGCCTTTTGGACGGGGAGAGCGTTAATTTCTCCCAAATGGCCTGTGTGCTGGTGCTGATTTTCAGTGTTTACCTCCTG
>JALOMJ010000041.1 GCA_025455485.1 Bacteroidia bacterium | reverse complement strand
AGGCCCCTCGACAAGCTCGGGACAGGCTTCTCGTCCCTTCCTATAAAACAAAAAACCCGTCTTGCAACGGGTTTCATTAGATGTGCGGATGAAGGGACTCGAACCCCCACGCCGTGAGGCGCCAGATCCTAAGTCTGGTGCGGCTGCCATTACGCCACATCCGCAATTAGGAAGCTCAAAGATACAGCTTTTTAAGCCCCGAGCAAATTATTTTAAGGCTTTCCTCCGACAAATTTATGCTGGTAATGGCTTGCATCATCAGCGCTGTATGTTCTGACGCTGCGGTGCCACTGTGGTTTGAGGCTGAATGCCCAGCATTTGCGGCGTAATCATTGGCAACACCTTTTTTACTTCAGCATAGTTAGGATTGATTTGCAAACAACGCTCCCAGCTTTTTTTAGCCAGGGCATATTTTTGCTGATTAAAGTAGGCGCCTCCCAAATTGTACCAGGCCTCGTAATCTTGGGGCGTGAGGATGGTCCAGAGGTTATAGGCGATGGCGGCAGAATCCATACGACCTCTGTTAAATGCTGTTCCTCCGCGTTGTTTGAGGTCGTTGGCATACACCTGATAATAATTTCTGAGGTAAGGGTTGTTTGGATACAATTTCTCGGCATTTTTCCAGTAGTACAAGGCTTCAAAATCTTTTTTCAATTTAAAATGAGCCAGACCAAGATTAAGGTAACCGTTAACGTAACGCGGGTGCAATTCAATGGCGTGCGTGAGGAATGAAATGCCTTTGTAAAGGGCCACTTCGCGTTTGGTTTTTAATCCGCTTTTTTTCCATTCTTCATCTGTAATCACCAGTGTTCCGTTGTAATCGTTGAAACGCGTGGAATCCTGTCCAACCACCTGTATGCCGGTGACTTCTTTGGTGTCGGCCAAATCTACCCAACGTGCGCCGGCATTGCCCAGCACCAGCACCGAGTGCGGCATGGTTTTTACGTCTTTTAAAAATAAGGTCACGTCGTTTTTCCAATCCAGGCTGCGTTCCCAGGCTTTGCAACCAAACAAAAAGGTGATGGCCACCACCAAACTCCACAAGGCTGTTTTTTTAACGCTGAACGAAATGGTATTTAATTTTTCGAACCCTTTTAAAATCAGGTAAGCAGCGGCAATACAAAAGCCAATGTTGGAGTGGAAAATCAAACGTTCGCCCATGGTAGCGCCCACATCCATTAACACGTTGCCTATTAACAAAGCAAACAGAATATAAGTGATGATGGAAAAACCAATGATGTGGCGTTTTAAAGCCAGGTAGATGCCGCCAAACAGCATGGCCAGATGGAGGATAAATGACACAATAAAATCCCAGCTGGATAGCAAGCGGTATTGAATGGTGTTAAAGGAGTAATCGGAGGAAAGCGGGTGAGGAAACACCTGAAGGATAAGGTATTTTAGCAACACGTATGTTTTGGTTGCGAACCTCTCTTGTTCGTTGGCCAATAAATACGGATTGTTAAGAATTTCGGTATCGGGCACGCCGGGCTTTAATTTTACGGCCACCAAACGCATGCCCAGGTAAAACAGCATGATAAAGCCTGCCCAGCCCATGAGGGCGCTAAACTTATTTTCCTTAAAGGATTTGCTTGAGAACATTAACAGAATAATTACATAGGCAAACGGGAAGAACCAATAGGCCTTAGAAGGTTTAGGCGGCTGAGGCACCTTAATGTCGAAGGAGTATTTAATGAACAGCATAAAGGCTGCTGAGGCAATAAACAATACGGCAATAAACAAAATGGTTTTTACTTCTTGTGTAAAGGCAAACTTTTTTAGGTTAGCGCTACGTTTCGGGTCGTCGATGCGTTTGAAAGCCAAATACGCCAAGCCAAACCAGATGAGCGCGCTGATGCCTCGGGTAATCATTTTATCGTCTTTGCCAAAAATTGAATTGACGGCCCCCTTGTGAATAAACACCACGATGATGCCGGTAACCAGAACGGCAATTATTTTTTTGAAGAGGGTGGTGTTGATGATGTTTTCGTACACATCGTTTTCAGTGAAGGTATACACCGCAAGAGGTACCAGAATTAAGAGCATGATGGCGTATTCTTTTGATAAGAGCGCCAGCAAAAACATAAGGGATGCCCACACCAAATCCCAGTTTCGTTTGGTTTCGAGGAATTTGAAGGAGTACAAGAAGGTGAGCGATACAAAAATTAAAGAAAAAATTTCGTCGCGGCTTTTTACGTTGGCAATGGCCTCCGAGTGGATGGGGTGCATGGTAAAGAGCAGCGCTGCCAGAAAGGCAAGGTCTTGGTTGGTTCTGAAAAAGTAGCGGGCAAACACCAAGTATAAAAACATACACCCCAGGGCGTAGGTCCAGATGTTGTTGAAGTGGCGTACCCAGGCCAGATACACCTGGCAATCGACTTCGTTGAAAATGCCATCAATGTTTAAATCTTCTTCCGAGTCGTTTTTAAAGTTTTGGTTGGTGTCCCAACAGGCATAACATTCGTTGGGTTGAGCCTGCCCATCACCATTCAGGTCTTTAAAGTCGTTGTATTCGTAATTGGTTTCGGGGCGGCCGCAGGGCGAAATGTAATTTACCAGGTCCTTATCGAGTACACCGTTTTTATTGGAGTCTTCTACTTTCATGTAGAGCCCGGTGCGGTAAGGCCCCATAAATTGCTGTTCGATAGCAAAACTCACTACAGAAAGTGGACGGTAACGACCACCGGCCAATTGATCGGTGGCGCACATGCGGCGGTAAAAACTTTCGTAGGCATCTTTGGTCATGATGTCTTTTATGCCTCTAACGCCTTTGATCACGTGGTCGTTTTGGTGGATGATGATGCCATCGTCAAGCGCGTATTCTCCGTTGATGGAGGCGATGTAAAACACAAAACCAACTATTCCCACCACAATCATGGCGATTTTTTGATTCAGAAATGTGAAGTACTTAAAGGTTTGACTGAGGGCAGGAAAAGTCGGTGCTTTAAGGCTAGTTTGTTTGGTTTTTGGTGCTTGTGCCATAGTTAAAAATTCCCCGCAAATTACAAATATTAAAACAAATGGGCGCAGGGGTTTTCTTTATTTTTTTATGGCTTCAAAAGGAATTATATTTATTTTGCAGAAGATGATGCACAAGGCACTCAAGCCCCTATTTTTAGCGGTAACAGGACTATTACTGGTGTTGCTGTCTCATTGGCTTTACAGGGTGTATGAACAAACACCTGAACAATTGGCTGAGCGGTGCGGAAAGGCCATGGAAAAAAAGTTCATGCACATGGAGCAGGCCTTATCCGGCATGGATACTGTTTTGTTTCGCGGGGATTTGGGTGTTCTGATTGCGTATTATGAAAAGGATCAGGTTGCATTGTACCGCTTTTCTTCTGATTCTTTGGTGTTTTGGAACACGTCGCGTTTGCAACCGGATAGACGTTTGGCGCAGATGAAACCCGGCATTGGCATGATGAAACTTCCTCAGGGCTATTGCCTTTACAGCACGCGCAGCAAGGCCAGAACCACCGATGTTGCCCTGTGTTTGGTTAAGCCCGATTACATCATCCAGAACAATTACCTCAAAAATGATTTTTTGCCCTGGACCGGCCTGAACGAGCAGCATGTGTTTACTCACGATAGTTTGGGTGCTTTTCATGTAAAGGCAGGCAAAGCTGTTCTTTTTTCATTTAAAACCCAGGAAGTCGGGTTTATTGATCCCCTGGTGATAGAGTGGTGCAGCTTACTTTTTTTTCTTGGTTTGGTGTTGTTTGTTTTATCTGTCTTACAGTGGAATGCAAAAAGAACGCGCGCTGTGGATTTGGTTTGGCTTTTGCCCGCTTTGTTTTTGCTGCGTGTGAGCATAAGTGCTTTCAAGTGGCCGGAGTTTTTGTACCAAAGCAGTTTGTACGATGTGCGGGAGTTTGGCGATGCCAGTGGCTTTCTGAGCAATTACTTTGGGGATTTGTTGCTGAATGTGTTGTTTCTATTGTTTGCCGTTACCCTGGTGTATCGGCAGGTTAGTCGCTTGATCACAGGAAAATTTAAGCTGCTCTATGGTTTGCTTTATTTGGTTCTGATTTTTATCGCCTATGGTCAATTCAACCAAGGCATTGCCAGTATGGTTCAAAACTCTACCCTGAGTTTTGATTTTCTTTCGGTTTTTAATATGAAGCCTCTGGCCATCTTTGGCGTGGCAATTATCGGCCTCTGTTCGTTGGTCATTCTGGTGGGATTAAGGGGTTTGTATGCACTAGTGGTTAAGGAAGGCAACAAAGGGCATTGGCTGTTTTTACTTCTGGTGGTCGCGGTTTGCATGTTGTATTATTTCAGCTTCACGCATAAAAGTGTAACGGAAAGTTTTTGGATGCTGGCGCCTGCCTTTGCTTTTTTCTTGTTGAAGCCTTTGCGGGCACAAAATTTTACCTACACGCTGATTGTTTTTGTTTTGCTCTGTTCGGTGTTTGCCTCGTATTTTTTTAGTGTTTACCTCGAAAAAAATCAGCACGCCGAGATGAAGCTCATTTCGTTTCGTTTGAGCGAGCGGCAGGATCCCGCATTGGAGAATGAATATAAGGGGCTGCCTGAAAAAATAAAAAACGACCAGCGGCTTAAAAACCTTATTGTTTTGCTGCCCAACACCCGGCTTGAAATTGCCCAGTTGCTCAAACAAAATTATTTTAATGCCTATTTTGACAGGTATACCACCGACTTTTTGTTGTTTGATAAAAAATGCCAGCCCTTGCTGGAGCATTCGAACCCCGTTTACTGGAATCAGGGGTATTTTGACGATCAGCTGAATTACCATAGCGACAGCACATTTTCGGAGGGCTTGTATTTTATAAAAGATTACCGCTTGAGTACGCGTTATGTTTCTAAACTTGCGCTGGGTGAAAACACCTTGTTTGTGGTGATGGAGGCCAAAGAACTAGGAGAACAGGGCAGTTTTCCGGATCTGTTGCTGGATGAGTCGCAACAAAAACAAGACAAATTGGGGCATTTGAGTTATGCCGTTTACCGTTCCGACCGTTTGGTGAACCACTATGGAGAGTTTAATTACCCTCATTTTACGCCGGAGCCCGAAAAACTGGAAAGTGATAAATCCACCTATACGCACTATGTTTTTGAGCCTGAATCGGGCACCAAGGTGGTGCTGAGCGAAAAAGTTAAATCTCTAACGGAAAAACTCACCTACAACTCTTATTTTTTTCTGCTTTTTTCTTTGTTAAGTTTTCTTCTTTTAACGGTGTACCGTTTTTTATTTTCCAACCGCCTTGCGCCGGCTACGCTCACACAGCGTATACAGGGCAGTATTATAGTGCTTTTACTTTTGGCTATGACGGCCGTGGGCATTACCTCCAGCCGTTTGGTAACGCGGCAATTTGACAATGAAAACAAAAAAGAGTTGAGTATAAAAAGCTCCATTATTTTGAATGAATTGCTTAATCAATTCAGTTCTGAAAATTTATTTGATGGGTCGCAACGCGAGCTAATCAACCAAAGAATAAAAGAATATGCCAGGGTGTTTAATAGCGACGTGAGTTTGTTTAATGCGCAGGGACAACTGGTAAATACCAGTCAACCCAAATTGTACGACCTGGGTTTAAGTGCCGGCCTGGTAAACCCCAAGGCCTATTATGGCATAAAACAAAACACGGTGTATTCGGGCAAGGTAACCGAATCGGCCGGGAATTTGGTTTACTCCTCGCACTACGAGCCTGTGTATAATGCAGCCAAACAACTGCAAGGTTTTATCAATCTGCCCTATTTTGCCAAACAGAGTGGATTATTGGTTGAGCTTTCCGGCATTATCTCCGGCCTCATCAATGTGTATATGGTTTTGTTTATGCTCAGTTTGGCTTCGGGTTTGGTTTTATCGCGCTACATTACCCAGCCTTTGCGCCTCATTAAACAACAAATTGCACGCATCAGTCTTGGTAAGCGCAATGAACACATTCAATGGCAAAGCAGAGACGAAATTGGTAAGTTGGTTTACGAATACAATCTGATGCTTTCCAAGCTGGAGGAAAGTGCTAACCTGTTGGCGCAAAGTGAACGGGAGAGCGCCTGGAGAGAGATGGCCAAGCAGGTGGCTCATGAAATAAAAAATCCGTTGACGCCCATGAAATTAAACTTGCAGTACCTGCAGCACCTTAATAAAACACGTCCTGAAGATTTTAAATTAAAATTTGAACAAGCCAGTGCAGGCATTATTGAGCAAATTGATGCCTTGGCAAACATTGCCACAGAGTTCAGTAATTTTGCCAAACTTCCCGGCGCTCAACTTGAGGATATTGCTCCACTCGACATTTTGCAAAGCGCTGTGCATTTGTTTAATAAACAACCCCTCCTGCGCATTGTGTTCGACGTTACAGAACGGCAAAGGCTTTGTAAGGGTGATAAGGAACAGTGTATGCGTGTGTTTAACAACATATTGAGTAATGCAGTAGAGGCCCTTGAAGGCGTAGCGGAGCCAAAGATTACAATAGGCAGTACATGGAAGGAGGATACGCTGGTGGTTTCCATAACAGACAATGGCTGCGGCATTCCTGAGGACATGAAGCCTGTTTTGTTTACGCCCAGTTTTACAACAAAAACAACCGGCTCGGGTTTGGGTTTGGCCATGGTAAAAAATATTATGCAAGGGTTTGGGGGCAGGGTTTGGTTTGAATCGCAAGCCTCTGAAGGCAGTACGTTTTATCTTGAGTTTGTTAGGTCGGGGGAGGCTGAAGTAGTTAAGGAGTTGGGTTGATTGTTCAATAGTTCAAGGGTTCAAGGGTTCAAGGTTCAAGGGTTCAAAGGTTCAAGGGTTCAATAGTTCAAGGGTTCAAAGGTTCAAGGGTTCAAGGGTTCAAGAGTTCAAAGGTTCAAGAGTTCAAAGGTTCAAGGGTTCAACACTTCGACTGTCCCCTTCGACACCCCTTCGACAGCCCTTCGACAGGCTCAGGGCAAGGCTCAGGGCGACGGCTCAGTGTGACAGAGTTCAAGGGTTCAAGGTTCAAGGGTTCAAAGGTTCAAGGGTTCAAGGGTTCAAAGGTTCAAAAGTTCAAGGGTTCAAAGTTAAAGGGTTAAGCAGAGAAATCTAAATTGAACATTTTGGGTTACTTGAGTGTAGGGTTTGATTCACCTTTGTTGGATTTTGGTTGCGGTGAGGGTATGGTAACATCTTTCCCAAAAGATTCAAATCCCGGTTAGAAGGACTTTGAATTTGATGCAAACATCTATAAATCAGGTTATTATACTCGAATAGCAAGGGTTTATTCCTAAAATATTATTAGTACCTTCGTTTTCTTTTTTAACAAAACTTATGGCAAAATTCAGAAAAGAAGATGCCCTGGATTACCACTCACAAGGTCGTCCAGGTAAAATAGAGGTTGTGCCTACAAAACCCTATTCCTCGCAACGGGATTTAACGCTGGCTTACTCACCAGGCGTTGCTGAGCCGTGTCTGGAAATTGAAAAAAACCCTGAGGATGCTTATAAATATACTGCTAAAGGTAATTTGGTTGCTGTTATTTCTAACGGTACAGCGGTGCTGGGGCTTGGTAACATTGGCGCACTGGCTTCAAAGCCGGTGATGGAAGGCAAAGGTTTGTTGTTTAAAATTTTTGCGGACATAGACGTGTTTGATATTGAGGTGAACACCGAAAACATTGATGAATTTGTAACTACTGTAAAAAACATTGCTCCAACCTTTGGTGGCATTAATCTGGAGGACATCAAAGCCCCGGAGTGTTTTGAAATTGAGCGGCGTTTGAAAGAAGCGCTGGATATACCGCTGATGCATGATGATCAGCACGGAACGGCCATTATTTCTGCGGCCGGTTTGCTGAATGCCGTAGAACTTTCAAAGAAAAAAATGTCGGAGATTAAGCTGGTGATTAACGGCGCCGGTGCTTCGGCCAATTCCTGCGCTAAAATGTACATTGCTGTGGGGGTGAAGAAAGAAAACATTGTGATGTTGGACAGCAAAGGGGTTATTCACAAAGGCCGAAACGATCTGGATCAGTACAAAACATTTTTTGCCAGCGAAAAAACCGATAAAACCTCTCTTGCGGAGGTCATTAAAGGAGCCGATGTGTTTGTTGGTTTATCTAAGGGCAACATTCTGAGTCAGGACATGGTAAAAAGCATGGCCAAAAACTGTGTGGTGTTTGCTTTGGCCAATCCTACGCCGGAGATATCTTACGATGAGGCCATGGCTGCCCGTAAGGACATTATTGTGGCCACAGGACGAAGCGATCATCCTAATCAGGTAAACAATGTTTTGGGCTTTCCTTTTATTTTCAGGGGTGCCATGGATGTGCGTGCCACCACCATAAACGAAGAGATGAAATTAGCCGCTACGCTGGCGATTGCTGCACTTGCAAAAGAGCCCGTGCCGGATTACGTGAATCTGGCCTATGGTTCAAAAAGCCTAAGTTTTGGGCATGATTACATTATTCCAAAACCCATCGATAACCGGTTGATTTCGGAAGTATCTTCTGCTGTTGCAAAAGCAGCTGTTGAAAGTGGCGTGGCCAAAAAAACCATACAGAATTGGGACGCGTACAAAGCTGAACTTGAAAACCGTTTGGGTAAGGACAACAAATTGATGCGCAGTTTGGCCAACAAGGCCAGAAACAACCCTAAGCGCGTGGTGTTTACTGAGGCCGACAATTATAAAATTTTAAAAGCTGCTTGTGTAGTAAGGGATGAGGGCATTGCCAAACCAATCTTATTGGGCAATACGGCGCGCATACAACAACTGGCGGAAGAAAATTTTATGGATTTGGCCGACATGCCCATTGTTGACCCTTTAACAGAAGATGAAACCACGCGTAACGCCTTTGGTGATTTGCTTTGGCAGAAGCGTCAACGCCGCGGGCTTAACCAATACGATGCCAGAAAACTGATGCGCGATCGCAATTATTACGGCGCTATGATGGTGAGTAATGGCCTGGCGGATGCGATGATTAGTGGTTTGACCAGAAAATACGGGCAACCCATTAAAGCGGCGCTGGAGGTGATTGATACCTTGCCGGGGGTGAGCCGTGTGGCCGGTTTGTACATTATGGTTACAAAAAAAGGGCCTTACTTTTTTGCGGACACCACCATGAACGTAGATCCAAGTGCTGAGGAACTGGCTGATATTGCGATTCTTACGGCTAACACGGTTAAACAATACAACATTACGCCGCGCATTGCCATGCTGTCTTACACCAATTTTGGTTCCACCCGTGGCGAGGTGCCTGAAAAGGTGGCCAAGGCGGTAAACATATTACACAACAACTATCCAGGATTGATTGTGGATGGCGACATTCAGGCCAATTTTGCAGCCAACAACGACTTGCTCAAAGAGCAGTTTCCTTTCAGCACCCTGGTGGATAAAAATGTGAACACCTTTATTTTTCCCAACCTGGCTTCGGGTAACATTGCTTACAAACTGATGCAGGAATTGGGCGGGGCAGAGGCCATTGGTCCGGTGCTGATGGGCTTAAATCACCCTGTACACGTGCTTCAGCTTGGCAGCAGCGTGCGCGAAATTGTGAACATGATTACCATAGCGGTTGTGGATGCGCAAAACAGAAAGTAAACTTTATAGATGTCAGTAATCAATCACCTCAGGGGGCAGGTACTTGTTAAGTCCCCCACCCATCTTGTTATTGAATGCAACGGAGTAGGCTATGGCCTGCTGATTTCTCTCCAAACCTTCACAAAACTTGGGGAGCAAAAGGAGGCGTTGGTTTATGTAGAAAGCGTGTATGTGCGCGACGACAACCCCCGGTTTTATGGCTTTGCCGATGAGGAAGAGCGGGGTATTTTCAGGCAGCTAATTTCGGTAAGCGGGGTAGGAGGAGGTTCTGCCCTGTTGATGCTATCCAGCATGAGTGCCGGGGAAATTACAGCGGCTATTAACACGGCCAACGTGGCCCTTTTAAAAAGCATCAAAGGTATAGGCGATAAAACAGCACAGCGCATAGTGGTTGATCTTAAAGGGAAATTAGGCAAACACGAAGGCGGCATTTCCCAGATTTTAACAGTTTCTAACAATAAAACCCGAGATGAGGCGTTAATGGCTTTGGTTACCTTGGGTTTCCCGAAAATTGCTGCCGAACGGGCTCTGGAAAAGGCTATACGGCAGCAGGGAGCTTCAAGTGACCAGTTAGATTTATTAATTAAAGCCGCGTTAAAGAATTTCTAGTCCTTCCCAGTGAGAGCCAATGGTTTGATACATTTTGTAGTGCTAACAAGCGCTACAGCCGGCTTAATGGGTTTGGTAACGCGCTCGCCCACAGACAGCAAAAACGATTTGGATGCCCGGTTCAACTCCGACTACAGTCGTGGTTTTGAGCCTGATTCGCCGGAGGTAGACCCGCCGGATTTGCCTTATCCCTTTAAAGATAATCAGGGGCATGTGCCGCTTTTGGAGCCCAAATCAAAATTTTTTCTGGAGACTCCGGAGAACATTAAAACGGAGACCAAATACGATCCCAGCACCGGCAATTACGAGGTAGAGCAAAAAATTGGGGAAACGGATTACCGTCCGGATACCTACATGAGTAAGAAGGAGTTTCAGGATTATATGTTCCGCAAACAGATGCGGGATTATTTTCGTTCGCGCGTTACGGCCGATGAATTGAATGAAAAACCCCGGAAGGGCATGATTCCGCCCCTGAAGGTAAACAGTGAATTGTTTGACCGGATTTTTGGCGGCAATACCGTTGATATTAAACCCACGGGCACGGCCGAGTTGTTGTTTGGCTTGGTGCACACTAAAAATCAAAATCCTGCTATTCCGCAGCGGCAGCAGAGCATAACCAATTTTGATTTCAACATGCGCATTCAGTTGAATCTGGTGGGCAAAATTGGGGATAAACTCAAGGTAACCACCAATTACAATACCGAAGCCTCGTTTGACTGGGAAAATCAAATTAAAGTAGATTATACCGGGTATGAAGACGAAATCATTAAAAAAATAGAAGCGGGGAATGTTTCTTTGCCGCTGAACACCACCCTCATTTCGGGCAGTCAAACCCTTTTCGGTTTCAAAACCGAGTTGCAATTCGGTAAACTCAGAGCCACCACAGTGTTTTCTCAGCAAAGGGGAAAAAAGCAGGAGGTAACGGTACAGGGCGGCGCGCAAACCCAATCCTTTACCGTGAATGGCGACAATTACGAACAAAACAAACACTTTTTTTTAGGGCATTATTTCTTTAAAAATTACGATACCTGGATGTCGACACTGCCGGTTATCAATACCCCTGTGGTGATTACAAAAATTGAAGTGTATTTGCTGGGCATTAATGGCAATGCCGAGCAAACTCGCAACGTGGCTGCGTTTGAAGATTTGGGGGAAGACGTGATGGATATTTTACCCAGCGTGCAGGACCCTATTGCTATACAACCTTCCTCTCTGGCCATTGTGGATTTGGATGCCGATGTGATTCCAAAAAACGAGGCTAACAGTTTGTATAGTATCATGACCAATACTTTGAATGGGTTGCTTAAGGACAGAGAAATTGACCGGGTGACCTCCTTGCTTTCCTCCTCTTCGGCAACCGCTTCCAATGCGAATAATTCCGGTGGTGTTTACATGGATGGGAGTCGTGATTTTAATATCATTCGTAATGCCCGCAAACTCAATGCAACCGAATATTATTTCAATCCCCGCACAGGGTTTATTTCCCTTAACCAACAATTGAACAACGAACAGTCGCTGGCGGTTTCTTACCAATACACTTATGGCGGAGAAACCTTTCAGGTGGGTGAATTCAGCGAGCAGGTGCCCGACAATTCTCGCCTGATTGTGTGTAAACTTTTAAAAACCAATGCCGTGAGTGTGCGACACCCCATGTGGAAACTCATGATGAAAAACGTGTATACTTTGGGCGCGTACAATTTAAATCCCGAACAATTTAAGCTCAATGTATTTTACAATAACATAGAAACCGGTGTGGATGTGCCTTACCTGCCTTATGGTAAACCGAACGGAGTGCAATTGATTAGGGTGTTGGGTTGCGACCGTTTGAGTGTGAACGGCGATAAGTTTCCTGACGGAATTTTCGATTTTTTGGATGGGTACACGATTGTGCGCATGAGTGGGCGGGTGTATTTTCCAAAGGTGGAGCCTTTTGGCCGTGGACTTGAAAGCGAATTTGCGCCGGAGGATGTGGAAAAGGACAAATATATTTTTAAGGAATTGTACGACTCTACCAAAACGGCGGCTTCTTTTATACAATCTAAAAACCGGTTTAAGATTAAGGGCACGTACCGGTCCTCTTCCGGTTCTGAAATTGCTTTGAATGCGCTGAACGTGCCTCAGGGGGCTGTGTTGGTTACTGCAAACGGTGTGCCTTTACAGGAGAATGCCGATTATACGGTGGATTACACTTTAGGTCGCGTAAAAATCATCAACGAGGGCTTGCTTACATCGGGGGCTACCATCAAAGTATCGCTTGAAAGTAATTCCTTGTTTCAGGTGCAGCAAAAAAGTTTGTGGGGTACGCGTTTGGATTACGATGCGGGCAGGCATTTAAAGTTGGGCGGCACCTTTTTGCGTTTCAACGAGCGGCCGCTTACCCAGAAAGTAAGTTTTGGTGATGAGCCGGTGAGCAACATTGTGGCCGGGGCTGATTTTAATTATAAAAACGATGTGCCGTTTTTAACTACGTTGCTTGATAAATTGCCTTTTTACAGCACAAAAGAAATGAGCAGTGTGAGCATGCGGGGAGAAATTGCAAAATTATTTCCCGGCAATGCCAAGGCCATTTCAAAAAGCGGGAATTCTTACATAGACGATTTTGAGGGTTCTGTGGCCCTTATTGATATACGCAATCCCACTTCGTGGTTTTTATCCAGTATACCGCAGGGACAGAAATTTTTATTTCCCGAGGCCTTTTTATCCGATAGCATAGACATTGGAAAAAACAGGGCGCGATTAAACTGGTACACCATTGATGCCATGTTTACGCGCGATCAAGGCGGCGTTACGCCGGAGTATTACAATTCAAAAAAATTGTTTTCCAATAACATGTGGCGACAGGTGTTTGAAACAGAATTATTTCCCGGTAAAACACCGCCCAACGGACAACAGGTGGTGTTGCCGCTTCTTGATCTTGGCTTTTATCCTTCCGAGCGCGGGCCTTATAACTACGATGTAAAACCAGGCGTGTATTCAAAAGGCATTAACCCTGATGGGTCTTTGGTGTCGCCGGAAACCCGGTGGGGCGGTATTATGCGGCGTTTGGAGACCAATGATTTTCAGGCCGCGAATGTGGAGTACATACAATTTTGGCTGATGGATCCTTACAATGAAGATTACAATCAGGAAACCGATCCGTCGTTTGATAAAAACCAATTGCCCAGCGGTGATTTGTATTTTAACATTGGTAACGTTTCTGAGGACATTATCAAAGACGGGCGCATGTCGTATGAAAATGGTATTCCGGCGCCATCTACAGGTTCGTTGGCTGTGTTTGAGACCAGGCTAGCCACTGTGCCGGCATTGCCTCCTGTGATTAATGCCTTTTCTCAGAATAATGACGACCGCGCTGCGCAGGATGTTGGGTATGATGGGATGATTGATGAAAAAGAGCGGAGCAGGTTTGCCAAAGCCGTTGAAGACATGCGAACTTTTCCAAACATTGATCCTACAGCCCTGAGTACTTTTACTAATGATCCCTCTACGGATAATTACAACTTTTTCAGAGACGACCAATACGATGCAGAACAGGCCACTACCCTTACCAGGTATTCCAAATACAACAATGTGGAAGGCAATTCGCCCACCGAAGCACAGTATGGCG
Organism: Bacteroidia bacterium; assembly: GCA_025455485.1. Classification (GTDB taxonomy): domain Bacteria; phylum Bacteroidota; class Bacteroidia; order B-17B0; family Aurantibacillaceae; genus Aurantibacillus. The sequence goes on along the minus strand of JALOMJ010000041.1, from coordinate 4,992 downwards.
ATGATAATCCCAACGGAGGCAATTATCCTACAGGGGCCACCACTTTACCCAACATTGAGGATATTAATAAAGACAATACACTTAGTGAATCTGAAAATTACTATCAGTACAGGATAAAAATTTCGCCTCAGGATGTGAATGTCAATTCGGTGGGCACCAATTTTATTGTGGATGCGTTTAAAGGCACCGCAGAATTCAGCGGTGTGAGTAAAACTGTAACCTGGTATCAGTTCAAAATTCCCATCAATCAATTTGAACGTGTGGTGGGCGGTATAGAAGGTTTTAACTCCATACGGTTTATGCGGGTGTTTATGAAAGGCTTTAATCGTCCGGTGTTGTTGCGCATGGCCCGCCTTGAATTGGTGCGCAGCGACTGGAGGCGGTACACGGGGGACCTCAGAAAACCCGGAGAGTATCCTGCCAGCGATGATAATTCAACCACCTTTGATATTTCGGCTGTATCGTTACAGGAAAATGGTACCAAATCGCCGGTGAATTATATTTTGCCACCGGAAATTGAACAACAACAAAACGTGTTGACCACCAATTTGGTTTTACAGAACGAGCAGGCTTTGCAGATGCGTGTGTGTAATTTAAAGGATGGGGACAGCAGGGCAATTTTTAAAAATGTGGATTACGATACGCGCATGTTTAATAACATAAAAATGAATGTGCATGCCGAGCGGTTGAATGATATTCCCTTGAATGACGGGGACCTGACTTTATTTTTCAGAATCGGAACCGATTATAACAACAACTTTTATGAATATGCTGTGCCGCTTAAACTCACTCCAAAAGGTGTATACAATTCCAACAGTACCGACGATCGTTATGCGGTTTGGCCTGCCAGTAATGAAGTGAACTTTAATTTTTCAAGGGACATTACCACTGTAAAAGCGAGAAGAAACAGTGAGTACGGGTATTATTCAGATTTGAATCAATTGTCATCGCCCTATACCATTGTTATGTCGGGTTATTCGGTTACCATTGTTGGAAATCCAAATTTGGGTACTGTGAAGAGTGTGATGGTGGGTATTAGAAATGAAAAAGGCGCGGATAACCTTGCCCACTGTGTGGAGGTGTGGATTAATGAATTGCGGCTTACCGATTTTAATAACGAGGGAGGTTGGGCCACTACCGGGCAATTGCAGGCCAAGTTGGCGGATTTGGCCACCGTATCTTTAGCGGGCACGTATAAGTCGCCATTTTGGGGCAGTGTGGAGCAAAAGATCAATGAGAGAAGCAAGGAGCAAAACATCAGTTGGGATGTGAGCACTTCGGTTAATGCAGGAAAATTTTTTCCAAACAAGTGGAAAGTGACTTTGCCGGTGAATTACAATTTTGGACGGACAAAAATTATTCCTTTGTTTAATCCTTTGGATCCCGATGTGAGGATGTCGGATTTAGATGACATTCCAATATCGGATTCCCTTCGGGATGCGATAAAAAGTCAAACCATTGATTTCAGGGAAAGGAAGGGCTTTAGTTTAAGTGGTGTGCGCATTGATGGATTAAAACGGGCAAAAGCCAAACCCATGCCCTGGGATGTCAGCAATTTTACCGGCACGTATGCCTATACGGAGTCATCGCACAACGATGTGAATGTTGAGTACGATATTGTGAGGCAGCATCGTGGCAGTTTGCAGTATGCCTTTGCCTTGCGCACGCCACCCGTTTTTAAGCCCTTCAGTAAAAGCAAGGCATTAAAAAACAAATGGTTTGCGCTGATCAAAGATTTTAATTTCCAGCCCTTGCCAAGCAATTTTGGGTTTGCCCTTGATTTTACGCGTAATTACGCCTCCCTCAAAAACAGAGACATTACCAGTTTTTATGATCAGACCAGCGATGCGTTTCTAAATCCCTCTTTAATCAATAAAAATTTTCTCATTAACCGTTCTTACAATTTTAACTGGCCTATCAGTAAAACTTTAAAATTTGATTATACAGCCAATAACGAAGGCCGGATACTGGAACCACAGGGCGAGGTGTATTCGGGCATCAACACCAACCGTGACAGTATTGTGGATTGGTTTTTTAATGGCAACAGCAAGGGACAGGGAAAATTTGGTGATAATACCATCTTTCGTCAACAAATGAACCTCAACTGGGATGTGCCATTATCCAAAATTCCGGTGCTGGATTTTGTGAAAGTGACATACCGGTATGGTGGTACGTATACCTGGACCAGAAAACCATTTGCGGTAGACGACAGTGACACCACCATAGCCAACACCATACAGAATACCGCATCACACAACCTTACCGGCTCGTTTGCTATGATGCAGCTATATAATAAAATCCCATACTTTAAAAAGGTAAATAGTCCGAAAAAGAAACCCGGTACCTCTCAGGTTAAAGCCACCGGAGCCAAGTCATCTGACTCAAAAGATGCGCAAAAAGAAGAAGAATCTAAAGAGGAAAAGCCAAGTACCTTTGAAGAAATTGCTGAGGCCCTTGCCAAATTGGTGATGATGGTAAAAAATGTGTCGCTTACCTTTCAGCAGGAAACCGGACAGGCGCTGCCCAACTTTATTCCCAATTCACAAATTATGGGTATGGATTTGTCTAACGGTTCAGCGCCGGGATTTTTGTTTACCACCGGATTGTATGATGAAAACATCCGACAAACCAGTGCGCAGAATGGCTGGATTACAAAAAACCCCAATCAAAACTCCAGTTATACGGAGATGCGCAAACAATCTTACAATTACCGTTTAAATGTAGAGCCTCACAGTTCCTTTAGAATTGAATTGAACGGAAATTACACGAACAATAAAAGTTACACATCTTATATCCTTTATGATCCCACGCGCCCGGCCGATGATCAGTTTGATTTTAATGCCAGTCCGGTACTTACCGGTAATTTCAACATTACCACCATTAGTATTTTTAAAGCCTTTCAGGATGGGGATGATCCCATAAAATCCGACTTGTTTGAGCAGTTTTTAATTAATCGTCCGAATACGGCCAAGCTGCTTTCAGAAAGCAACCCCAACAGTGCAGGTTTAACAGGGCTTGCCGGACAGCAGTATTATGATGGGTATTCCAACAACCAAAAAGACGTGTTGCTGAACACCTTTTACGAAACGTATACCGGCCGAACGATTGAAAATTTCAGTACGCAAAACATTTTCCCTAAAATGGCCTTGCCCAACTGGACGGCCTCCTGGGATGGTTTAGGAAAGCTGCCTATTTTCAAAAAAACCTTTCGCAGCATCACACTCAGGCACGGGTACCGCAGTATATACAACATAAACGCCTATACTAACAACATACTTTTTAACACACGCGATGGCATTCAGGATGTGCGTGAGCCTATTGCTGTTACTTCGGGCACCACCACCCTCAGTCAAAACTTTGTGTCGTATTATAACATCAATTCGGTAACCTTAAGCGAATCGTTTTCGCCTTTGATAAAGTTTGATTTTCAGTTTGTAAAACCCGGATGGTCGGCGAATGTGGAAAACAAACGCGACAAAACCACCACCCTTAACCTTACCGGCTTTCAGATAATAGAAACCAAGGGTCAGGAATTTATTATTGGTTTGGGGTATATGTACCCTAAACTAAAATTTAAGAACATACGCATTCAGGGAAAAGCCCTTGAAAGCAATCTCACGGTAAAGGTTGACCTTAGTTTTCGCAGAAACGTGTCGATTATCCGACAGGTTACCGATGGTACCAGCACACCAACAGCAGGCACCGATATTTTTACCCTGCGCTCGTATGTTGATTATCAGCTGACTCAGGCTATTAACCTCAGAATTTATTACGACTGGATCAGAACCGTTCCCAGAACTTCGGCCTCGTTTCCAACCTCAAACACCAATGCCGGGTTTAGTGTAAGGATTAATTTCCAATAGCGCTTTCCCATTAAAAACAAACAATTACATTTGTAGCACAAAAACCAATTATGAATTTTCCAGCCGATTTAAAGTACACCAAAGACCACGAGTGGGTTAAAATTAATAACAATGAAGCCACTGTGGGCATTACCGATTTTGCCCAACGCGAATTGGGTGATATTGTTTATGTTGACATTACAACCCTTGGTGAACACGTGGACCGCGAGGCCGTGTTTGGCACCGTGGAGGCTGTGAAAACAGTGAGTGACTTGTTTATGCCCTTGAGTGGTGAAGTGAGCGAGATGAATAAAGACATTGATTCGGCCCCTGAGAGCGTTAATAAAGACCCTTATGGTGCGGGCTGGATGATTAAGATTAAAATTTCGAATCCCGATGAGGTGAAGGATCTTTTGAACGCAGACGATTATAAAAAATTGATTGGGGCGTAAAAAAGCGTCACACTCTTTAACCCTCCGGTGAGTACACAGGAGGGTTTTTTATTTACCCACAAACAGGTTGACACTTTATGCTTAATTCAGGTATCAGCAGTTTTATATTTCGGCACACTACTTTTTTGCTGGTGTTTTGGATACTGTTTATTTTTTTGTTGTGTGCTACTCCCGGACAATTTATTCCCACGTCACATTGGTTGGAGTTGCTGAGTGTTGATAAATGGGTTCATGCAGGAATTTTTTTTGTTTTGACTATTTTGTTTTTTCTGTTCGCGTTTAAACGCAATCAACAAGAGGGTTTTTTGTATGTGTACACCGTGTTGGGGGTATTTTATGGTGTTGGACTTGAAGTGATGCAAGCCCGTTGGTTTAGCAACCGGTCGTTTGATTACCTGGATATGGTGGCGAATGCCATGGGGGGAGTTATTGCCCTGAGCATGCATAAGGTAATTTACAGTTGGTTTAAACGTTATCTTAAAACGTTGGACTGAGGTAATTCTAAAAGTCTTTTTGTTTTTTTTGAAGTAAAAATTTTTTTCCTACTTTTTTCCCCGAAGAGTCGGGGCAAGCTTTGATAAGGGCAAACAAGCAGTGCCTGTTTGAGCCGGCTTGTGCGCGGGAAGCAAAAATCAAGGCGCAACGATTGCTTACGCTCTCTTGATTTTTCAAGAAGGGCATTTCGTCCGTTCTTTTTT
>JALOMJ010000127.1 GCA_025455485.1 Bacteroidia bacterium | reverse complement strand
CGTGGGCTTCGCCATAATCTTTTTGGGAAAGCAGCTGATGGATTTTGTTTTCCTTAAGGAGGTTTTCAAGAAAGTCCTTTGTACCATCTGAGCTGCCGCCATCCACAACCACAATTTCTTCATCTTTTTTACACGCTTGAATTAAAAAAGGGAGGGTAATTTTAAGGTAGTCCAGTTTATTATAAGTGGTAAGAACGTATGTTAAAGTGAAAGCATTCATTAGTATCCGAGGCGTTTAGCGTAGTCCAGCATCAGCTCTTTTTTTCTGATTTTTAATGGCCGCGCTGGAGTACCCACGTATATGGTCCAGGGTTCAGTGTCTTCAGTTACCATTGCAGCAGCGCCTATTACAGAGCCTTCGCCAATGGTTACTCCGGGCATAATAATGGCATTGCTTCCAATTCCGGCAAAGCGGGAGATGGTGATGGTGCTGAATTCCACTTTATCTCGAAATTCTTCCGGCACCGTTACGCTCGTGAACCCTTCTCCTAAAAACTGATCGCTTCCTGCAATGATACGGCTTCCGGCTGCAATGGTAGCAAAATGTCCGAGCACCAGTTCACTTTTTTCTCCACCAATAACTGTGACGTAGGGCGAAATGTGAGTGTAGTCGCCTATGCTTGCTTTTGTTGTGATGTAAACTCCCGAGTCTATGGCCACGTGATTGCCTATTGTAACCAGGTGTGGGCGGCGGATTTCTGCTTTGACGCTTATAAAAACATCATTTCCAAAGGATTTGAGCAGACGTTTATCGAATTGTTCGGAAGCTGACATCATTAGGAATAATTGAGAGCATAAAATTAACCGAATTACATTGAATTCACTCAAAATTGGGTGAAAAGTTGAGCTGTTTTATTACAATTTTTACAGCGTAAAATAGTGTAAGTTTAATACGGATATACGCTATTGTAATAGGCAATGGTTTGGTCAATGCCCTTATCAAGCGGTGTAAAGACAAAATTGCCAAATACTTTTCTGAAACGCTGATCGTCCATTACTTTTCTGGGGCTGCCATCGGGCATTTCGTGGTTCCAGCGAATTTTAAATTTATTGTTGAACTTGGCATTAATAAGCTGAACGAGTTCTCTTACGCTTAATCCAAAATTCTGACCAATGTTCACGGGTTCATCCAAGCCGATGCTTATTTTCCCGATGAGTATGCTTTCACAAATGCGGGCAAAATCTTCGGCAAACAACCATTCCCGGACGGCAATTCCGGTGCCCCAGATTTCAATTTCCTCTTTGTTTTCCTTTTCTGCTTTTACAAATTTAGAAATAAGAGCATCGAGGGCGTGTGCTTTGTTGGGGTCGGTGCTGTCAAACGCTCCGTACATGTTGGGTACAAAAAGGTAAATGGATTTAATGCCATACTGCATGTAATAACTTTCGCCAATGTGCCAGAGTAATCGTTTGCTGGCGCCATAAGAAAGTACTGAGCGGTGAAGGTGTCCGTTCATCCATTCGCTCTCCACAAAGGTTTCGGCATGGGCCGGATAAGCGCAATTGGCAATGGGGTTGATGAGAATGGTATTAGGGCTCACTTCGGCAATGGCCTGATACATGTTCAAAACCATACGGGAATTGTCGCTGATGACCTCGGCCGCCATGCGTGTAACGTAATTTAAACTGCCCACGTGTGCAGCACAATTTAGTATATAATCTGGTTTTGTTTTTTCAAGAAGCGAGCGGCAGTCATTGTAATTCAGGAGGTCGCAACCGTTTGATCTGGAAGTTTGGTGCAACGCGATGGATGTTTGTTTTATAAGCAATGCAACTACATTCTTTCCTACAAAACCACTTGCGCCGAATACTAAAACTTTTTTCATAATACGTTTCTGGTCTAAGACAATTTTGTAACGAATCTATAGATTTATAGTGATTTTTTAAGGGATTCAATAATGTAAGTCGCTGTTGTCTCGTTTATTGCATCGTGCATTGGTATGTGCACCTGGGTAGAATCAAAAAGAGCCTGATTTTTAAGATCATGGTTTGTCCCGCCGAAAATGGCGTTTCTATCAATCCTTTGGTGTACAACCGAGGCAGGCACTCCCAGCGTTTTTAGTTTTTTAATTAGTTGAAGTTGGTTTTTGACATGAAAACCAAACAGCCAATATGCACTTTTGCAGTCATTGCTCTCTTCGAACAGTTGAACGGAAGCCATTGAACGGAGTTCCTGTTTATAATATTCGGCAATTTTACGTCTCGATTCTAATCGTGTCGTATAATTTTCAAGATTAGCAAGGCCAAGTGCTGCCGCATAATTATTCATGTGGTATTTAAAACCTACTTCATTGAGGTTGTATATTCGTTCGCCTAGTTCAGAAAGGGGAGCGTTTTTGCGGTCAATACCAAACCATTTTTTACGCATCGCCTTTTCGTAAAGTTCAGAGTCATTGATACAAATGGCCCCGCCATCTCCGGTACTGAGGTGTTTAATAGCCTGAAATGAAAAACATGTGATGTCGGAAACAGTGCCAATACTTTGATGTTTGTAACTTGCGCCCAATGCATGTGCAGCATCTTCTATAATAACTATGTTTTTATTGGCTGTAAGCGCTTTCAGTTCGTCGAGCTTGCAGGGATAACCTCCCCAATGAACAGCGAATATGGCCTTGGTTTTAGAAGTGATTTTTAATCTCACACTTTCAGGATCGATGTTTCCATCTTCATAGCAAATGTCGGCAAATACCGGAGTAGCCCCACAATAAAGAACAGCAAGGCCGGTGGCAACAAAGGTTTGGGCAGGGAGAATCACTTCGTCTCCAGGACCAATATCCAAAATGTCTAAAGCCAGATGCAAAGCCGAAGTACCACTATTAAGGCAGATTGTGTTTTTCCATGCAAATAACGATTTTAAAGTATCCTCGAATTCTTGAGTTAAACGGCCTTCGCTTAGTAATCCTGAATCGAGTACTTCGGCAACCTTATGTTTTGCGCCGGGTGAAATGTACGTGTTAAAAAAAGAAATATTCATACTTTAATCAGAGCGCAAACTTTGTTTACAAATTCATCCGCAGAAAAGGGCCTAGCGCCCTTGTTTAGAAAGGTGTGCGCATTTTTAAGATAACAAAGGTAAGTCTTATAATTCATTTCCTTCAAATGAACATGCAGTTCTTTTAACGAAGTGAATAAACCATAATCAATAAAACAATTTTCAGGAATGTGTTCCTTTATGTCCGGTGCACCAAAATAGATTGGAACAGTACCTGCTTCAAAGCAATCAAATATTTTTTCTGAAATCAAACCTTTGATACCATGTGTATTTTCTAAACAAAAATTAAACTTATATTGGGAAAGCACCGCTTGTTTTTGAGTTCCGGGTATGGCACCTCTGTACACTGATGAGATTTGGCTTTTGTAAAGTACTTTGCCGATCCAACGGGGAAGTGCTTCATGAAGTGTGTAAAAAATTTTAGCACCTCTGAAGTGTTTAAATTTTTCGACAGGCGGATTTCTCGAGAAAAAGTCGAGTAGATTAGGGTAATTCCGGTTATAAAATTTTAGAATTTTATATCTTTCATAGAGAAGAGAATTGTACTCTCTGGGTGCTTTTGTAATTGTGAACGCACCGGCCACCATACTAACCAGTTTTTTGGAATGGAATTCAGATTCGGAGGGTAAAACGTAAGTAGTTGTTTTTTGAAATTCAATCGGGAAATGTATAAAATGGTATTTATTCTGCGACCGATGTAACAGATCTTTGTCATATGACAGTACTAAGTCAAAATACACATGGCGCTCAACAGTCCAGTCTTTGGCGTTATAAACGGGCGGTTCAGTGAGTATAAGAATTAGTTTTTTGTTTTTTGAACTCCGTTTATAGTTTACAAAAAACAATGTTTCATTAAGACAGATCACAACATCTGAATCTTCAGGGCGATTTTTATATTGTGTGCCCAACGATATGCCTTCTCTTTTGAGCACATCTCTTAAGGCTTTGTACATGTATGTGTCTGACTTCATACCGTAAAATTCCTCGGCTTCAAAAAACGCATCTCCCATTGCGGCGAGATCTTCCCTTACGAATAAACAGACTTTATGGATTGAAGAACGCATGAGTGTTATGCAATAAGGTGAAATTAGCAAAGAACATTTGAGTTATGAAATTAAGTTCAAAATGGGATTTAAATTAGTATAAATCTAAAAGGAGAGGAACAGTTTTTCCAGGCTATTTTTGTAAGCATTCAGACAATGGTGTTCTCGACTGAACAATTGAATTTCTTCGGAAAGTTTTTGTAATGAGGCAATGTCTGTATCACAAAATTTCAGAACAGCCTCTTTGATTGAAGCAATTTCTTCTTCCACGTTTTGTCCGTGAACTTCAAAAGGATTTTTTTCTGTTGGAAGGGAAGTGCTTTGATTTACGATGGGAATTACTCCAAATTGCATACACTGTATAACAGAGCCTGCTCCGCCTTCAGACGAGCTCGCGAATACTGCACCATCACATTCAAGAGCCAATTTCAGGAATTCCGGTGATTGTGGTTCAAGCCAGCCTTTAAAATGAATGTTATGGTGTTTTAAAAACATACTCCCCAACCATTTCTGAAAAATTAAATCCTGGTTGAGGTGGCCCATAATGTAGAGTTCACAATTGGGCAATTCGCTAAAGGCCTCAATCACCAGATCCAATCCTTTGTGAAAAGGACCGTAACCGCCAAACCAGATGAACTTGTTTTTGTTTCTGATTTTTTTTTGAACGTTTTGGGGGATGTGGGTGCAGGATATATTTAACTGCCTCACCTTTTTGGAGTTCTTTCCAAAACTTGCCCATTGGTATGGCCCACCGAAGCAGGTGATGATATCGGCATAATCGTCAGAATACCCGGCCTCAATGTCACGGTCTGGTTTTATGAGCATACCATTTCTGTTTTGGAAAGAAACACAACGTAACATTTGATTTTCCCTAAAGGTTTTCCAGTGGCAGGCAGTGGAGTAAAAGATCTTTTTCTGACCGTTTTCCTCCGGGGCCTTATCAAGGTTTTGGCCGGCGTCAATTACCAACTCGTATTTTGACCATGTAATTTCAGGGGGTCCGTACAAATGAAAAAAATCTACAATGAAGCCTTTTTCCAGGAGAAGCTCAAGCAATACGAGGGATTCAGAAAACCCTGAATGCGAGTTTAATTTATTGAAAGTATCAATTTTGCCGCTCAGTTTAGCACTTACGGCTTCTGCGGTATAGATTTCCAGTGCATGTTTTCCTTTTTTTGATGCCGGACCACTGATGTCGTATATGCCATAACCACCAATTTTGGTAAGCAGATGGTTTAAAAAGATTTTGCTCTTGAATTTGAGTCGGAATCCGAGATTACTTTTCAGCATATTTTTCGTATTTCCAGTTTAAAACGGGTAACAGCGCATAATCGCTGTTGTTAAAACTAAAGCCGCCTCTGGCAATATTTGGTTTTTCAATCGAATCCTGTACCGCAAAAAAAAGTTCATTGAGTACACAATCGTAATTAATGCTTGGTGAGGCGAGATCAAGTCCTACATGCAGAACAAATTCTCCGTTGTTCAACAGATTTCCAGGAATTATGGCTGTACTTTTATATTTTCCCGGGCTTGACTTAAGCAAACCATTTATGTCAATCACCGCGTCTGTTGTCCAAAATATCTTTTTACCGTTTAATTCGTGAAGCTCAAGAGTGGGACTGGCAGGCAGCCCTTTTTTGTTTTCCCATATTACTTCAACAAAGATATCATCACTTGGGTGGAAAATAGGTTTTGGTTCTCCGTACCGATCAATAATTTTAATTTCTAGGATCTCACAATCTTTTCCTGAATTCTTTTTTTCTCTGAGATAATGGGTGTCTGATTTATCATTTAAATTAAGATAGTCCCTGAGAGCTGTATTTAGATCCGCGTCAGTTCTAACTGTACTTTCATTGAGATAGATACCCCGTTTGCAAATCGTTTTTAGAGCGTTCACGCTATGACTTACGAATAATATTGTTCTCCCGCTTTTGCTTACATCTTCCATTTTACCGAGGCATTTTTTCTGGAATTCCGAATCGCCTACAGCCAATACTTCGTCTATTACCAGAATTTCAGGTTCAAGAAAAGCCGCTACAGCAAAAGCCAGCCTTAATTGCATGCCACTGCTGTAATGTTTTAGCGGTGTTTCAAGAAATTTTTCAACACCCGAAAAATCCACAATAGCATCCAGTTGCCGTTTTATTTCAGCACGTTTCATGCCCAAAATACTTCCGTTCAAAAAGATATTTTCTCTTCCGCTGAGTTCAGGATGAAAA
>JALOMJ010000007.1 GCA_025455485.1 Bacteroidia bacterium | reverse complement strand
AACATCATCAACAACAGTTTAAAAGCTGATTTTGGATTCTATCCTAACAGCAAAAACACAGTTCGGTTTGGAGCACAAGCATTGTATTATAATTTTCTTCCCTATGATGCAACAGGCAAAATTGATAATACCACCGTATCCTTTGTTGCTGAGCGCCGACGTGGGGTAGAGTACTCAGCCTACATCAGTAACGAGCAAAAAATACTGCCAAGGTTAACGGCTGAATACGGTCTCCGTTTAAGCTTTTATACCTATATAGGAGAAGGTACCGCCTATACTTTCGGCGATACAATTCCTAATGAAGAACTGCCATTGGAAGGTTCTAAATTTTATAAGGCCGGGGAGTTAATACAATCTTACCTTAATCCCGAACCCCGTTTGGCATTGAATTATGTGCTGAATCAACAAAGTTCCATTAAAGCCAGTTACAACAGAATGGCCCAATACCTTCAACTCATAAGTAACACAGCTGCAAGCACACCGCTTGACGTTTATACCATTGCTTCCAACAACCTCACTCCTTTAATCGCCGATCAGGGAAGTGTGGGGTATTTCAGAAACTTCCTGAACAACACATTCGAAACTTCAGTGGAGGTATATTATAAATACATGCAAAACCAATTGGATTATATTGATAATGCAAATTTGTTTATCAATCCTACCGTTGAGAACCAATTAGTTCAGGGTTTGGGAAGAGCTTATGGGGCTGAATTTTTTATCAAGAAAAACAAAGGGAAATTGAACGGTTGGATCAGTTACACCTTAAGTAAAACTGAACGTCTGGTGAATGGCATCAGCAACAACAACTGGTTTTACAGCCGTTACGACCGCACACACGTGCTGAACACCATAGCTAATTACGATTTTAATAAACGCTGGACCGTTTCTGCAAACTTTGTTTTTCTTACCGGAACACCAGCCACATTTCCTACATCAAAAATTCAGATACAGAATTGGAACGTACCATACAACACCACCGGAGAAAGAAACAATTACCGGATTACTGCATACCACCGCCTCGATATTGGCGCTACGTATAATTTCAGAAAGAACGACATAAGACGATTCAAACAAAACATTGTACTGAGTGTTTACAATCTCTACAACCGCAGAAATGCTTACAGCATCTACTTCAGAACTAAAGAAGGAACACAATTTCAAACAGAAGCCGTGAGATTTTCAGTAGTGGGCTCCTTTGTTCCTGCAATTACCTATAATTTTAATTTCTAAGATCATGAAAAAGCAGATTTTTAATAGTATTCTTTTATCCGCAGTTGTTATTTTCACTTCCTGTGAGGATGTTGTTCAGGTAGAGCTTGATGCCGGATCAAAATTGTACGTGATAGATGCCTTTATCACCGATCAAAATCAACCACAAAGCATTGTGATTACGCAAAGCGATAATTATTTCAGTAATCAACAAGCACCTGTTGTCAGTGGAGCTCAGGTTTTACTCACCGACATAACGAACAACGCGCAATACACTTTTACCTACAGCGGTAATGGACGTTATGTTTATGATGCCGCAACGCTGCCCCCTATTGGCGCTATCAATCACGCCTTCGAATTAAATGTAAATATTGATGGCTTTAACTACACGGCCATGGCAACACAAAAAAGAACAGCCGTAATAGATAGCATAAGCGCTGTTTTTAACGATGGCACAGGGGGGTTTGGAAGTGGTGAGCCATTTTATGTTTGTGCACTTTGGGCAAGAGATAAAGTGGATCAAAATGCAGATTATTATTGGATTAAAACCTTCAGAAACGATACACTTTTCGGCGGCCCAGGTGACCTAAATACATCAATCGATGGCACGAACGGAGAAGTGTTTGACCCAAATGCCGATACATTGGATTTTACACCTCCCGGAATATTCCTTGGTTTTAATTCCTATCAAAAAAACGATGTTTGCAAGGTGGAAATTCATTCAATTAGCAGAGAGTGTTATAATTTTTTGAATCAGGCTGTAGCACAAATACAAAATGGCGGATTGTTTGCAACAACCCCCGAAAATGTTAGAACAAATATCGTCACCCCTTCAGGAACCCCAACTAAAGCTATCGGCTGGTTCAACATGGCTTCGGTGGTTAGTAAAAGTAAAGTGGTTCAATAAAACTTAATAAAAAAGAGAAGGGTTTGCAAAAGCGTTGAGGAACAAACGCGCCGACTTAATTTTTTGACCTTCCTTATAAAGGTATTGATTTCCGTTTGAGTCAAGCATGGGGATGTGACAGTTGTTTTTAGGCCTCCATTTTTTTGGCAACATCACCATGTCGTGGAATACTTTATTTTGAACTGAATTTCGTATCTGCTCCGCATCTATTCCAACATTTACCTGCAGGTTTTGATAATACGGTAAAGCAGTTTTCATTTGCAAACTCAACATCCCGTGCGAGTAATTGGTATAACGCCCCCCAAGGCTATCCATATAACAATGCGCGAATGCTGAAGCCGCATCAAGGTTTTGTCTGTTCCCCATTTGCCCTGTCCACATAGTGCAATTAACAGCAAACTGATAAAGGTTTTGGTATTGGTACATCAGTAAAAATGCCCCTGTCCGGAACCGATCGAGCGAAGGTTTGGCCAATAAATCGTTTTCAGCAATAAAGAAAATATCTCCAAACTGAAACGCTAAAATGCCTGTTTGTTGCCTGGTGCCGATTTTATTAAAGTAGGCACTGTAGGTATAGGCCATTGCGTGATCATAGCCGGTTTGATTGGAGACGGAACTCATGAATACATTTTCAGCCCGATTTCTTTTACCAAAAGCATACACTACGCCCTGCGATAGCACGAATTCATTGTAGCTATTTTGAGGGCCAAGGTTTTTCCTATTCTTGTAGAGCCTAAGTTCGGTATTGCTTTGAAACCAATTGTAATAAACATAGAAGCCAGCATTCAGTCCCAGTCTCTGCACATGAGTGCCGAACGCCAGATTGATTCCGGCATAAAAACCGTAGTTTGTATTCGGGTAAGCATTTTCCTGTCCTCGGCCGCCATGAAAGGAAAGGCCTAACAGAAGCGCCAAAATGAATTTAAAGAAAGGACTTGATTTCATCGATCAAGTGTTCTGGTCTTAGGTTAATACCATTAATCTTAAGGTGGGCTTGCTCATAATACGTTTTACGACTATTTAGTAGCTGGCTAACATGGTTAAACAATTGCTCCTGGCTTACTTTCCTGAGCAAAGGCCGTGAATCTTTATTTGTGCTCAATCGGCTAACCAGCGCTGCCGGGGGTAGTTCAATATACACCAATACACCATGGGATTTTACAAGCTCCAGCGTATTATTAAAACAAATTGTACCACCCCCCAGGGCTATTAGGCAGGGCAAAGAGTGGTTCAGGAGGGCAGTGAGGTAATAATTTTCTTTAATACGAAAAGCCGATTCTCCTTCTGTTTCAAAAATTTCTGCTATGCTCCGGTGTTCTTGCAGTTCGATGTATTGATCAAGATCAATAAAGGGCATGTTTAACAGCTGAGCAGTTTTTTTCCCTATGGTGCTTTTACCACTTCCCATAAAACCACAGAGGAATATGTGTTTCTTTATCTTGATGAAAGAAATGTTTACAAAATGTGCAAACGCTCTTTATGGTCTTTTGCAAATTCTTTCGCAAAATAGGTAAGGATAACAGAAGCGCCTGCGCGTTTTAAACTGAGTAAAATCTCATCCCTCACCCGGTCTCCATCAATCCAGCCTTTTGCCGCCGCAGCTTTTACCATGGCGTATTCGCCGCTAACATTATAGGCTGCTATGGGCAGGGTGCAATGGTCTTTTAATAATCGTATCACATCCATATAACTTAAAGCCGGTTTAACCATTAGAAAATCTGCACCCTCCCGCGTATCCAATTCAGCCTCTAAAAGTGCTTCTTTGCTGTTTGCAGGATTCATTTGATAGGTTTTTTTATCTCCAAATTTTGGAGCACTATCCAATGCATCTCTGAATGGACCATAAAAAGCACTTGCGTATTTGGCCGTGTAGCTCATGATGGAAACGTCGGTAAATCCATTTTTGTCTAAAGCCTCGCGGATATACCCCACACGCCCATCCATCATATCGCTGGGCCCAATGATATCGGCACCGGCCTTGGCCTGCGCTACAGCCATTTTTGCGAGTATTTCCAGTGTTTCATCGTTAATGATCTCACCGTTTTTTACAAACCCATCGTGCCCGTCGCTGCTATATGGGTCCATGGCCACATCGGTCATAATAATGGCTTCCGGGAGTTCTTTTTTAATTAAACGCAGAGTGGATAAATAAAGCCCTTTTTCATTTAGTGATTCGGAGGCTTTTTTATCCTTGAGCGTGTTACTCAGACTTGGAAAGAGATCAAAAGTAGTGATGCCAAGCTTAAGGCAAGATTCTATTTCTTTCAGCAGCATATCCGGACTATACCTGAATATTCCGGGCATAGAACGAACTTCTGTACTTTTCTTTTTTCCCTCAATCAGAAAAAGAGGTAAAATGAGGTCGTGAACACTCAACCAATTCTCCTGAACCAGGTTGCGGATAGATTGATTTTTACGGTTTCGCCGGGGGCGTTGTTTTAAATGTTGCATAAGAGAATGTACACAAAATTACGCCTTTTGATTCAGACCATGACCATACCATACCAAACCGGAAAATTTGCCTACAATTTTGCCAACTTCAATTCACTTCTGCGGGCGTCCATTTCAAGCATGGCAGCCAGAATGAGCTGGGAATAGTTTTGTGAAGCGCTTTTGAACCGTTTGGTTTGAGTGCGCCAAAGGCCATAAACCAATTCCATGCCGCCTTCGCAAGGGTTAAAGGCAAACAGGGCCTTCTGAACATTATAAGCGCCTGCATGGTACGAATGCATTACCAGCAAACGAAACCAGAGGTCGTGCTCGTTGTAATTCGCAATTTTAAGCGAATCAAGCATTTTTTTTGTGTAAGGAATGCAAATCTTTTTAATTAAACTGCTGGCGGCATATGCCGACCGCTCAAAATTGGCACGTTCATCAATTTGTTTATTCACTTTTAAGCCATACATACGGGCAACGTCCTTCATCAACTGAAAAGGGCCATAAGCACCAACATTTGATTTTTGCAGTTTATTAGGACTTTCAATTAGCAGTATCGCTTGAGCGTACCAAGGATCTACGCCGTTAGAAATAAAGCAGTTGATACCATTGTGCAAATTTTCACTGGCCTTATCAAAATCATAGAAAAACTTTTTGCCTGAAGTGATTAATATTTTCTTAGTAGTATCCAGACAATTTAATCCACGAATGCTGTCGCGGTAGACTGCTTTGAGGGAGTCACTTTTTTTATTCCAGGCCGCGGTACTTATTCTTTCAAAAACCCTTCTGGATGCTGCCAAATTCACCAAACTGCTGTCTTCTTGAAGGTTCATTACATCTCTCCAAAATTGAACCTGCTTTAGTGTATCTAATCTTAAATCGTATAAGGTTTGATCAAAAATATAATCTTCGCAAAAGCTGGTTTTTTGATTGGGTAACCCAACTACATTTCTGCAAAGAGGTTCTCCGGAGTAGGGTGCGTTTTCTTTCTCAGTTTTTTTAGACAAAGATTTAGTGGGATCATTCCTGAAAAATGAGACTTGAACCAAGGCCAAAACAAAGATGACTATAAACGATAAGAATCGCACAAAGCCAAAATAGCAAGAAAAATTAGAAATTCAAAGTTGAAAACAGGAAATTGATGAATTAGCAGATGTGAATTGGTGATTATTTAGTTTTTTTTACAGGTTTTTCGCCTTCCTTCAGGAATTCATTATAGGGTTTTATTTTGTAAACGTCGCTACCAAAATACTGTAATACCGGTTTTAGCGATTGAGGCGAAAAGTAAAAGTTAAGGACCTGAAGGGTATTCAATTCTTCATCTAAAATGCAAATGGAAGGTAAACTAAAGGCATTGTTGCTAAGTTTGAGGGCTAAACTGTGGAGTGGGAAATTATTCACCAGAACCTGTCCGTATTTAGCACCTTTAAAAGGTATGCTGTCACCCCTGCTCACATCCAACTCACAGAGGTTGTATTTTGAATTCACATAATTCACAATGCTGGTATCATTAAACGTTGTGGCAGACATCACTTTTCCTGTATTACAGAATCCGCTATTCAGAAGAACCAACGTTTTTTTAGCTTTCTTTTTTTGTTGGGATTCAAGCGCTTCCAAAGGAACACGGTTTATTTTTCCTTTTGGATAGGCTGTATCATAAAATGTACGGTTAAAATAAAGACTAAAGTCATCGTAAGTCGCATTTCTCCAGGCATTCTCAACCATAAATACCAACAATGGTTCTATTTTTTTATCCTCAAGATAACCTTGTGACAGGAGGTTGTATTGAAATTGATTTGTTATAAATAGCGTGGAGGGATAACTTAGACTGCTGCCAAGGAATTTTAAAGCCAACTCATGCGGCGTTCGTGGCAGGGGCGAAGTTGGCTTGTAGGTTATTCCATGATACTCAATGGTGTCTTTGCCCTCGGCATCAAATTTCACAGGATAAAAATGGGTGTTGATGTATCCGGCAATACCCTCGTTAGAATAGGTTGTTCGCATCATGTGCTTGCACCAACCGCACCAGTCGGTATAAACATCAATTAAAAAAGGTTTCTCAAGAAGTTTATTTTTTTCCTGGGCTTCTTTAAAGCTAAGCCAGTTGACCAACCCATTCTGCTCAATTTGAGAGAATCCTGAAGAACAGATACAACAAATAAAAAGAAGACAAAAGTAAGATTTCATGTTGGTTCGGTTGAATAACCAAAATTACTAAGAATCTTTAAATTTTGCCCGGATGGTGAATGACGCTTAGGTAGTCTGTGTTTTAATTAAGCGATACCCTTTTCCTTTTTGAGAGTGTATTATGTTTTTCCCAAACAGTTGACGGATGTTATATATGTGCACGTCAATAATGCGTTTGTTGGCGATGCTATTGTCTTTCCAAAGCAAGTCTGCTATTTCAGGTTTACTAAAGTACTTGCCGGAATTGGTGTAAAGTAATTCCATAAGCTGAAATTCTTTTCTTGGAAGCTGAATAGGCTGACCTTTGTGATAAATAAGGTAACGCTCAGTATCAATGTGTAAGTCCTCTGCTTCGTGACTTGGAAATTGTATTTTTCTTCTCCACAGAAGGTTTTGAAGAAAGAGTTTTAGAGTCATAGGCCTTAACTGAAAACTAATAAATGCGTCGGCTCCGGATGCAAAAGCAAGCTCTTGGAGAAAATCATCTTGTTTTTCTGAGTAAAGTACAACGTAGGGTATTTCTTTAAATTGTCTTGTGCGAATTTCCTTTAATACCGCAATACCATCGTTGGGTTGCAAATCAAGATTTAAAAAGATAACCTGAACAACCTGTTGTTCAATGTAACTCATAAATTCCTGCTCTTCTGAAAACACTTTAAGATTATTGTATTGGGTGCGCAACAAGTCAATTGTTTTCAATATTTTATGCGGACTTTGATCCAGAAAAACAATATGGGCTTCAGAAGCGTTCATCATACTAAGAAAGTAAAGTTTGTGTTTTCAGTTTAAGTCTAAACCAAGCGTGTGTTAAGTAAATATTAAATCAGTGAAAACGACACTGGTGATGTATATCCTATAAAAATGTGTATTCAAAAAAAAACGCCTGCTGAAGTTGCAGGCGTTTTAAATAAAAAGACAAGTTGATTAGTGTTGAACAACCAGCTTTAATGTTTGATTAGCTGAATCAGTGCTAAGCGTAACAAAATAAATTCCGTTTTCAAGGTCGTTGGTGTTTATCACAACGTCATTGTTGCCAATTTGAAGGTTCATTTTAGAAGCAACACGATTTACTAATTTACCACTGATGTCGAATAATTCAATAGTTAATTGGTTTGCTTTTGATGCGTTGAACTGTACACTGGTGTTGTTGGTAGCAGGATTTGGAAACAACACAACATTTGAAATGCTGTTGTTGAATTCATTGATACCAACATTTTCGCAAGTAAACGTAGTTATTGTAATTACTGAAGTTTGAGTAGCATCACCGTTTAACACACTTAAGGTAGCAGTATGAACACCAACTGTACTAACAGTGAAGTTTGGCGTCTGAACTGTTGCGTTTGAAATGCTAAGTCCTGCACTTGCGCTCCAGTTAAGTGAGCAATATCCAGCACTAACAGTAGTAGATGGCGCAAAAGTGTATGATGTGATGTTACCCGCATCTCCTATACAAACAGAATTAGATGCGATTGTAGCTAAAGCAACGGAAGTGTTACCGCTGATGGAAGAGATAGCTGCATCCGTGAAACTAACATTTGAAAGTGCAATTGATCCGGCAGCGGGACGGTAGTCAGGTGATGTATAGTTGTAAGGTGTAACCAAAATATTTGCAGCACTTGGAAGTGTATCATTAGCATTAGCAGCAACAAAAGTGTTGGTATTAATGATGCCAAATGTTCCTGATTCAGTAGCGCGCTGACCGTAACCTGCAAGAATGTTGTTTTTAAATTTCAAGGTTCCGGCATTGGCATTGTTTTCGCAAGCTGAACCGTCAATAAACAAACCTCTTGTTTGATTATCCATAAAGATAGAATTAAATACTTTCAACTCAGAGTTACGACGGATTCTAAGACCACGACGGTGACCTGAAGCAACAGTTGGGCTGGCTTGACCTCTGCGTGGACCGATACCCGTTACATTACTGAAAATCGCTGAAGTTTTTGGAGTAGCTGCAGTTCCGGTTGGATCGTTATCTGATTCAAAAATTTCAGAGGTAGATACAGAAGGGTTATCAGCAATCTGAGGATCGCGAACGGCTAGAGCGAATTGTATTCTGCCACTGAATCCTAAGTCAGTATCAAAATCATCATCCAAATTACGGAATGAAACCAGGTGTTTACAATCTACAGTACCACCAAACCATTCAAACGCATCATCGTTACCGAACGAAACTTGAACGTAATCAATAGTGGTACCTTTGCCTACTGAGCCCATTGTTAAGCTGTTAATTTCTTGATTTGGTTGATAAGTGTAACCACAGAATTCTAAACGTACATATTTTAGGCTTCCTGAATTATCATTTGCATCAGGGTTGGCGCCTCCACCAAATTCAGTGTCGGCCGAAATAGGCAAACCTTCGATGTTGCTGATACCGTTTGAATTATTATTAGTTGATTTTCCAAGAAGAACCAATCCTCCCCAATCTCCGGCACTTCTTTGACCCGGTGCTTGGTTTGAGGTAAACACGATAGGGCTACTTGCTGTTCCATTCGCAATGATTTGCGACCCTTTCGTAACAAAAATACCTGCTCCTGTTGCGGCCTTGTCGCCAAGCACAATTACACCAGGCTGGATGGTAAGTACCGAATTGTTTTTAATGAAACACTGTGCTGAAAGTAAAACAACCTGACCTGAGGTCCAGGTAGTGTTGGTGGTGATGTTACCGGTTACTGTAACTGTAGGCGCAGGGTAAACTTTATTTTGAGGATCCCATTCTGTCCAGTTATCAGTCCACATAGGAGTTGGTGCAGGCGCAAAGGCTCCGCGGTAACAGGTTCTTTCGAAGAAAGGGGTTTGGGCTACACTGGCTCCAAACAGGAGGGCGCTTAGCCCGGTGAATAGAATTTTTTTCATCTTTTTGTTTGTTTGGTTAATATTATTTGATCCGCTGCAAATGTCTGAAGAGTAAATTACTTTAACCTTACATGAAGTTTACCAAACATTCACGTTTGTGTTAACTTAAAGTTACCTGAATAGTTAAAATTTATAACTTATTACAAAAGAATACGTACTGCCGTAGTTTCTTACAAAATTCACATAATCCACATCCGGTTGGTATTTGTTGCTTTCGCGGGCGGTGCCCTTATAATAGATAATCCAATCCTGTCTCAGAATATCACGTATATTGAAGCGAAGTTCTAATTTGTTTTGTAAAAAAGATTTGGAAAGTTGAAGGTCAACAACCGTTCTAGGATTTTCCCAACGATTTGGAATAATGTTACTTCCTACAAGGTATAAACGATGCCCCACTCTGTTGAGCATGGCGGTTACACTAAAAAAGTATTTATTGTCAATGTAAGATAATCCTGTGTTTAGGATATAGGGTGCCTGACCTTGCATGGGTCTTGTTTCAGGCACATTTTCATCGATACCTTTAACATTTACTTCAGATTTGATAAGTGCAAGATTAGAAAACCAAACTAAATTACTGAGAAAGGGTATGGAATCTTTTTTAAGAATAGCGCCGATGTTAATTCGGTATTCCATTTCGGCTCCATACACGTGGGCGAAATTGGCGTTTTTGTAATACATCTGAATGGCGTTACCGGGAAACATATACTTCTCAATGGGCTTGTCAAAGTATTTGTAAAATCCTGAAACCGTAAAAAGTTGTCCTCTGCCGGGGTAAATTTCGAAACGAGCGTCAAAATTTTGAATAAAACACCGCTCAAGATTTGCATTCCCAGCAATGGAAAGGCGTGATTCAGGATCATACCAATTGGTTACAGCCAATTCTCTGAATTCGGCGCGGTTTAAAGTTTTATAATAGGCTAGCCGAACGCCAATTTTTTCATTGATATTATAAATGACGTTTAATGAAGGCAACAGGTCATTCACGGTGCTGTTCACAAACACCGAATCTCTGTCAGCAAAATAAGCCACATTAACTTCTTGGAAATAACTCTCGTAACGCACGCCGGCAATGACCCGCAACTTTTCTCTGAATTTTAGTTCGGCCATGCCGTAGGTTGCTAATAGGTTTGAGCCCGCATAATAATTATCATCCGGTTTTGTAGATTCAACTAACTTGAGTCCTCCTTTGCCATCGGGCGTTACGCCCATGTTTTGTTCGCTGAATAATTCATTTGATTCGAGGTACAATAAACTATCCGAAAAAAAGATGCCTTGTGAGGTTTGGTTGTATCTATCGTATCCAAATGAACGAATGGCAAATTGCCTTTGACGGTTTTGTATCAAGCCCCCCGCCTTAAAATCTACTTTCACGTCCGGAGAAAATTTAATAAGGCGCGAAACGTCGAGTCGACCACCAAGCAAACGTTCCTGAAGATCGGAGTAAACCCTGAATCCTGCATAATCAGGCCCAACCGATGAAGAGATGTATGCAGCGTATACCGTGTCTTTTAAATTTGGCGCCTCTGAAGGATCAGATGGGGGATTAACGTAGGAGTATTTACCATAAGCATCAAAGCGCATTGCAGGAACGGTACGGTTGATGATACTTAAGCCACCATTCCAACTTATTTTGAATTTACTTTCCGGTAGATAGTGTTCGCCAATCAGTTGAGATGTTAAAATTTTGTTGGCTGAAAAATAGCGAATGTTAATTCTATCTTGAATTATATTTTGTTCGTTGTAGTTGTTTGTTCCTTTTGATGTAATGAATTTATTATCGGCCATGCCACTGAACAGGGATTTGGAACTGATGGTGTTGTTTTCATTTAATTTCAATGAGAGATTGAGCATGGCACCCGATGAGGCAAGGGTTTGATTTACCGTGTTGGTATATTCCTGCTCTTTAGGTTTTTGAACAAGGTTTTCTCCACTTATGCTTAACTCTTCATATTCCGTTCTTCTCACATCATAGAGGTTATTAACGTTATAGTAGCTGAGACTGAACAATACGCCCAGAAAATCCCTGTCTTTTCTTTTTAAGTTATAACCAGCGGCCAGCTGAGCACTTATGTTCGGGTTAAATTTATCGTAGCTGAAAGCCCAATCGTTTGGCATGTTTTTTGCCATTTTGGCCTGATCGGCATTGGAAATCCAGGATGCTTTTTCGCTGGAAGGAGGAATTGCAGAAGACAAATCACGGGAACCATCATCAAAACCCAGGTTATCAAGTTTACCACCTTCATACACAGTCTTTGTTTTGCCTGTTGTAATGTTGTTGTAGCCCACACCACCACTCACAGAAATAAAGTTTCTGTCAGGAATACTTTTTGTGTTTACCTGAACAATGCCTCCGGCAAATTCAGAGGGCATATCAGGAGTTGCCGTTTTATATACAACAATGTTATCGAGCATATTAGCAGGAAATAGGTCAAACGCAAAGGCTTTTCTGTCGGGTTCTGTGCTCGGCAAAGGGGCACCATTAAGATATGAGGTGTTGTACCTTTCATTTAAACCCCTTACTACAACAAATTTGTCATCTTGAATGGTAACACCACTTACCCGTTTCAAAACATCACTGGTGTTTCTGTCGGGTGTTCGTTTTATGGTTTCAGCACTTACACCATCACTTACACTGCTTGCATTTTTTTGCTGTAATACCAGGGCCGTATTGTTTTCCTTGTTTAAGGTAACCACCACTTCAACTTCCTGCAGTTCGGTGGAGGCTGAGGCTTCCAGCAAAATGTTAACATTACTAACATCATTAGCTTTGACTTCTACGCCGGTAATTTTTTTTGTTGTGTATGAAATGAAAGAAATAACAAGATTGACTTTACCAACGGGTACGCTGTTAATCGAAAATTTTCCGTCAAAATCAGCAGCTGCACCTTTGTTGGTCCCTTCAATGAGTATGGTGGCACCGGGGAGGGTTTCTCCGGTTTTTGCGTCTAAAATGGTTCCGGAAATCCTCCCGGTTTGGGCATTCAAAAACAGGCCTGACAGGATGAACAATATAAATATGGTAAACTTTTGCATGGTTTGCGTTTTAACGCTGCAAAGAAAGGCCCCTTAAATTACATCTGTTTAAATTTCAGGTTACCAAAACTTTAACGAAATCACATGAAATTGCAAATAACTTAAGAATAAGTTAACTTTAGGGGTCAAAGCATAGTGTTAAGTTTGTACGGTCGTTTTTGACTATGAGTAGCACCAAAATAAAAATATTACTGGTTGATGATGAGCCCGACATTGTTGAATTTTTGGGTTATAACCTCAAAAAAGAGGGGTATGATGTGTTAACGGCCAGTAATGGTAGGGATGCCATTGAAATTGCCAAAAAGGAATTACCTCAGCTAATCGTACTTGACGTGATGATGCCGGATATGGATGGCATAGAAACCTGTCGTGAAATTCGTGAACAAAAGGGTTTAAGTGATGTTTTGATTGCTTTTTTAACCGCCAGAAGTGAAGATTATACACAAATAGCCGGTTTTGAGGTAGGGGCCGACGATTATATCACCAAACCCATCAAACCAAGGGTGTTCATTAGCAGGGTAAAAGCACTTTTACGCAGATTACAAACTTCTACAGAGACCGAAGGGAATATGCAATTCGGGGATGTAAGAATTGATAAGGAAAAACACTCGGTATTTAAAGGGGGTCAGGAAATTGCCCTGCCTAAGAAAGAATTTAAATTGTTTTCATTGCTATGCAGTAAACCAGGCAAGGTGTTCACGCGTGAATACATTCTTGATCAAGTGTGGGGCGATGAAGTGGTGGTTGGCGACAGAACGATTGATGTTCATATCCGAAAGCTGCGCGAAAAAATTGGAGACGAGTACTTCAAAACAGTTAAAGGTGTAGGATACAAGTTTGAATTTTAATTTTCTCTCTTTTTCTTTTCTTCCTCCTTTTCAACCTCAAATAAACCCACTTCCTCTTGGAATTTGTATTCTGTGTCCTCCATTTCGACCTCAAAGGTTATTCTACCGTCCGCTGCGGTAATTTTAGAGGCTTCCTTGATTTTTTTTCCCGGCTGGTTTTTTTCAAAGTAATCGAGAACAAATTTTGGCAATTCTGATGCCTTAATTTCAATTTCTTTTTCTAAAAACACCCCGCTGGCATTATACACTGCAGAGGATTCTGTTTTGTTGATCTTAAATTCGGCCTCGTAAGCATCTCCTTCTTTTTCCCAGCTCTTGGCTTTCACGTCCGGAAAATCCTTACGAAAGGCTTGTAAAACAGAAGTAGGCACTTCCTTTTCTTTTATGGTTTGTGCAAGGAAAAAACAATTACTAAAAATACATGCAATCAGAAACAGACGAGTTTTCATGGATTTTGAATTAAACATGCATGAAGGTATTCAAATCTGCTCAAAAAAAAGAATTCCCAGCTGTTTTTTCCAAATATCAGGTCCGTATATGCTGTTTTTAAAAGAATGGGCAATAGTCTGCGTGATTATATTCAACACTACAGAGAAATAGGTAGTGTTTATTGAGACCTTTATACTTGAGTTCCTAAAGGTTTGAATGAAAAGCTCATTTTTTCTACCTTTGTTATCTTGAGAAAAATTACCATCATACTTTTTCTTTCTATTTATCTCAGTTCGGTAACTGAGTTGCACCAATTGCTAAAACTCCCCTTGCTTATTGAACATTTTGTTGAACACAAAGAAAAAACACAAAGCTTATCGTTTTGGGAATTTCTGTGCATGCATTATTCACAGCAAACTGATGGCGATGGGGATACTGATCGGGATAAGCAATTGCCTTTTAAATCACACGATGGCTGTTCATCTGCTTTTATGAGCGGTTTTATGAATGGTGCTTCGAGTCAGATTTCCCCAAAAACGCGAATTTTAACCGCATGTTATTATTCGGAGTACGCCGATACTTTCTTAAGTTCTGCCCACCTTTCTTCCATTTGGCAGCCGCCAAAATCCTGTTAGTTTTTTTGATCTTTTTGAACCTGTTAGGGCATTCTGCTCTGGCAAGTTCTATATTCTTGAATCAAATCAATTAATAGAATTAGTATGTTGACTAAAATCATTTCATTTTCAATTAAAAACAAACTACTTGTTGGTCTTTTAGTCATTGCCCTGATAGTGTTTGGCGCTTATCAAACCACCAAGCTGCCAATTGATGCGGTGCCCGACATCACCAACAACCAGGTTCAGGTTATTACGGTGGCACCTTCTTTCGGGGCTACCGATATTGAACGCTTGGTTACCTTTCCTATAGAACAGGCTAACACAAACATTATGGGCATCAAAGAGATCCGAAGTTTTTCACGTTTTGGCCTGTCTTTGGTAACGATTGTGTTTAATGACGAAACAGACATATACTGGGCCCGACAGCAGGTTGCAGAACGTTTGCAAAAAGTGCAAAACCTCATTCCAAAAAGCATTGGCACACCAGAGCTGGGACCAATTTCAACCGGTTTGGGTGAAATATACCAATACGTGCTGCGTGCAAAAGAGGGGTATAAAAACAAATATAACGAAACTGATTTGCGCACAATTCAAGATTGGATTGTGCGAA
The DNA here is from genome assembly GCA_025455485.1 of Bacteroidia bacterium. Classification (GTDB taxonomy): domain Bacteria; phylum Bacteroidota; class Bacteroidia; order B-17B0; family Aurantibacillaceae; genus Aurantibacillus. Next base: position 35,359 of record JALOMJ010000007.1, on the reverse strand, counting down.
GGCAATTGCTGGGAGTGAAGGGCGTAGCAGAAGTAAGCAGTTTTGGGGGTAAACTCAAACAATATGAGATTGCAGTAGACGCCAACAAACTGCAGTCGTATAATATTACTATGCAGGACGTGTTTACTGCGTTGGAAAAAAATAATCAAAATACCGGCGGTGCTTATATTGAAAAAGGACCAACGGTGTTGTTCATCAGAAGCGAAGGTTTAATTGGTTCAGAAACTGATATTTTAAACATTTCTATAAAAGCCACAGAAGGAGGAACGCCTTTGTTTATGAAAGATGTGGCGGAAGTAAACATCGGGTATGCTACGCGATACGGCGCTATGTGTTACAACAGTGAAGGAGAAGTAGCGGGAGCCATAGTTATGATGCTGAAAGGCGCCAACAGCAATGAGGTAATTAAGAATGTAAAAGAACGAATTTCACAAATTCAAACCACCTTGCCCGAAGGCGTTTTGCTTGAACCCTTTCTTGACAGAAGCAAAATGGTGAACCAAGCTATTGGAACTGTGCAAACAAATTTGATGGAAGGGGCCTTGATTGTGGTGTTTGTGCTGGTGTTATTTCTCGGCAATTTTAGGGCCGGACTTTTGGTGGCTTCTGTTATTCCTTTATCTATGCTTTTTGCCATTTGCCTCATGAATATTTTTGGTGTGAGTGGAAATCTTATGAGTTTGGGAGCACTTGATTTCGGACTCATTGTGGATGGGGCAGTAATTATTGTTGAATCGGTCATGCACCGCTTATCGCACAACACACAATTTAAGCACCTGAGTAAACTTGATCAGCAACAAATGGACCAGGAGGTACAGCATTCTGCAGGAAAAATGATGAACAGTGCTGTGTTTGGGCAGGTAATTATTCTGGTGGTGTATTTGCCCATTTTTACCTTACAGGGTATTGAAGGGAAAATGTTTAAACCAATGGCCCAAACGGTAGCTTTCGCTTTACTGGGTGCTTTTGTTTTGTCGCTCACTTATATTCCAATGATGAGTGCAGTGTTTCTAAGTAAAATAACAAAACATAAGCTCAATATTTCTGACCGGATGATGCATGCTTTGGAGGGTTGGTATGATAGCACTTTGCAAAAGGCCTTGCGTTTTCCTAAAACTATTTTATTGAGTGTGCTTCTATTATTTGCCACAGCAATAGTAACGCTTGGTTGTTTAGGTGGAGAGTTTATACCGGCCTTAGAGGAGGGCGATTTTGCAGTAGATACTCGCGTGCTCACGGGTAGCAGTATTTCAACCACAATTGAGAACACACAAAAAACGGCACACATCTTAAAAACCAGGTTCCCTGAAGTGGAAATGGTGGTGACTAAAATCGGTAGCGGTGAAGTGCCAACAGATCCAATGCCAATGGAAGCCAGTGATATGATGGTTATTTTGAAAAGCAAGGAAGAATGGACCAGCGCAAAATCTTTTCCTGAGCTCGCTGAAAAAATGAGCAAGGCCCTCGAAGAAGTACCGGGTGTAACAGCAAGTTTTCAATTTCCTGTACAAATGCGATTCAACGAATTGATGACTGGAGCACGCCAGGATGTGGTACTTAAATTGTTTGGCGAAGACCTGGATTCATTGGCCAAATACGCTCATTTGATAGGAAATGTGGTAAATACAGTAGAAGGCGCCAAAAATCTTTTTGTTGAAAAGGTTACCGGTATGCCACAGGTTATTATTGAATACAACCGGGCAGCTATTGCACAATATAATTTAACTATAGCCGATATAAACCGCGTTGTGAATACAGCATTTGCAGGCCAAAGTGCCGGCTTAGTGTTTGAAGGCGAGAAGCGTTTTGATGTGGTGGTGAGATTAAAAGGGGATAAACGTAACACACTAAATGATATTCAGAATTTATTGATTCCAACTCCTGAAGGCACACAACTGCCACTCTATCAATTGGCGAACGTTGAGATAAAAAATGGACCTAATCAAATTCAGCGTGAAGATGCCAAACGTCGCATAGTGGTTGGGTTTAATGTAAGGGGGCGTGATGTGCAAAGCATAGTAAATGAACTTCAGCAAAAGTTGACAAAACAGTTAAAATTCCCGAGTGGGTATTATTTAACGTACGGCGGTGCGTTTGAAAACTTAACTGCTGCCAAACAACGCTTAATGATAGCCGTGCCGGTTTCGCTAATTTTGATTTTTTTACTTCTGTACTTTGCATTTAATTCCTTACGACAAGGCATGTTGATTTATTCCGCCATACCCCTTTCTGCTATTGGTGGTATATTTTTTCTTGCACTTAGAGGCATGCCATTCAGCATAAGTGCCGGTGTTGGATTTATTGCACTTTTTGGCGTGGCGGTGTTAAATGGTATTGTTTTGATAGCGGAATTTAATCGTTTGAAAAAGGAGGGGACAGCGGATTTAAAAGAGAATTTAATTCTTGGCGCCAAACTCCGTTTACGCCCCGTGTTGATGACCGCCTTTGTAGCTTCGCTTGGGTTTTTGCCTATGGCGCTCAGCAATGGTGCAGGCGCCGAAGTTCAACGCCCTCTGGCAACCGTTGTAATAGGGGGCTTATTACTTTCTACGTTATTAACTTTGTTTGTTTTACCTGTGTTGTACCTTATGTTTGAAAAAAAATCAATCACAAACATCAAGGCACATGTTATGGTGCTCTTAGTTTTAGGTTTACTGCCTTATGCCGGAAAAACACAAGTCCCAATAAGTCTTCAGGCAGCCATCGATACAGCCTTGCACAATAATTTGGTACTTAAAAATGAGCAGCTCAGAACAGAGTATCTCAAAAAACTCACACAAGCCGCAGCAAACACGCCAAAAACAATGGTTAGTGGAGAGTTCGGGCAAATAAACAGTAATTATACCGATAACCGTTTTGGGCTCACGCAAAGTTTCGAATTCCCTTTGGTGTATATTCAACAAAAGCAAGTATACACCGAAGAATGGAAGGTTGGTCAGTTGAATGTTCAGTTAAAGGAAGCGGATGTAAAATGTAAGTTGCGACAAACGTTCTTCTCTTACCTCTATTTAAAGGAAAAGGAAAAATTGCTTTTAACTTACGATAGCATATATACTTCTTTTCTTGAGAAGGCAACTAACCGTTTTGTAACGGGTGAAAGCAATGTGTTGGAGAAAACCATCGCTCAAAACCAAAAAGGCGCTGTTATGATTCAGCTAAAACAAATTCAGCAACATCTAGAGGTGATGCGACTTGAATTTATGCTGGCACTAAATGCTCCCGGTAATTATGTTCCTTATCAGAATAAGTTTCGTTTGGAAACGGAACTTAGTCCGGATCCAACACTGCTGATTCAGCATCCAATTTTAAAATTGATGGCCCAGGAAAAAAATGTGGCTGCTTCAAAATCCCGGTTGGAAAGAGCAAAACTTATGCCTGATTTTAATCTTGGCTATTTTAACATGAGCATGCAAGGGTTCGGGGCTGATGAGAAGTATTACACCAATTCACGCTTTCAATCCCTTCAGATTGGATTGGGCATACCGCTTTTTTTCGGGGCACAAAAAGCAATAATTAAAGCATCCCGCATCGAACAGGATATTGCTGAGTTAAAGTATTTGCAAGAATCTTTGGCCCTACAGAACCGGTATGCTGGATTAATCGGAAAGTACAGAACAAATACCGAGACTGTAGAGTATTACGAAAAACAAGGGCTTAAAAATGCCAGTCTGATTCGTGAAACTGCAAACAAACAATTGCTCAATGGAGAGATTAATTACTTAGAATGGGTGATCTTAAACAACCAGGTAATTTTGGTTCAGTTGGCTTATCTTGATGCCATCAGAGACATGAATGAGACACAAATACAAATCAATTATTTATTAAACAAATAAACCATGAAGAACAGGATAGTAATTGCAATATTGGGTTTAGTTCTGATTTCGTGTGATAATAGAAAAACGGCTCAAGAGAACATCGCGCTTACACCGGAATCGAACACGCTTACATTAACTGAGTCCCAGATTAGTATGGCAGGACTTACCTTTGGAAAGGCAGAGCAAAAAAAATTATCAAAACGATTAACACTGAATGGTAAAATTGATGTGCCGCCACAAAACCTTATTTCTGTGAGTATGCCTTTGGGAGGATTTTTAAAGTCAACACATTTGTTGCCGGGCATGCATGTAAAAAAAGGAGAGTTGCTGGCTACTTTGGAAGATCAACAATACATTCAATTGCAGCAAGACTACCTGATTGCCAGATCAAGGATGACGTTTTTAGACGCTGAACTTAAAAGGCAAAAAGAGTTGAACCAGAGTAAGTCCAGCAGTGATAAGGTGCTTCAGCAAACTGAGTTGGACCACAGCAGTGCCAAAGTTAGTTTAAATGCGCTGGCAGAAAAATTAAGGTTACTCAACATTCTTCCCGAAACCCTTAATGAAGAGAATTTATCCAGCAGTATTTATTTGTATTCATCCATTAATGGATTTGTTTCAAAGGTGAATGTAAATATTGGCAAATATGTTAACCCCACCGATGTGCTTTTTGAACTTATTAACCCAGAGGATATTCATTTAAATTTAAAAGTGTTTGAAAAGGATATAGAACACCTTGCTATAGGTCAAAACGTATTGGCATACACCAACAATCAATCGAATAAAAAATATCCTTGTAAAATAATCTTGATAAGTCAGAATTTAAATTCAGACCGAAGCGCTGAAGTACATTGCCATTTCGACGACTACCATAAAAGTCTTTTCCCGGGCATGTACATGAATGCAGAAGTTGATATTCTGAATCAAAATGTAACTGCCGTGCCTGAAAAAGCAATAGTAACTTATGAGGGTAAGGCTTTTGTGTTTGTTGTGAAGGCCAAAGGGCTTTATGAACTCCTTGAAATAAAACAAGGCGTTGCAGAAGGAGGCTACATTGCTATTGAGGGGCTCGGTAACAGCGATTTGAATAATTTAAATTTAGTAATGGATGGGGCCTATTCTTTGCTTATGCAACTCAAAAATAAACCTGAGGAGGAATAGAGAAAAAGAGAGGTAGATGAGAGCAATCCTCTGCCTAAGCCAAAACTTTTTGTTCAAAAGTTTGGTAAAAGGAAGTGTTTTTTGGCAAACCTTTAGCAAACAATCAATTACGCTAATTTCTTACATTATTTTGTGTATACCCGGTATTTTTCTAATTTTGGGCTCCTTAAAATTAACCGTAATCACGCTCCTATAGCTCAGCCGGTTAGAGCATCAGACTCATAATCTGAGGGTCCCTGGTTCGAGCCCAGGTGGGAGCACCACAGCAGAAAGGCCTAATTGTTATTTTTTTAGGTTGGGCCTTTCGCTTTGATGCTTAATTCGCCTTAGCGGGTTGTTTTGAAAAACAAAAACCTGGCCAGAACTTTATCATTAGAGAGTGATAGTGATTCGAAGGAAGCCCAGGTGGGAGCACAAAACAGCACCGGTAATTATCGGGAGCGTTACTTCCTCTCATAGCCTATACCCCTGTCGGAACAGTTGTGTGTTCAACACAGTGTGGATGAGGTGGTAGCTAAGAAAGAACAATATTTATTTTTATTTTTTCGACATGCACTGTATATGAAAGACATCAAAAACATCATATTTGATCTTGGCGGGGTGATTATTAATCTCGATCAGCAGCGCACTATTTACCAGTTCAATAGACTGAGTGACGTGCCGTTTGAAACGTTTTACAACACATCAGCTCAATCAGGACTTTTTGATGAATTTGATAAAGGGCGTATGTCTACTGAAGATTTTTTAGGACATCTGAAAAAAGAGTTGCGCTATAGCGGACATACTGATGCCCTGCTCCAGGCATGGAATGCCATGTTACTCGATGTACCTGAACACAGACTGGATGTTCTGATTAATGCAAAATCGAATTATTCTACCTATCTCCTAAGCAATACCTGTGAGCCACACATTGCATCTTTTGAAGAACAACTTTATCAGGAACATGGCGTGAAAAATTTTGAAGATTATTTTGATAAGGTGTATTACTCCTGCAGAATGGGCATGCGAAAACCTGACAAAGAAATATTTGAAACAGTCTTGAGGGATAATACTATACGTCCAGAAGAAACGGTATTTATAGACGATTCTGCTCAACACGTGAAGGGTGCAGGCGAATGTGGCATCAATGCCTACCTTTTACCTAAAAACATGGAAATTGAGGAGCTGTTAAAAGACCTCAAGCTTTTATAAAGTCCATTACCGCTTCAAAAAACTCCTTCGGTTTTTCTGCATGCAGCCAGTGTCCTGCATTTGCAATGCGAACAAGTTGCAAAGTTGAAAATCGGTTTTTGAAATCGCTTATGTCGTTTTCATTTATATAATCGGAGGCTTCTCCCAGCATCACTAAGGCCGGTGTATTGCTTCTAAACAGTGGCACTTCAACACCTATGTTTTCAATTTGATGGGTGATAACTTGTAAATTGAATCGCCAATCCATTCTGTCGGAGGCCTTCCAATAAATATTTTTAAGTAAAAATTGACGGGTGCCAAAATCATCAATGTAATTAAGTAAAACCGCTTCAGCTTCTTTGCGTGAGGTGATTTCATCAAAATTTACTGCGTTTAAGGCTTTGATTACTTTTTGGTGGTGTGGAGGATAAAATCGTGCGGCGATATCAGCAACAATAAGTTTGGAAGCACTTCCGGGGTAAAGGTATTCTAAAAACAAGAGCACTTTCCCTCCCATACTGTGGCCAAGTACAACTGGTTGTTCTAAACCATGTTCCTTAATAAAAGCCTTCAGGTCCTCGGCCATGATAGGGTAACTCCATTCTTCGCTGTGAGGCGATAGGCCGTGGTTTCTGAGATCAACAGTATATACCTTGAACCCTTGTTCAGAGAAGCTTTTTGCAAGCGTGTTCCAATTATCACTTTGCCCAAACAAACCATGAAGGATAATTAAAGGGGTGCCACTTCCAAATTCTCTAAAAGCAAGTTTCATAACCTTATTGAAGTTGACGTAGATACATTTGTATGGTATTCTCCAAACCAAAATACAAGGCATCGCTTATTAGTGCGTGTCCGATAGACACTTCTTTTAGTTCAGGAATGTGGCTTTTAAAGTACCTGAGATTTTCCAAATTCAGATCATGTCCGGCGTTTACTCCTAAGCCCAGTTTGTGGGCTTCTTTGGCGGCTTCTGAAAACTTAAGAATCACGTTTTCCTTTTCGGTGGGGTACAAGCGTGCATATTCCTCGGTATACAATTCAATTCTATCGGTACCGGTGTTTGCTGCGCCTTTTATCATAGTAGTGTTGGCATCAACAAATATCGACACCCTAATGCCTTTGGATTTGAACTGAGCAATGGTTTCACGCAGGTACTCTTTGTGTTTTACTGTATCCCAACCATGGTCGCTGGTAATCTGACCTTCTTCGTCGGGTACAAGCGTAACCTGATGAGGGTTGACATCCATTACCAAATCAATAAATTTCTTTTCCCGCGGGTTACCTTCAATGTTAAATTCAGTGCTTAAAACTTTTTTCAGTTCATATACATCATGGTAACGTATGTGGCGCTCATCCGGCCTGGGATGAACAGTAATGCCCTGCGCGCCAAACCGTTCAATATTCTTTGCTGCTTTGATTAAATCAGGCACATTACCACCCCTGGCATTGCGTAGGGTTGCAATTTTATTTATGTTTACACTTAACCTGATCATGAGGGTTTATTAATCCAGTTACACAGACAAAGCTAATTAAATTCGTATTTTTGAGAAAATTAAATGCTTGCAGGTGATCTCATAACCGATGAAATTCCACCGCTTAAAATTACCGATACGGTAGAGTTGGCGTTGGATTGGATGGAACAATTTAAAGTGGCTCATCTGCCGGTAGTGAAAAACAGAGAATTAATAGGATTAGTAGCGGAAACTGACCTCATAGATTATGAGCGGCCCGATGAGCAAATTAACACCAGCAAAGTTCTGTTGCTTCGGCCGGTAATTCACTATTATCAACACGCATACGATATTCTTCGTTTGGTTAGTAGCATGAATCTTACTTTGGTTCCTGTAATTGGTGAGAAGGAATTTTATAAAGGATGCATTACCATTCGGGGTTTGATTCAAAACCTTGGCAGCATGACTGCGGTGCAGCACCCCGGCGGAGTGATTATTCTTGAACTCAACCAAAACGATTATTCAGTAACACAAATTGGCGGTATTATTGAGAGCAACGATGCAAAAATTCTGAGTTTGCATGTGTCATCCAACCCCGACAGCACTAAGATGGAGGTAACCATTAAGGTAAACAGAGAGGACCTTTCAGGTATTCTTCAAACATTTAACCGGTACAATTATTCTGTAAAAGCCATTTTCCAGAGCGGCAATTTTAGTCACGATTTTGATGACCGAATGAAAGAATTCATTCACTTTCTAAACATTTAAGCTAGTTTGAATGCTTCTGCAAAAGCATTCGGTTCTATTGCATCACTCACACTAAAGGTGCCGATGCGTGTGCGGCGAAGAGCTTGCAAATGGGCGCCACTGTTCAACACCAGTCCAAAATCTCTGGCCAGACTTCTGATGTAAGTGCCTTTACTGCACACCACACGAAATTCCACTTCCGGTAAGCGGATGCCGGTGATTTCAAATTCTTTGATTTCAATTTCCCTGGCTTTTAATTCCATATCACTGCCTTCGCGGGCTAATTCATAGGCCCTTTTTCCATCCACTAATATGGCACTGAATAAGGGCGGCACTTGTTTTTGTTTGCCTATAAATTGCTTTGCTGCAGCGTGTATCAATTCCGGTGTGATGTGCTCAGTTGGGTAGGTCTTATCCACGTCTTTTTCTTTGTCGAAACATGGGGTGGTAGCGCCTATAAAAAACACGCCGGTGTATTCTTTTTCAAGACCCATAAGCTCATTCAGGGATTTGGTTTTTTTGCCTGTAGCTAAAATTAACAGTCCCGTGGCCAATGGATCGAGTGTTCCGGCGTGACCAACTTTTGCTTTAATTTTCTGACCTTCCTGTATGAGAGAGGGGTGATGTTTAATGGCGTGCTTTATTTTGTTTACAGCCTGAAAGCTGCTCCAGGTATATGGCTTATCAATGAGAAGGATTTCTCCAATATAAAAATCGTAAGCCATTAATCTGTATAAAATTAAAAGACTTCCTTTGCAACCGCTTTGGTGGCTTCTGAAGCGCCCATGGTGTAGAAGTGCAAACAAGGAACATTGGCTTTAACGAGTTCTTTGCTTTGTTCGATACACCATCTGATGCCCACTTCACGAATTTGTTTATCGTCTTTGCATTTTTCTAATTCTTCGTAAAAAGCCTGAGGAATATCGATGTGAAATATTTTTGGGAGGGTAACAATTTGTTTTTTGCTACCCAATATTTTTAAACCGGGGATGATGGGCACATTAATTCCACTTTTTCTGCATAGATCAACAAACTCAAAATATTTTTTATTATCGAAAAACATCTGAGTAACAATGTATTCGGCGCCGGCGTCAACTTTGGCTTTAAGGTATTTCAGATCACTTGTCATGTTTGGTGCCTCAAAGTGTTTTTCTGGATAACCGGCCACACCAATGCAAAAGTTAGTGGGTGCTGCTTCCTTCATTTCATCGTCGAGGTACATGCCGCGGTTCATCTCTGAAATCTGTTTCACCAAGTCGAGTCCATAGGCATGCCCATTAGGTTCGGGTACAAAAGCCGGCTCTGTTTTAATGCTGTCGCCACGCAATGCCAGCACGTTGTCTATACCAAGAAACTGGAGGTCAATCAACGCGTTTTCTGTTTCTTCTCTGGTAAAACCTCCGCAAATGATGTGAGGCACGGCTTCTACATCGTATTTGTTCATGATGGCGGCGCAAATGCCAACAGTACCGGGACGTTTGCGAATACTAACTTTTTCAAGGTATCCGCCTTCTCTCTTTTTGTAGATGTATTCTTCGCGATGGTAAGTAACATCAACAAATGCAGGCTTAAACTCCATCAAGGGGTCGATGCCGTCGTATATGCTTTGAATGCTTTTTCCTTTTAAAGGTGGAAGGATTTCGATAGAAAAAAGTGTTTTCTTGCTATTTTCTATCTTTTTGGTGAGTTTCATGAGTGTTAACAGGTGTTCTTTTAAATGTGTCGATACAATATGAATTACACTACAGCGATAATTTCCTTGATTTCAGGCACAGCCCTGCGGATGGTTTCTTCTATGCCGGCTTTCATGGTCATGTGACTCATGTTACAGGTTTTGCAGGCGCCCTTGAATTCCAGTTTCAGGGTGTTGTTGTCTGTAATTTCCACCACTTCTACGTTGCCGCCGTCCGCTTCTAAATAAGGGCGAATACTGTCAAGGGCATCTTCTACTTTTTTTGTTAGTTCGTTCATTGTTGGTAAACGTCAAAGATAAGACATCTGAGGGCCATTGCCAAAACAAGTAAGGCTTTGAATTTGTTTTGAGGATTTGGCAAATCTTTGTTTTTTAATGTTCTTTGTCCGCATGAAAGAGGAGGAACTTATCTATGGCACCCGGGCGGTAATTGAAGCACTTGAGGCAGGAAAAGAAATTGACCGCATTCTGGTTCAAAAGGGCTTGTCAAACGAACTGTATAATCAACTGCGTAAGTCGCTTCGAAATCGCCCGGTTCCTATTCAGGTAGTTCCACCGGAAAAACTCAGAAGATTAAGCAATGGCAACCATCAGGGGGTTATTGCCTATCTGACAGAAGTAACGTACTACAATTTAGAAGACACGTTGTCGCAGGTAGTAGAATCTGGTCAAACGCCTCTGGTTTTAATACTCGACCGTATTACCGATGTACGTAATTTTGGCGCCATCGCCCGCAGCGCTGAATGCGCGGGGGTACAAATGCTTGTTATTCCAAGCAGGGGTGCCGCCCAAATCAATGGCGATGCCATAAAAACCAGCGCAGGAGCCCTGCACCGAATAAAGGTTTGCAGGGAAGATAATTTGAAGCAAAGCCTCGACTACCTGAAAGCCTGTGGATTACAAATTATCAGTGTGCATGAAAAAACAGACCGTCTCATTTATGAGGTTGATTTTACACTGCCTACGGCCTTAATCTTGGGAAGTGAAGAAGACGGAATTAGTGGAGAATACCTTAAACGCAGCGACTTGCAGGTAAAAATTCCCATGCATGGAAAAACCGCCTCGCTCAATGTATCAGTAGCTTCCGGCATAGTGTTGTTTGAAGCTGTAAAACAAAGGTTGAGCTAAGCCCATTACTGAATTGCGCCATGTTCGCCGGTTTTGGTGTCCAGGGCATCCCTTAATCCGTTACCAAGCAACATAAAAGCCAAAACCAAAAACATAATGGCTAAACCGGGGATAAATGCAAGATAAGCCTTATCCATCAAAATATACCCTCTATGCGCGTTAATCATTTCTCCCCATGACGGAACAGGGGGCTGGGCGCCAATGCCTAAAAAACTTAATCCGGCTTCCATTAATATGGCGGAAGCAAAATTTCCGGCGGCAATAACAATTACCGGACCTATTAAGTTTGGCAAGACGTGTTTAAAAATTATTCGGGTATCACTGAAACCAAGCGCCCTCCCGGCTTCAACAAATTCTTTTTCGCGCAGGCTTAGTATTTGGCCCCGGACAATGCGCGCCACTTCTACCCACATGGTTAACCCCACAGCTATAAATACCTGAAAAACACCTTTGCCCAGCACAAGGGTTATGGCGATTACAAGCAGCAGGGTTGGAATACTCCACACCACATTAATCAGCCACATGATGCCGGAGTCAATCAACCCTCTGTAATAACCTGCCAAAGCACCAAGTGTAATGCCTATACATATGGAGATGATAACGGAAATTAACCCAACCGTTAAACTGATGCGTGTGCCAATAATTAGTCTGCTTAAAATATCGCGACCTAAAAGATCCGTGCCGAGTATAAACCGTTTTTTGAGCACATGTTGTTCACGTAGTTTTTTTTGCAATTCTTCGATACGCTCAACCCGCACTTTACTCTCACCAAGCACAGTAAATCGTAAAGTCTGCTGCAAGCTGTCATAACTTACCTCCTTTTTGTTTTGAAGGGGATAAAGTACGTCTGCTAAGCTGTATTCAGAAACATAGCCCCTATGCGAAACAGGTCCGGTAAACTCTTCAAGCAACACCTTGTCTGCTTTGAATTCAAGCGCGTTAAACGGAATGGATTGGAATTCACTTTGAGCTCCGAAAAGTAAACGACTAAGAAAATGCGGGTGCTCAATGTTCTGGTTTTTATGCACCAATAAAAAATTTACCGAAGTGCCGGGGGATAAAATATGCAGTTCGGGTTTTTGATCGTTGGCATAAGGCGTTTTGTCATTGGTAATGGCATACCCTAATAGAGCAACCAATGCAGCCCCCAAGATAAGGTATAACCCCAGCATGGCTGGTTTGTTTTTTCTGAATCGCCTCCAGGTCATTTGCCGGATGGAATCTGAAGTCAGGGTTTCTTTTTTCTTCCCGAATAATTTCATTTCCATTTAGGTTGAAGAAACAGGGATAAAAAAGCAATTCCAACGGCATAAAACGGATAGACCAAAGCCACCGCCAGTGCGTACCAAAAAAGATGTTTGTTAGACATAAATCTTCTGCTTAAAAATAACAAGAATAGCTCGGGTAGCAATTTTATAATTACAAAAACAATAAAATAATTATGATGGGGCAGGCATAAAAAATAGGCAATGAATGCGAATATCCAAAGGGCATTAACGGAAAATGTCAGTAAACTGAGCAATAAGTTAAGCGTGTTGGGGTTGTGTTTGTATTTTTGCGCCCAGCGTACTTTTTGATGCAGCATACCAGACAGTTGAAATTGAGGGTAAGTATACACCATGGCCTCCTTGGATTTCAGAAAGGCTATTCTGGATCCATTTATTTTTTTAACATCTTCCATAAACAGCACATCGTCTCCTGATGCAATTGTGCTATGACTTTCGTACCCATTTGTTTTTTCGAAAATTGTTTTTGTAAAAAGAAGGTTGGCGCCGCTGCAAAACAATGGTTTTTTAAAATAGGCACTGCCAGCCGTTAGAATGCTCAGCACCCTGTTTTCAATACATTGTAATGCCCATAACAAGCCTTTGCTGTTGGCAATGTTCAAAGGTCCAATAATCAGGTCGTAATTTCCTTCCCGTTGAAATTTTACCATCTCTTGCAGCCAGGTTCGAGACAATGTAAATGTATCCGCATCTCGTGTAAGGATTAGGCGGTGCCTGGCGTGTGCAATGGCTTTGGTGATGCTTGCTTTTTTTCCTAAATGGCTGTTGTTGCTGAGGATCAGAAAGTCGATACCGGAAGTTTCTAAAATTGACTGCGCTGTATTTTTTGTTTCATCTGAACTGGCATCATTAACAATAATCAGTTGAAGGTCTTTCTTGCTGAAATTTTGTGCAAGCAGACTTTTTAAACACAAGGGCAAACGTTTTGCTTCATTTCTGGCACAAATGATTATGCTAACAGAATGGTCTGAGTGATATGGGGTGCTTCTGTAAACCGGTGTCTTCAGATAACCGTATGCAAAAACTATGAGTAGGCCGACATACAAAACGAGTAATGCAAACAAAAAAGAGCTTAGAACCATTATTTCTTTTTGTAAATAAGTTTAAAGTCGAATTTCATGCGCAACAACACCAGATACCCGATTGTACTGGGCACCACAATGTTAAACAGCCAAAGCAAAACAGTGGCTACAGCCAGCGAAGTTGAACTTAAACCGCTATCTGCTAAAACCACCATGGCTATGGCTGCACGAATAGCAGCTTCAAGAAAGGATACCATGGGCAATAAACTGGTGATTATAAAATACAGGGCGATACCTGGAAGCAGGAAACCAATTTCACTCTGCGGGGCGAGAGCAGTAAGCAAAAGATAAAACTGTGTACAAAACGTGAGGTAACGTATGATGGACAGAGAAAAAAGTTGCAACCATAAAGAAGTTGGGAAGGTGATCGATGAAAGCTCCACATTCACTTTTTTGGATAAGAATTTTGAAATAAGGTGTAAAAAATAGTTCACCCGATAGATGACCACGATAAAAAGTATTACTAAAAAACCACCGAAACAAAACAATAGGTAGATAAGCCAGGTATATTCTTTTGAGAACGCTTCCAGTTTTAGAATGAGCGCCAGCAGGCCGGCAATGAGGGTAATGCCTAATTGTATCATGCCATTAACAAAATGCAAAACACTAATTTTGCCTTTGTTCTCATCTGAAAAAAAAAGAATTTTACCCAAAAATTCTGTGGCCCTTCCTGGAGCAAAATTGCCAAGACAAATCCCACTGTATACCGATTTTAAAGCGGTTGTGTAGTTAACAGGTTCAATACGTTTTGTAATGAGTTGCCATTTGCGCGATTCAATGCCCCAGTTCATAGGAATAAGCAGCAGACTTATCAGAACATAAGTCAAAGATGGCGTGAATGCCAAAGCGTTTTTTATCAGCGTGACTTGTTCCCAACCAAACTCATTTTTAATGCGGCCATAAATAATGTAGGTACAGCCAAAGCCAATGCCAAGTTTAAACAGAAGGGAAAGTATTTTTTTACCGCGGTTCAAATTGGTTAAATTTACAGTTTAAATGAAACCCGGCGACCGAATTATTTTAGGGATTGATCCCGGCACTTTAGTGATGGGTTATGGTTTGTTACATGTTTTAAACTCGAAACCTGAAGTGCTGGGTATAGGTGTATTAAAACTTGAGAAATACGATGACCACGCCCTCCGTTTAAAAAAAATTTTTGAAAGGGTGAGTGGATTGATAGATGAATATAAACCGGATGAGCTGGCCATTGAGGCGCCTTTTTTTGGCAAAAACGTTCAGTCCATGTTAAAACTTGGCCGGGCACAGGGGGTAGCCATTGCTGCTGCCCTAAGCCGCAACATTCCCATCACTGAGTATTCCCCAAAAAAAATCAAAATGAGTATTACCGGGAATGGCAATGCCAGTAAAGAGCAGGTTGCCGCCATGTTGCATAGTACATTAGGCATAAAAAGTTCACACGATTATCTAGACGCTACAGATGCCCTTGGAGCTGCGCTTTGCCACCATTATCAGGGAAGAGGGTTACAAAGCAAATCAAAGTCTTATTCGGGCTGGGCAGCGTTTCTGTCTGATAATCCCAAACGTAAGGTCTAAAGAGCTCTCTGTGTTATAATCAATTTTCTTGCTGCCGGACGAGGAATGCTCAACGCTTGAATGAAGAAAAACGCTTGTGAGCAATCAGTTGGTCGTGGTAAGTGCCAAATTGACGGTGATAGACTAAAATATCGTATTCGTTCTCAGTATCAAAATGACTTCCATCTACAATGGAATGGTCGCCACCTTTGTAATCGTCGCCACTAAGCACGTACATGTAGTTGTAGTAGCCTTGTTTCAGGTAAAGCGAAGTTTCATAACCAAACCGTTTTTCATTGTAGGTCATCTTGCTGGTTTTATTCATGCGCCAGTCGGTTAACCTGCCCAGAATGTAAAAATTGCCTTTGGGTTCAGGTTCGGCGTAAGGAAGAAAAAAATGCACTTCCACATAGTCGGCCTCAGTGTCGGGATGACCTGTGGTTTCTGTATTTCGAATAAGGTATTCTCCGTTAATATCGTTGTAAAATAAATATGGTTTATTTTTTCTGTTTTCTTCATTCATCACCACGGCATGGATTCTGTAATCTTTGTCGCGATAAAATTCTTTAATGCGTTCGGTGAGAAAACGTGTACTTCGGATGTCAAAAAAACGAAATTCGTTGCCTCCATTAAAAATAAGGTCATCAATCAATGAGTAGGATACGCTGTTGCCCGATAAAAATGTGGGTTTTACATCCGTTACGGCATTATCCCAGCGGTGATTTTGCATGACAACAACATGCAGGTCTTTATAAGGATTGTTGAGCACATAATTTATTCCGGTTACTGTAAAATCTATCTGCTGTTGACTGAATTGTTTTTCTCCTGCAATGGGTTGTCTTACGGAAGCCTGAATTTTAGCTTTGTTATCGTACACCATAAACCTGCGACTGAGCACCAAATTCTGACGGTCGCCATTTTCATAAACGTATACCACGTAATTTCCACTTTTGGTGAACCGCACGTTGTTTAGCGGGAAAATGATGTTGTAATACGTGTATTTTTGGAAAGTGTTCATGGAGTAACTGAAATTATTGTTCAGATTAATTTCAGAATACCCATCGAGATATTCGCTGGCCATTAAGTTGCTTGGACTCCAATCGGCGTTGCAATACACAAAGGCAATGCTGTACTGTTTGTGTTCCCCATCTAAATCGTCGAAATTAAGTTCGAGTTGTTCCTTACCGTACAAGTCAATAATGGCGGGCAAGTATTCAAAGCCCACCTGATGAAATTGCACTGTACGGATGTTTGATTTGTAAGTAATGTTGTCGTATTTTAAAGTTTGATTCACGTAATCGTCGTCTGTTTCTTGTTGCGCCAAAACAGAATTTGAACTGAAACAAAGAAGAACAACCGGGAGTAATTTTAAGATACACTTCATTTTTTGGGTAAACGTAAATCAGGTCGTGATTATTGCTGGTCCCGACTTTATTTGGCAGAGCGGGAGAACAGTTTCACCTTGCTTTCTTCTCTTTTCAGCAAGCGTTTGATGTTTTTCCGGTGCGTAATGATCAGCAAAGCGGAAACGACAATAGAGAATATGATGAGCACCCTGTTTTGGTTGTGGAGAAAAAGGTTTAAAATAATTGGAAAACTGACTCCGGCAATCATGGAGGAGAGAGAAACGATGCGACTGATTAAAAACACCACCAAAAACACCATAAGGGAAAGCGAACAGGCCACGGGGAGAATACAAAACACCACACCCAATATGGTGGCTACGCCTTTTCCTCCTCTGAACCCGGCAAAAATTGGGAAAATATGACCAATGAGGGCGGCTATGCCCAGTGCAAGCTGTAAATTGATAAATGCATTACTGTTAATGTCATACGCACTGAGAAAGGACAGGCTTACGGCCAAAGAACCTTTCAGGATATCGATGATGAGTACCGGTATACCCGCTTTTTTACCTAAAACCCTGAAGGTGTTTGTTGCCCCGGCGTTGCCGCTTCCAAACTCACGCACATCGATGTTGTAAAACACCTTTCCTATCCAAACGGAGGTTGGAATAGAACCTAAAAGGTAAGCGATTAAAACATAAAGGTTACTCAAATCTTTAGCTGTGAATAGATTATAACAAATCTAAAAATAAAATAACAAAAAAGGCACCTGAAATTAACATTGAAATTCAGGTGCCTGATAATCAGATAATTTGCCTTTTAATAATGGCCTTTTAAGCGAACGCCTTGCTCAAGTTTTTTAAGGGCAGTAATGTAAGCGCCTAAACGCATACTCACCTTATATTCAGTACTATTGGCCCAAACATTTTCAAAAGCTTCTTCCATTTTAAGGTCGTGCTTTTGATTAACTTCTTCTTCAGACCAATAATAGCTGGCTTTGTTTTGAACCCACTCGAAATAACTAACTGTAACCCCACCACTGTTGGCCAGAATATCCGGCACACAAATAATTTTTTTCTCGTTAATAATCGGATCGGCTTCCGGAGTGGTTGGTCCGTTGGCGCCTTCAACTATTAATTTGGCCTGAATTTTAGGTGCGTTTTCAAGGGTAATTACATTCTGCAGAGCAGCCGGCACCAAAACATCGCACTTGCTGATGAGTAATTCTTCATTTTTAATTTCGGTAGCTCCTGTAAAGCCTTTCAGGTTGCGGTTGTGATTATTGGCAAACTCAATGGCTGCAGCAACATCAATGCCTTTTTCATTATAAAAAGAACCGCTGTGATCGCCAATTCCCACAATTTTAACGCCTTTTTCAGCCAATAAACGTGCGGCATGTGAACCCACATTACCAAAACCCTGAACAACTGCAGTAACGTTTTCAGGTTTTAGTCCCATTTTTTTTAAGGCACATAGTGTGTTAATCATAACACCTCTTCCGGTTGCGGCTTCTCTTCCAAGTGAACCACCTACGGCAACCGGTTTGCCTGTAATAACACCCGGACTATCGGTGGCTGTGATCTTATTAAATTCATCCAGTATCCAGGCCATTTCGCGTCCACTGGTGCCCATGTCGGGTGCAGGAATATCTTTATTTACACCGAACACATCTTTCATCGCCACGGCATATGCTCTGGAAATACGCTCTAATTCACCAACGCTGTGTGCGCGAGGATCAAGTTTAATGCCCCCTTTAGCACCACCATAGGGCAGGTTAACTACTGCACATTTAAAGCTCATCCAGGCGGCCAGTGCCATCACTTCATCCGCATTTACATCCATGGCATAACGGATGCCGCCTTTGCTTGGTCCTAGGTGCGTGCTGTGGATGGTACGGTAACCATTAAATATTTTTAATGATCCATTATCCATCATAACTGGCAAACTCACTTTTACTTGTTTGGCCGGGTTTTTCAGCACGGTGGATACTTCATCGCTGAGGTTCATGATCTTGGCGGCCGCATCAAGGCGGGCCAATACCGCTTCAAACATACTTTGTGTATGTTGTCCCTGGGCTGCATTTAAGGTTGTTGTTGACATGTAATCGGGTTTTAAGAATAGGGTGCAAAATTAAAGAAAATTAATTGAACGTGCCAAAATCACCGCCCCTTCGGCATTTCACCATGTGGGGGGAATCACCTAACTTGTGCAGCCTATGCTGGAGTGCTTTTTCTTTAGAACCATTTGTGCCGAATGACCACTTTTTTTAAGATTTTCGGTGTTTTTTTAACCTGTACTGTTTTATTCTGCAAGGCCGGCGTGCCAACGGCTTTGGTGCTTTTTAAAGACGATTTTCTAACCTTTTTTATAGTGTGTACTGCCGGGGGCATTACGGGCAATGTTGTGTTCACTTACCTGAGTGCTGCCATTTTACGAAAGATACATGCTTACAGGGCCAAACGGCACTTAATACATAAAAAACCAATTTTCACTCCTTTTAACAGACGGGTGATAAAAGTTAAACAACGTTTTGGATTGTTTGGCATTGCGGCAATAACCCCTTTGATGCTTTCCACGCCATTGGGTGCTTTTTTAGCCGAACGCTTTTTTAAGAAAAAAAAGAAAATAATTTTTTACCTGAGCGTGTCGGTAGTATTTTGGGAACTGGTATTTTATTTTGTGGTGGCTTTGTTTTAAAATGATTGGCCTGAGAACTAAAAAACACATCTTTTTTGACTTGGATGATACTTTATGGGATTATCAACACAATTCAGATAAGGTGTTGAGGGAATTGTTTGCCGAGTACGCCTTAAACGAAAAACTCCGTTGCGGAGTAAAAGAGTTTCTTGAAGAATACAAAAGAGTCAATCTTCTGTTTTGGTCACTCTACGGAAAGGGAAAATTGGATAAAATTGCTTTACGCGAACAGCGTTTTCAGGAAACGTTTAAGCGGTTTAACTACGAGAGTAAAGAAGACGGTGATGCGCTTACTCAAACGTATTTGGCGCGGGCGCCCAAAGGCAGACAATTAAAACAAGGCTGCCTTGAAACCTTAAGCTATCTGAAAAGGAACTATACGCTGCACATCATTACAAATGGATTCAAAGAAGTGCAAGGTATAAAAATAGACAGCGGAGGCCTGCGTAACTTTTTTGATTGCATAATTGTGACTGAAGAACATGGGTTTAATAAGCCCGATGAACGTATTTTTCGCGTGGCCGAACAATTAACGGGAGCCCAAACGAAAGATTGTGTGATGATTGGCGATCATCTTGAAAACGATGTGTACGGCGCAAAAAATGCCGGATGGGATGCTATTCATCTGGATAACGAAGGTACAGCAGAATTTAATGGTGTGTGCATACGCGAACTGCCTGAATTAAAAAACTGGTTTTAATTTTTTTTATATACTACTTCCCCATTGAGGTAGGTAAGTAGAATTTGTGTTTTTAATATGGCGTCATCCTCACAGCTCATTAAATCGGCATCCAAAACAATAAAATCTGCACTTTTTCCCGGCTCTAAACTTCCTTTTTCATTTTCTTCATGTGCGGCGCAGGCAGCCCAAATCGTCATGCCTTTTAAGGTTTCTTTCCTGCTGAGGGCCGATTCTTTTTGAAAGCCATTTGCAGGAAACCCTTTGCTGTCTTTGCGTTCCACGGCCGCATAAAATGTTTTTAATGGAGAAATGTCTTCCACAGGAAAATCGGTACCCAATGCAATAATACCAACCGTATCCAGCAACGCCTTGTAAGCATACGCGTATTTCATGCGTTTTTCTCCTAATCGCTCTCTTGCCCAATACATATCGCTGGTAGCGTGTGTTGGTTGAACAGAGGGAATGATGTAGTAGTTTTTAAAGTAAGAAAAATCTGTTTCATCCAAAACCTGAGCGTGTTCAACCCGCCAACGTTTGCCGTTTTTACCTTTTAGTGCTGCAGCATATGTTTTAAGAATAAGCCGGTTGGCACTATCCCCAATAGCGTGGCTGCACATTTGAAAATCGGTTTCTGCTATAGCTGCTGCAATAGCGTTAAGCCGTTGCGGTTCGGTAATCAATAAACCCGACCAATTTTTTTTGTCGGAATAGGGTTTCAACAAACAAGCGCCTCTACTTCCAAGGGCACCATCGGTATAAATTTTAAATCCTCCAACTTTTAAGCGTTCACTTTTATAGATGCCTTTGTTTATCCATGTTTGAAAGTTCGCAGTATCGTAACTAATCATTGCAAACACTTTCATTTTTAGTCTACCGGCTTTTTGTTCTTCATCCAATAATTCAATGGTGTGATCACTTATGCCGCAATCGTGCACACCGGTGAGGCCATAGGAAAAACAGATTTGCTCTGCATTTTTGTAATAGTTTTTGGCAAGGCCATCGCTGATGGGTGGAATTTTTAAATCAATCAAATCCATGGCGTTATCCAATAAAATACCGGTGAGTTTGCCGTTTTTTATTTCCACGCTGCCACCTTTTACTTTTGTGTTTACAGTTATGCCCATCAGGTTAAGGGCATATTGGTTAGCAAGTGCGGCGTGTCCGTCTATTCGTTTTAAAAATACCGGACGGTTAGGAAAAAGTTTATCTAATTCTGTTTTATCAGGAAATTCCTTTACCTCCCAATCATTTTGATCCCAACCCCTTCCATAAATCCACTGCATGGGAGCGGTTTTTGCATAGTTTCGAATTTTTTCCAAAATTTCATTAAAAGATTGTGTGCCCACTAAGTTGCATTTCCACATATCGGTGGCAAAACCTGTAAAATGGCAGTGGGCATCAATAAAGCCGGGAAACACAGTTTTCCCCTGAAGTTTTAGTGTGTCCTTTGCCCGGTATCTGCCCAATATACTTTCATCCGAACCAATTTCAATTATTTTCCCATCTTTTATGGCCATGGCTTCCGTTACAAAAAAGTCGGGGTTTACTGTGTAAATGCGCGCGTTCCAAACAATCAAATCCACATCTTCTCTTTTTAGTTTACAGCTTATTAAAAAGAGAATTGAAAAAATTAAAATAAAAGTGTTTTTTAGCATGCCTAAAATTAAGATTTTTCTTTTCACTCAAAGACTATACTTATGCCATCTGAAAACAACAAACAAATTGCTTTACGCTGGTTAAGTGCCTTTAACACCCATAATTTGGATGTTTTATTGTCGCTTTACCACGACGATGCCCAGCACTATAGCCCCAAACTAAAACTGCGTAACCCTCAAACCAAAGGATTGATAAAAGGCAAAGCGGCTCTACACGATTGGTGGCAAGATGCATTTAAACGTTTGCCCACTTTGCGTTACGAACTACTCACGCTTACGGCCGATAAAAACCAACTGTTTATGGAATACCTGCGGCACGTGGAAGGCGAAGAGGATCTGCGGGTGGCCGAGTTACTGGTCATTGAGGAAGATAAGATAATGGCCTCAAGGGTATACCATGGCTAAAAACATACCCTAAACTATTTTCACAAGAAAAAAATTGTGATAGATCGACAGCATGCTTATACAGCAAGATTTGTTTAAATTCACCACTCAATAAATACACTCAGAATGAAAAAACTACTTATTGCTTTTGTGTTGCTGCCTGCACTCCTTGTTTCACAAAAAACCATTACGTTGGAAGATGTTTGGTCGAAAGGCACGTTTGCACCTAAATATACGCAGGGCTTTTACATGCTTAAAAACGGCACCAGTTATACCGAGTTAAAAGTGATGTCGGATGGCAGTTATGGGATTGCTGAATTTGATTTGAAAACCGGCAAAGAAATAGGCGTTATGGTGCAGGGAAACGATGTGAAGTACAACGAACATTATCTTGACATCACAAACTATGCATTTAGTCCCAATGAAGATAAATTGCTTTTTTGGAACAGTATGGAACATATTTACCGGCATTCCTTTAAAGCCACTTACCACGTTTACGACATTGCCAGCAAAAAGACTTTGGAACTGAGTCCGGCCGGAAAAGCCATGTTCCCGACCTTTTCACCCGATGGTAAAAAAATTGCCTATGTTATGGAAAACAATCTGTATATCCTTGACCTCTCAACCGGTCGTGAAATTACAGTTACCGGAGATGGGGAATTCAATAAAATTAAAAACGGATGGGGCGATTGGGTTTACGAGGAAGAGTTTTCCAAAGCAGAGTATTTCTCCTGGAGCGCGGATAGTCGTTACCTGGCTTATGTAAAGTTTGACGAAAGAAAAGTGAAGGAATTCACCCTTGATTATTATAAAGGCGATTTGTACCCGGTTAAATACACCTTTAAATACCCAAAGGCGGGAGAAGACAATTCTATAGTGAGTGTACACGTGTATAATATAGAAAAAAACGCCACCACTACTGTTGAAATAGGAACTGAAACCGATATTTACATTCCCCGTATAGAATTTACTAACAGTGCCAACACACTTTGCGTTCAACGCCTAAACCGTTTGCAAAATAAGCTCGACTATTTGTTTTGTAATTCCGATAACGGGCAAAGCAAGGTGGTGCTTACTGAGGAAAGCAAAACTTATGTAGACATAACCGACGACCTTGTTTTTGTTGCCAACACAGGATTTATTATCAGCAGTGAAAAAGATGGTTACAACCATTTGTATTATTACGATTTAACCGGAAAGTTAATCCAGCAAATTACCAAAGGTGCCTGGGATGTAATGGAGTTCAAGGGCTTTGACGCGGCGAAAAACCTGCTGTATTTTACAAGTACAGAAAGTGGTGCCATTCACCGCGATGTTTGCTCTGTTCAGTTAGATGGAAAAAATAAAAAGTCGCTTTCCGATAAAAAGGGTTTTAATGATATTACTTTGGTGTCAGGAAATAAATTCTACATTTATTCATACAGCGATGCCAATACACCCAAATTCTATGAGCTAAAAAGCACAGACGGTAAATTTGTAAAAATACTGGAAGACAATTCGGCGTTGAAAGAAAAAATAAAGGAATACAATTTGAGCAAACGTAGTTTCTTTAAGTTTAAAACCTCAGAAGGCGTTGAATTGAACGGCTGGATGATGAAGCCGGTTAACTTTGATTCCACAAAAAAACACCCTGTTTACATGTATGCTTATGGTGGGCCCGGCAGCAACCTTTGTAACAACAGCTGGGGCGGATCGGATTATTTTTGGCACAATGTACTAACCCAAAAAGGGTACATGGTAGTGTGTGTAGATGGCAGAGGCACTATGGGAAGAGGCAGAGAATTTAAGCACAGTACTTACCTGCAACTAGGAAAACTGGAAACTATGGATCAGATTGAAGTTGCTAAATACTTGGGCACTTTGCCTTATGTTGACAAATCGCGGATCGGATTTCAAGGATGGAGTTATGGAGGCTACATGGCTTCCCTCATGATATCAAAAGGCGCCGATGTGATTAAGGCCGCAATTGCCGTAGCACCTGTTACCAACTGGAAATATTATGATAACATTTACACCGAACGATTTTTAAGAACACCGAAGGAAAACAAAAGTGGGTACGAAGACAATTCGCCTACCAATTTTGTAAAAAACATCAAAGGAAAATTTTTACTCATCCATGGCAGCGCCGACGACAATGTGCATATGCAAAACAGCATGGAATTGGCCGACGCCATGGTAAAAAACAACATCCCTTTTGATTTTATGATTTACCCCAATAAAAACCACGGTATCGGTGGTGGGTTAACGCGTTTGCATATTTACTCAAAAATTCTGAAGTTCGTTACTGAAAATCTTTAATTGAGGGATTTACCCTGATGTCTAAAAAAAAGCTGGTTGTTTTCTCAGGCGCTGGAATCAGTGCCGAGAGCGGGATACGAACCTTTCGTGACTCGGGCGGTTTGTGGGAACAATTCAGAATAGAGGATGTGGCTACACCTGAGGCCTGGAAAAAAAATCAGGCACTCGTGCTTGAATTTTACAATCAACGTCGCAAACAGGTAATGGAAGCCCAACCCAACGACGCACACAAACTTTTTGCGGAATTACAAAAGGAGTTTGATGTTCAGGTGGTAACACAAAATGTTGACGATTTGCACGAAAGAGCAGGCAGTGAAAAGGTGTTGCACCTGCATGGTGAAATTATGAAAGCCAGAAGTTCGGCGGATGAAAATCTGATTTATCCCTTAAATACCTTTGAATTAAAAGCTGGTGATACCTGCGAAAAAGGTTCACAATTAAGACCGCACATCGTTTGGTTTGGAGAATTGGTAAAGGAAATGGAACACGCCAATTTTCTGGCTTCACAATCCGATTTGTTTGTGGTGATAGGCACTTCTCTTAACGTTTATCCAGCAGCGGGCATCATCAATTTTGTATTGCCTTCCGTTCCTAAATGGGTGGTGGATCCCGTGGAATTTGATTTGGAATACATTAAAGGCTTAAAACAAATTTCCAAAACCGCTGTAAAGAGCGTGCCAGAGTTAAGAATGGAATTATTGGAGCACGTTTAGAAAACTACTTTCGTCCCGGGCACTTTTTACAGCGATCGCCTTTTTTAAAACTTTTGCAACAGTCTTTTTTCTTTTTACAACATTCTGCCCAGGGTGTTAAGCTGCAATTGTTCTGCAAATAAGATTTTTTGGGAGTTTCCAATTCCTGCATCATGAACCAAAATTACTTGTGTCTGTTTATTCATTAAATACCTTAAAAAGGGTAATTTTCAACTCTTAATGTGTACTCCTTATTTCGTATGAAATTCTCTTCACTGAAATCCTGGTTATCTTCTCATGGCTCTCAAGCCATACTTATCTCCGGACCATGCGGTGCTGAAAGCCGCGAACAGGTGTTGCAAACTGCTCAAGAACTCAGTCAATTAAACCGCGTTGATTTGTTCAGAGCCGGGGTATGGAAACCCAGAACGCGTCCCGGCACCTTTGAAGGCAAGGGAGAGGAAGCCCTGAAGTGGTTGCAGGAGGTAAAAACCCAATTTGGATTTAAAACCACTGTTGAAGTGGCCACGGCCGCGCATGTGGAACTGGCTTTGAAATATGGAGTGGATGTGTTGTGGATAGGAGCGAGGAGCACGGCCAACCCCTTCAGTGTTCAGGAAATTGCTGATGCTTTGCAAGGCACAGATGTTCCGGTGATGGTAAAAAATCCGGTACAGGCCGATTTGCAATTGTGGATTGGGGCCATTGAAAGGGTTTACAACGCCGGCCTCAGCAAAATAGCAGCCATACACCGGGGATTTCATTTTTACGGCAAAAGCCAATACCGCAACGAGCCCGTATGGCAAATTCCCATTGAGCTGCGCACTTTGTTTCCTGAATTGCCTTTGTTTTGCGACCCCAGTCACATTTGCGGAAACAAAGAAGGGATTCCTTCAGTGGCACAAAAAGCACTTGATTTAGGCATGGATGGATTGATGATAGAAAGTCATTACCAACCGGAAAAAGCCTTGAGTGATAAAGAACAGCAATTTACACCCTTGGCTTTAGCAGAAGTGATAGCTCACTTGGTGCAAAGAGAGCAGCTGCACAGCAGCGATAAGCGTGTGAACCGTTTGACGGAATTAAGAAAAATAATTGATCAGATTGATGAGGATATTTTAAACAGCGTTCAGAGACGGAGCCGTATCATTGAACAAATTGGCTTATACAAAAAAGAAAACAACATCAGTATTTTTCAACTCGAACGCTGGCAGGAAATTTTGAGAACGCGCGCCGGCTGGGCAGAAAACCTTGGGCTTTCGCTTCAGCATGTGGAAAAATTATGTCAACTCCTGCACGAAGAAAGCATTCGCCTGCAAAACGCCTTAATGAACAAATAAGTGTTGCTGAGTTTTTTAAATAAAGCTTACCCCTATATTCCTTCCAAGCGCCCGGCCTGGCTGAATAATTTGTTTATTGGCATTTTTGTGGCTTTGTTTCTGATAATTTTCCAACCTTTTGATTTGAGTATATGGCAAACACCAAACAAAACCTTGAAGTTAATCGGGTTCGGTCTGGTATCTTTTTTAATGCCAACGCTTTTTGGCTGGATGGTTTTTAAGTTGGTGCCCAAACATCAACTCGAAGACGATTGGAAAGTATGGAAGGAAATTTTACTTGTGTTGGGCGTGTTGCTCAGTATTGCCTTAGGAAATTTGGTATACGCTCACCTGATTCGAATCACCGATCTCAGTTTAAGGGGATTTTTGAATTCGGTTGTGGTGACTGTTTTGGTTGGCCTTTTTCCTGTTGCTCTGGCCATACTCAATAAATACCACCGTTTGCTGCGCCTGAACCTTGAAGAAGCCAAACAAGCGAATGAACAGATTGCGCATCCGCATTTGGAAACCGTTCCTCAGGCAAACAATGAACAGGCCGGTGAAATTAAGAACCCAGGCGAAGAGAGGGTGCTGCGTTTAATTGCTGAAAATGAAAAAGACCAACTGCAAATTCCCGAAAAGGATTTGCTGTACATTGAATCACAGGACAACTACGCCAGTGTGGTGTATTGCGAAGGCAATCAACTTAAAAAGCAACTCCTTCGCAGCAGCCTGAAACGTTTGGAAAACCAGATACAATCTAATACCACCAAACGTTGCCATAGAACTTTTCTGGTGAATCTTTCCAAAGTGATGAAAGTTGAGGGCAATGCAGCAGGTTATACTTTGAGTTTATCAGAAACTAACATGCAAATTCCGGTATCGAGAAATTACGCACCGGCAGTGATGCAGTATTTTAAAACCGGAGCTTGAGGTTTGTTATTTGTCCCGTATTAGGCTCCTTGTTTGTTATTCATCCCAACACCTTGTCTTTTATCCCAAAGCCTTGTGTTTTAACCCTTTAATTTGTTTTGAGAGGTGGCCCAGCCCTAGTTTTGCAAATAAAACCCATGCAAAACTTAAGTCTCATTATCAAAATTATTCACGTTTCGGCCGGTGCAACAGCACTTATCAGTGGCTTGTTGGCCATACTTTTTCGTAAACAGGTTAAGATTCACAAGCCCATAGGAAGGATTTATTTTTGGAGCATGACGGTGATTTTCACCTCAGCCGTTTACATGGCCTTTGTGAAGTTCAACGTGTTTTTGTTTTGTGTGGCGTTTTTTACGTATTACGCCTGCCTCACCGCTTACCGGGCACTGCGTTTAAAACGTTTGCATCTGGATCAGGAACCGGATAGATTAGACTGGATCATTGAGGCCTTTTTTGGCAGTATGCATCTGGCCTTTGTGGGTTTTGCAGTGTTGAAATTGTATAACGGACAACTTTCGCTGGGGACAGTGAGTTTGGTATTCGGACTTCTGGGTTTACAAGGCAATTACAGCACCATTCAACGCCTGAAAAAACGTTTGGCCTTTAAAAATTATTGGTTGTTGGCACACATCAGCGGCATGCTGGGCTCATACATTGGGGCCATTACGGCCTTTACGGTAAACAATTACGAACGTATTCCTCTGCCGCCGATTGTCCTTTGGCTGGGCCCTACAGTATTGATTGTGCCATTTATCGTATATGAAACGAAACAGCAGGCAAAAAAAGCAGGAAAATTGGTGCACACACAAAAGGTTTCGACATGAAAATAGTTTTGATTTGTGTGATTGTTTTAAGCGGGCTATTGCTTCAGGCTCAGGTGTATGTTGAAAAGCAGAGTCGCCACCGCTTTGCCCAATTGAATCTTGGATGGGATGTTCAAAGTTCCACATCAGGCAACACAAAGTACATAGATACTGAAGGCAATATACAGTCTCTGATTCTAAATCCGCACTACCGTCCACGTTTCATCATTGGTGGCACTCACTTTTGGGGACATGCCGATTTTTACATTGCCATCCCTCTTACAAATTCTCAAACAGAAAAAAACAAGCAAATCGTAAAATGTTACAACGGGGTTGAAACCGGATTTAAATTCTATCCGTTCAGAATTGAAAACCAAAAATTGCGGCCTTACCTCGGCTTAGCGCTTTCAGGCTATTACCTTGAACAACACAATAAAAATTTTCAGTACGGCAATGGACCTGAGCTCACTTACTCTGCCTGGCCTTTGCTGGCAGGTTTCACGTTCAATCACAAAAGCCATTTGTTTGAGGCAGGAATGGTTTGGAATTACAAAAACAAACAAGTGTATTTTATTTCAAGAGAAATCAAAACCGGCATTTCAACGCCTGCTCTTTATTTTCAATTGGGGTATAAGCATATGCTTGAAACAACACTCAGTGCTGAGAAAGACTGGGAATCGGGCACAACAGAAAAAATCACCATTGAGAAAGCAAACAAAAAGGAATTAAACAATTTATATTTCGCTGCCGGAATTTCAGCCGTGTTTTGTTTACAGGAAAGTTCATACAACCAAAACCTAAGACCCTATATCAATAAATATCCCGGCGCTTTGTTGGCAGATTTGTCATTGGGTTATTATTTTCACAAACCCGATTTGAACATCGGTGCAAGTTACAGGGCGTATTCTGATGGTACAGATTCATATGGAGCTCTTCAAAAAGTAAAACGAAAATCTCTTGCGCTTGAAAGTGCTAAAATTTTATTTGATTACCATGGTTTTGTGCCTTTTGTAGGACCCAGCATTTCTTACGAGCAACTCAGTTTTGAGGAAGAGTTTGAGCAGGTTCCAACACAACAGGTTTCCAAAAATCAAATGGCTTATGGTATTCTTTTTGGTTGGGACATTCGTCCGAATCGTTTACAGAGTATTTTGCTCAGAACCAATTTGCGCTGGTTTCCAAAAATTAATTTGAATGTAGAAGGGGGGCATTCCATTTCTTTTGCAAATTTGGAATTCAACTTTATACAGTTGGTGGTTTATCCGGGGAGGATGTTTTAAAAATTAACAAACTCAGCAAGCCGTATTTGTTAGTATTGGCGGTCCGGCCTTATGTAATTTTTCGTTAAAATCTTTTGCTTTTAAAGCGTGGGCGTGTGTGACAGCTGATTTTTGCCTCTCGCGAAGCGCTTAAATCAGCTGGCTTAAAAGCAAATTAGATTTTAGAAAAATGACATGTAGCCTTGATTTTTGCTTCACTTTTTATCAAGAAAAAGTGGAAAAGAGATTTTTTGTGTCTCAGTTTGAGGGTCCGCCTGTCGGACAAGGAGTCGAGTGTCAGTCTGAGCGTAGTCGAAGGCGGTGCAAACTAAATCAATCTTGTTTTACCAATCGAACTACCCGGGAAATGCCATTTGTTTTGCAATTCATGAAATACAAG
This sequence comes from Bacteroidia bacterium, assembly GCA_025455485.1. GTDB lineage: Bacteria > Bacteroidota > Bacteroidia > B-17B0 > Aurantibacillaceae > Aurantibacillus. The sequence continues at coordinate 5,828 of JALOMJ010000007.1, read as the reverse complement.
CCAGCCGCCTGTTCACTTAAATCAATACTTTGTTTTCCTGCTAAAATGGTTTTTTGTAATACCAACTGCCCTAAAGCATTAAACACTTCAATTTCGGTTTCTTCAGCACTTTCAATTAAAAATAGCCCGCTGCCGGGGTTGGGGTAGATTTTAAACAAGCTTGAAAACTCTGGATTGTCATCTAATCCCAAACACGGCATTGTATACACCGTAATGGTGGTATAGCTATTACACAAACTCATACTGGAAATTGCATTTAAGCTATAGGTGTTGGTTCCTGCCTGAGCTAGAGTGAGGGTAGAGCCGTTGTTGGTATTGGTCCAAGTGCTGGTGCTGGCAAACCAAGTATAGGAATTGGCTCCACTGGCCATTAAGGAAAAAGCTTGCCCTTCGCAAACCAAGGTTGGTCCGCTGATTTGAAGGGGTGGACCGGGGATTACTTGTAAAAGAACAGTTTGTTGATTTATACAGTTAGTGGGTGTGGAGCTTCCGGTTACAGTAATTATGCTGCTCAAAACAGGAGTAATAAGAATGGATGGGCTTGTGGAACCTGTACTCCAGGTGTAAGAGTTGGCGCCGCTGGCCGTCAGGGTAGTCGATTGAAGTGCACAAACACTGCTGTTTCCGCTGATTTGAATGTTGGGCGGATTTATACTCTGCACCAATATGGTTTTTGTGCTTGTACACACATCTAAAGAGTGCGAGCCTGTAACAGAATAAACAGTATTTATTGTAGGACTGACGCTGATGGAATTAGAATTAGAACCGTTGCTCCAGGTGTATGTGTTTGCGCCTGTTGCAAACAGTGTTCCGCTTTGCCCGGAGCAAATTTGTGTGCTCCCGAACAAACTAACATTAGGACCGCCGATAAAAAAAGAGGCGTTAGTAACTGCCTGGCATGGCCCAACGGAATTGTTATAACTAAAAGAATTTAACCCAATGCTGGCAAGTGATGGCGTGAGGATGCCACTTGAGGAATTTATGACTTGATTACTGATGTTGCCAAATACACCACCCATTGGAATTGCATTTATGGCAAATGTTAGAGAATTAGAGCAGAGCGTAGGAATAGGACTTATGCTTGGTGTGATTGGATTGGCCCAGGTGATGGCCATGGTTTTACTTAATGGACAATTGATTAGGCTGGGTGTAACTACAACAGTAAACACCACTGTATTTAATAAACCCGGTGAAGGCGTATTTTGTAGAATGATGGTAGACTGTTGATTGCTACCAGCAAGGAGATTAGAAGGGCTCCAAGAGTAAGTGTATTGCCCCGGGCTTGGGGGAGAAGTAAATGTGACTCCGGCGGCTGTCATATGCCCTGAGCATAAAGTAGTGTTGTTTGCTGACAAAGTATAGTTGTTCGGAAAATTGACAATCACAAAAGTGTTTGTGTTTTTGCAACTGCCGTCAAATGCAATAATGCTGTAAGTTGACGCATGCAGATTAACCAATCCAAAACTAGTTTGAAATCCGGCTGCCAATGAGGCTGAATAAACCGGATTTAGTGTTCCTGTCGAGAAAACCGAAAAGGTGTTTTGACCGATTTGTGCTCCTGGCGCCGGGTTTAAATTAACTACAACGCTGCCATTGGCAGTACCCTGGCAAGCGTATGTTGAAGAGAGGATGCTGATATTGCCTGGAGCGGAGCTTCCTAATATAAATTTTACACTGTCCTGGCAACCCTGTGCCGAAGCGTATTTTAGATGTACAAAACCCCCATTAGTAGGATTGCTGAGGGTAAAACATTGAGCCGTTCCGAGTGGCGCCGCTATGGCCACTGTGCCATTGTACCATTGAAAATTACTGCCAGCTCCAGCGCAGAAATAAGCCTCGGGGCCACAATAAGGCTTGATAAAAGTTTGAAGTACATTGTTAGACTGAGAACCTATTGCTATGGTAGAACTCGCTATACCGCAAGCTGAACCGGTGTTGCTCGAAACAATCACTGAGTACACCCCGGGTGAAAGTCCGGAAGCAACCGACGAGGTGCTTACTGTAACGCTGTTAGAGTTTAACCAAGTGTAGGTGTAGCCTGAACCGCTGCCATTGGCCACCACGCTTGCGGAACCACTGCTGCCACCTAAACAGGTATTACTTGTGCCTAAGCCTACAATGCTTACTTGGGACGGATTGATGGTGAAGGGAAAGACTGTTGTAATTCCATTATTTGTGACAATGCAGGTGTATGTGATTCCAGGAATTGGATTGGTGAACGAGAAGGTGGGTGAGGTACCTAATGGCGGAGGTATATAAAATCCTCCTGGGGCCACCCATTGATATGTTTGATAACCTAATGGAGCTGTTAAAATCGCTTGGTTACTTCCAGAACAAAAGTTTACAGGTGTGCCCGCGGCAATGGGTACTATACTTCCTGAGTACCAACCTGCTAATTGACTGGTTAAGTTGACATCAAAAAACGCTGAACCATGATGCCCAGCATAAGCACAATCAGAAACTGTTACTACCATTTTGATGCACTGACCCATATAAGACGACAGATTAATGTTTATTTGTTGCCAGTTTGTCCATGAAATTTGCCCTGTTAATGAATAACCCGCAACACCTATACATTGTCCACTACCTGGCGTGAGGGAAAGAGTAAGCGCAGGAATAGGAGTTAAGCTGTTCGTGCAATTATAAAACTCAATTCGAAATGAGGCAGACTCACAACACAAATGTGATCCATCCCAGGAACCCGCAAACGCAAATTGAAGTAGATTTAAAATCGAAGTGACTTGAAACTGGCTGCTGATTCTGGTAATTTGAGCGGTTGGAGAGCTGGTGTTATTTAATCTAGCAACATTGTTGCCACCAAATGGTGAGTTCGGTAGCACTCCAAGAAAAGGCACATTGATTATTGGTGTGGCAAGTATGGAAAATTCTGGACTTCCTTGCGTCCAAATTATACTTGGATTCGGCACACAGCCTATTCCACCAAACGACATAGAATTCACCGCACTTTCCACCGTCCACCCCGGCACTGCATTTGCCGTAGTGTATTGCCCCGGGCTTGAAAGTTCAAAATTAAAATTGGCCGGGGCTTGGGAAAATAATTTGGGCGAAATACAACTCAGAAATATAGAAATTGGGAGCAAGTATTTCCGAGTAGGCTTCATCACTATAAAAGTAAGCCTTACATAGGCAAAACAGAAGCTATTCACTCATTGGCCTATTGCTTTCACGAACTAATATGCTGGGTTAAGGATTGAAAGATTGGAATCTTTGAAATTTTCCTGATGAGAAGGGTGTCAAGTTTTGCGCAAGGGATGCGCCCAAAACATAAAACGTAATATCCTGTACTTTGTTACTTTAAATTAATTTAGCCCTCAGCATCTCCCACAACACAATGCCCACCGTAACTGAAATATTCAGGGAATGTTTGGTGCCCTCCTGGGGAATTTCAATCACCCCATCACAAACATTTATTACGTTTTGTTCGACCCCGTACACCTCATTGCCGAAAACCAAAGCGGTTTTTTCACCGGTGTAAACAAATTTGTTCAAGGCAATACTGTCGCTGGCCTGTTCTACCGCGTAAATTGTATAGCCTTTGGCTTTTAGTTCGTGAATGGCCTCTTCGGTGCTTTTAAAATACTGCCAGCTCACACTTTCGGTGGCCCCCAAGGCGGTTTTTTCAATTTCTTTATTGGGTGGGGTGCCGGTACTGCCGCACAAATGGATGCTTTCAATTAAAAACGCATCGCCGGTGCGGAACGCCGAGCCCACGTTGTTGAGGCTGCGCACATTATCGAGTACCAGCACCAGGGGGCGCTTTGGGGCCTGCTTAAATTCTTCAAGGCTTTTGCGCTTGAGGCTTTGGTTTTGAAGTTTAAGGGCCATAATCGAAAATCGGAATACTGAAAAATACCTATATTTAAGGTTTAAAAGTACTTGCTTTTGTGAAGATTTCTAAAGAATTCAAAATTGGCGTGATTGTGGTGCTTGGTGTGGCCGCTCTGGTTTGGGGGGTTTCTTTCCTCAAAGGCTCCGACATCCTTTCGCGTAAATATTACCTCTACGCCATTTACCCCCGTATTGACAACCTTATTCCGGCCAACCCCATGCTCATCAACGGCTTTAAAGTGGGCCAGGTAAATTCCATTTCTCTGGTGGAAGAGGGGCCTTACAAAAACCAGGTGATCGTAAAATTTGTGCTCACCGAAGAGGTGAACATTCCAGTAAAATCGATAGCCAAAGCCGTTAGCTCCGACCTTTTGGGTACCAAAGCGGTTGAGGTGGAGTTTAGTAAGGAAAAAGAATTTGTAAAAAATGGCGACACCCTGCTTTCAGGCTCAGAAGAAAACCTGAGAGAAGCCGTAAACAAACAAATTGCGCCTTTGCAAGCCAAAGCCTTGAGCTTGATTGGAAGCATTGACAGCGCCATGACCGTGGTGACCATGCTGCTGAACCCAAAAACGCGTGACAACATCGACCGCTCGTTTGAAAGTGTGAGAAAAGCCATTTTAAGTTTGGAACAAACCGCCTATAAACTGGATGATTTGGTGGCCAGTGAAAAGGGCAAAGTATCGAATGTGATGACCAATCTGAATAATATTAGCACCAATTTGAATAACAACGAACAAAAACTCAACAACATCATCACCAATTTCAGCAACCTTTCCGATACCCTGGCCAAATCGCAATTGCGTTCAGCGGTAGCCAACGCCAGTGCTACCATGAAGGAATTGAACGAACTCATGACACGCATTAACCGCGGGGAAGGTACTCTTGGTAAACTGGCCAAAAATGATTCGCTTTACAACAACCTGAACAGTTCAGCAGCGAGTTTAGACCGATTGCTCAAGGATTTGGAGAGCAATCCCAAACGTTACGTGCATTTCTCCATCTTCGGAAAAAAGGACAAAAAGAAAACCCAAAACTAATTTCGCATGATCAGCGCCATTGTTTTTTTACTTCTGCTTGCCGTTTCGGTTTGGCTGTTCAGCAAAAACGCACTTAAAATCCGCCGCAACATTTTGCTTGGCAAAGCGCTTGACCGTAGCGATAACCCGGCTCTGCGCTGGAAAACCATGTTGTTGGTGGCTATTGGTCAGGGTAAAATGTTTACGCGTCCCCTGAGTGCTGCTATGCACATTTTGGTGTACGTGGGTTTTGTGCTCATCAATATTGAAGTCCTCGAAATGCTGGTGGATGGGGCCTTTAATACCCACAGGGCATTTTCAGTTTTGGGCGGATTTTACAATTTTCTGATTGGCTTTTTCGAAATTCTTGCTTTAGGCGTGTTTATTGGCGTTGTGGTGTTTTGGTTAAGAAGAAACGTGGTGAAAGTGAAACGTTTTTTAAATGCTGAACTGAACGGTTGGCCGCGATTCGATGCGAATGCCATCTTGATCACAGAGATGGTATTGATGAGCGCCCTGATGTTGATGAACGGGGCCGACCAGAATTTACAGGCCCGCGGCAACGAACATTATGTGCACGCAGGATCCTTTCCGGTGAGTTCTTTTTTTGCACCCATGATGAGCGGTTTGAGCGATGGCACCTTGATTTTTATTGAACGGTTTTGCTGGTGGTTGCACATTGTAGGCATCTTTGCCTTTCTAAATTACCTGCCCTATTCTAAACACCTGCACATTTTACTGGCTTTTCCTAACACCTATTATTCCAACCTCAAAGCTAAAGGAGAGATCAATACCCTGGATTCGGTAACCGATGTGGTGGCTCCGAATTTTGATCCCGCTTATCAAGCCAAAACAGACCCAAACAACCCTCAACGTTTTGGTGTAAAAGATGTGCTGGACCTGAACTGGAAAAACCTGCTTGATGCTTATACCTGCACCGAGTGCGGACGTTGTACTTCC
>JALOMJ010000126.1 GCA_025455485.1 Bacteroidia bacterium | reverse complement strand
GTAATGTCTTTAAACATAATTCCGGGTTTTGGGAAATCAGGTACATCCCTGACGGTTTTTCGAATTTCCTCTTCCAGAGTAAGGCTGGCCAAATCGGGTTTAACGGTTTGCACTGTAAATGGTTTTGAATGTTTAATCAGGCCTTACCACTAAAACACCGCTTGCAACAAATACAATTTGTTTTTTAGGCTGGGTGATGGCATCAATTTCTTTCTTGGATTTTTTGGCGTCTTCGGCAAGGTGCTTCAGTTCTTTCACACTGGTAATTTTCATATAACATTTTCCATCCATAACCACTGTTTTTCCCTGTATGTCTAGTGGCACAAAAAAAGCATGGTCTTTCATTTTAGCAATGGCGGGTAAACTATCATTCACAAAAAATGTGAGCCAGCAACCTTCTGATGCGCAGGAGGTGAGTACTTTTGTTTTTATTTTAACAAAGGTTGTATCGCCATTGGCAATCATCGGGTAAATGTCTGTGGAAGACATTGCACCAACTTCATCAATTTTTTGCCCATATACCGTTCCCACGGTGGCTTTGCCTTTTGGTGCTTGTGCGGTAAGCAGCATACTAAACAGTAAACTAAAAATAATCAAAATGTGTTTCATGGTTTGGTTTGGTTTTGTTAATCCTTAAATGTACAACTTTAGACTTGGTTGAAAAACAAAAAAAAAATGAATTTTTCTTAATTTCAATGCAGTGGTCTTTTGTCTTTTACCTTTTCAATCGGTTAAATTAATTACCTTATACTGAGCAGCAACCGTATAAACAATAAAAAAGGGAAGTGCTTTGCTTCCCTTTATTCACAGTGTGCTTTTTGGCACTAATAATAATGGGCCCTTCTCACCTCGCTGATGTGTTTGCTGAAACGAATCACCTGACGGGTGTAGCCGTATTCATTATCATACCATACATACAGCACGATGCTTTTTTTATCGGGCGACACAATGGTGGCCTGGCTGTCGAAAACACTCGGACAGGGATTTCCAATAACATCGGTACTCACCAACTCATTGCTGAAGGCATATTGAATTTGCTCCACCAACTTGCCTTCCAAAGCGTATTTTTTTATGATTTCATTTACCTGATCTATGCTGGTTTCTTTATCGATGTTCAGGTTTAATATGGCGAGGCTAACGTTTGGGGTAGGCACACGCACCGAGTTGGCCGTAAATTTACCGCTTAAGTGGGGCAATACTTTCTTTAAAGCACTTTCGGCACCCGTTTCGGTAATCACCATGTTTAAGGCTGCTGAGCGACCACGACGGTATTTTTTATGGTAATTATCAAGCAGGTTTTGATCATTGGTATAAGAGTGCACGGTTTCAATGTGTCCTTTTTGAATGCCCAGTTCTTTGTCAATGACATAAAGAATTGGCATGATGGCGTTGGTGGTGCAGGAGGCGGCCGAAAATATTTTTTGAGTTTTTAAATCTACGGTCTCATGATTAACACCGTGCACCACATTGGGCACATCGCCTTTGGCCGGGGCAGTTAACAACACTTTATCAATGCCTTTTGCCTTTAAATGACGGCTCAATTCTTTATCATCTCGAAACACCCCGGTGTTGTCAATTAATAAAGCGTTTGTAATACCATACTGGGTGTAATCCACATCCTCAGGGTTTTTCGCATCAATCATGTGCACAGTGTGCCCGTTGATGATAAGCGTTTTGTTTTCAAGATCTTCAATTACCGTTCCGGGAAATGTGCCGTGTACCGAATCGGTGCGCAGCAAATCGGCACGTTTTACAATTTCTTCGCTGCTATTGCCACGGGTTACGATGGCGCGTAAACGCAGTTGTTCGCCTTTGCCGGCAAGGGTTATTAACTCGCGTGCAGCCAAACGACCAATGCGCCCGAATCCATATAACACTACGTCCTTCGGTGTAATGGTGCTTGGTTTGCCAATAAGATCTTTTAATTTATCGTTTATAAAATCAGTTTTTGATTTGTATTTTCCGTTTTCCTGGTGCCACTCGTAAGCCAGTTTACCAATGTCGATACGGCTTGGAATCACTTTTGAATTGTAAATTTCATTTGCGAGTTCAACTGTATCATACACGGTAATTGGTTTTTTAACTATATCCTTTGCGTAAAGGTGCAGGTTCATAATTTGGCTGGCACTTCTGTCGACCAACTGATTTCTGAAGAGAATTAATTCAATTGATTTGTCAAACCATAGTTTTCCAATGGCGCTTATTAAATCAATGGCTGCTTTTTCGTCTTTGATCCAATCGTTCAATTGGCTCTCGTAATTGGCATTTTCTTTTTCTAAGGTTTCCATGTATGGGAGTTAAAATTTGCGCAAAAGTATCAAATTCGAGTAATTCTTTAGGTTTAGGGGCAGCTGAATTTTTAAATATTATGCACTATTAACAAGCCTGAAAAATTGAATGAACAAATGACTCCGGATATGCGTGAGGGACACGAAGGGTTTAGCTCTTTTAATGCGGGAGGCGAATGCCGGCTTGCATTAAAAAGCCGGAGCGGAGCCCGGAGTGGCCCGGCCCCTAAAGCAGAGGTGCTTTGGAAAAAACACAGGCAGCTCGCTTTAGGGGACACGCCCAAACAAGCAACAAATAAAAATTAACAAACTCTAACCCTTGCCATTAATTAAATTACAGCGCTTCGTTTACCTTAGCAATTCAATTATGCGTGATATTATCTGGACCCTCATCATCATCTGGACCATTTACCAGCTAAGTGCACTGTTTAGAAACAGAAAAAAAGCTGGGCCTTCAAAAGATGTTCCTCCTTCCACAAACTTGAACAATGCTGCACAAGAACAGTCGAAAAGCAGGCTGCGCAAAGCAAGCGACCAGGAAGGCGAATACGTTGATTTTGAAGAGGTGAAATAACAACGGGATAATTACCCTTTGGCTTTCTGAGTGGCCATGTTATTTACAAACTCATCAAATAAATAACGGGAATCGTAAGGGCCCGGATTGGATTCAGGGTGGTATTGCACCGAAAAGGCTTTGGTGTTTTTCAGCCGTATGCCCTCAATGGTTTTGTCATTCAAATTCACGTGCGTGATTTCAATGTTGGGGTTTTTACTTATTTCTTCGGCATTTACTGTAAAGCCATGGTTTTGCGAAGTGATTTCGCTTTTGCCGCTGATGGTATTTTGAACGGGGTGGTTAATGCCTCTGTGACCGGCATGCATTTTATAGGTGCTGATGCCTTGCGATTGGGCCAGCAACTGGTGTCCTAAACAAATGCCAAACACTGCTTTGCCTGTTTCTACCAGGGCTTTCACAAGTTGACTCTCTTCAGGCATGGCGCCAGGGTCGCCGGGACCATTCGAAAGCATGATGCCGTCCGGCTGAAATTGGAGTATTTCTTCTAGTGTGGCCTTTTGAGGAAAAACTTTCAGGTAACAGTCTCTTTCCATCAAACACCTCAATATGTTGGTTTTGGCGCCAAAATCCATCACGGCTACTTTGTAACTCGCCTCAGGATTGCCGATGGTATAGGCTTTTTGTGTGCTTACTTTAGACGATAATTCAAGTCCTGCCATGGAGGGCACTTTGGCCAATTGTTTTTTAAGCTCAGACACATCAGTTATTTCAGAGGAGATGATGCAGTTCATGGCGCCTTTATCGCGGATGTAACGCACAATGGCGCGGGTATCCAGCTCACAAATGGCCACTGTACCCGAGGCTTCAAAATACTGTTGCAAACTTTTTTGCGCACGTTTTCTGGAGAAATTCTGATTGAATTTTTTACAGATGAGGCCGGCTATTTTAATGGAATTACTCTCCACTTCACTTTCTTCTATACCGTAATTACCAATGTGGGGATTGGTCATCACCACAATTTGCCCGTAATACGATGGGTCGGTAAATATTTCCTGATACCCGGTCATGCCGGTATTAAAACAAATCTCTCCTGTGGTGGTGCCTATTTTTCCTGCTGCCCGGCCTTCGAACACTTTGCCATCTTCGAGTAGCAACACGGCTTTTGGGAGGGAACTGTATTTTAATTGCATAGAGGTTTATTATTATTCAATTAAAGCGCGAAAGTAAATGAATTTAAGGGTATATTATTTGTTTTGTTGAATTCTGGTGAAAATTCAATTTCAGTTCTCTGGTAAAAATTGATTTTGCAGGAATAAAGTACTTTATTACATTTACGAGTTATTAAAACTCGATTTTCATTGAGGGAATATTGCATTACTATTCCAACAATTAACGTAATTTAGCTGAACAATACCATACTATGAAACGACTCTCAGGCTACTTATTTATCTTTTTACTTTCCTGCTCTGCTTATCAGTTAAAATCCCAGGCTTTTAATGCTTCGGTTACGCCGGCTTCGCAGTGTTACAGCGCAACTCCCGGGGCAAATACGGTTATAGCGGCTATCACCGCCACTCAAGCCGGGTCTGCTTTTAACAGTTGGTCCATTATAGCACCAAACGCTACTCCTTCCTGTGCCGCCACCTTTACCACCTTTGGCGCTCCGGTGAACTCTTTAATTGTAGCCACCTTTCCGTGTTGCGGGGAATATACCATTAACGCCTTTGCCTTTACTACGGCCAGCCTTTTAATTGGTAACGTTCAGGCCTCTCCTGTGCCAACTGTGTTTTGTCCTACCTCGGCCTTCATCCAGCCCTCAACCCCAGGCACAGTAGTGTGTTCAGGCATACCCATGAATTTAACAGCCAATGGCGCCACCACCTTTACCTGGATTGCCTCAGCGGGAGGAGGCGGAACAACAACAGTTGGTCTTAACCCATTAACAATTACCCCTACGGCAAATGCCACCTACACGCTTCAGGGTTTTAATGCTGTGGGTTGTTTTGTTAGCAATACTATAGCCATAGCCGTGCAATCCGCCACTTTTGCAGCCGGACCACCCACACAATCCCTGTGCGTTGGTTCTCCGCTTTGCTTCACCACAACGGCAAGTGCGCAAACAGGCACTAACGTTGCGCCGGGAACAGTGACCACGGGCATACAATGGTTAAACCCTTCGGGTTTGGCAGTAGCCCAATGTACCTCTCCTGCAGCCCAAGGCACGTATACGGCCATTTTAACCCATACCGGGGCAGCAGGCACCTGTACCCTTGAACAAACGGCACAGGTGTTTACCACGTCTACCATCCCCGTAACATTAACAGCTTCCAGTCCCTCCGTTTGCCCGGGGGGCAGCGTTCAGTTAACGGCCATTTCGGTTCAAACCTCTGCGGTGAGTGGTCACACCTGGACACAAAATTTTGGTGGACCAATTGTTGGCAACGGCAATTCTATTGTTCGAAATCCCACAACATTTCCTCGATGTTATACGGTGGACGTAAACTATTTTGGCTGTCCGGGGCAGGCGAGTATTTGTATTGGTTTATTAACCTTATCACCAACGCTAACGCCTTCATCTGCTTCAGTTTGTCCAAACACATCCCTTTCCCTCAATGCTACAGGAGGAGTTAATTACACGATTATTGCCGTATCCGGGGCCGGCACAAGTGTTACGATTGGCACCGGCACCACCGGAACCGCCGTGCATACCCCATCTGCCGGAGGATTTCTTCCTAACTGGAATTATGTAGTAAATTCTGCCAGTACCGGCTGTGTGGGAAGTTCCACCATTGCCGTTGGTATACTCACCATTAATCCTGTATTCACCTCCTCCGCATTTAATAATTCGGTTTGTCCAGGCACCACATTTTCACTAAATTCTACGGGAGGTTCCGGCACCAATTACACGTTTACAGCACCACCAAATACGGCTTTACAAACGGGGTCCGTAAATTTTACTACCCACTCCACCACCTTATTTCCTTCCACCTACACCGTTTCAGTGGATAGTGTTGGTTGTCGGGGAACAGCAACCTTAGCTATAAACCAATTGAGTTTATTTCCAACTGTGGCACTTTCTACGCCTTCCGTTTGCGAGGGCACTGCGTTTAGCTTTACTTCTTCAGGGGGGGCCAACACAACCTATACTTTTTTTGCACCCACATACACTTCTCCAATTACGTCTACAGTGGTTCCTAAAGCCAACGATTTATTCCCAAACACCAGCCATACGCCAATCTTTAACCCAACCGTTACGGCCACTTACACAGTGCTGGTGGATAGCGTTGGGTGTAAAGGGCAAGCCACATTCTCGGTGGGTATTTTAAATTTATCACCCAATATTGCTTTAAGCATGTTTAATGCGAATGGCCCACTGAATTCGGCCTGTCCTAATAGTCCGCTTACCTTAAGTGCAACTGCAGGCGCGGTATCCACTAACTTTACCTACACTTTTACCGCACCTCCCACCACTACCACCGGAAATGTAAATACACTCAAC
>JALOMJ010000125.1 GCA_025455485.1 Bacteroidia bacterium | reverse complement strand
GCATTGGGAAAGGAGCCGGTGATTGAATTTATTGATACACCCATTGATATTCGCGACAAGTACCAGTACTTTACCGAAGCCAAAATGGAAAAATTAATAAGGCAGGGATACAAAACGCCGTTTACCGCTTTGGAAGACGGCGTGAAAGATTATGTGCAACAGTACCTCATGCAGGGTAAGTACATGTAAGAATACCTTTGCTGAAGAAATTTTTTGCGCGATAAAAAATAGCCGGAATTTCTTCCCGCGAGTTTTGCGGGAAACTGAGCTTCTCATCTTTTGTTTAAGCCTTGTTTCCTGTTATGAATCATCTCATCAAACGCCTTCGAAGCAGTTAGTACTTCCTGACTCTCTGGCTTCACATTCTGTTTTGGCGGCTTTTCGCATAGGGCAGGATTTGAACCTGCTTTATGCTAACACCAACGACACCATTCATTACCGGTATTTTGATAAGGGTTTGGTTTTGGCCGACACTTTAATCCGTATGGATAAGGCTAGCTTTTTTTCTCCACGCTTCAAAACCACTTATGTTCTGGAAGAAGATGTGGTTAAGTGCATACATGAACAAAAAATCATTCATCCTTCCTCCAACTGGCAGGGACAGAGCCCGTGGAAGGAAAACGAACTGTTTGAATATGAACGCACTGATAAAAAGTAATGTATTTTATACTCGGTTGCCATGAAAGAAAGCGAATACGGAGGCCTGTGGCAGGATACAAAACACTGGAAGTGGGGTGGTGTTTATTATAACCCTCAAGACGATCGCATTTTTGTTCTTAAAAAAATCCGAAAATGGGAGCCACAATTAATTTTGGGAATACACTCAGGTTTTGACTTTCAGCACCACTTGGATTTTTTTACTGGTAATTGTGCCGGCGTTGTTTTTATGGGTTATTTTATTAAACCGGTTTGAATGTAATTGGGTTTAAAAGGTAAAACACTGTTGATTGCCGTTTCACTGTAAAACGACCAAAGTTGAATTTTCAAGCCATTTTCTCTTAATCGTTTAGTGTTTTTAACAGTAAGGCTGCTGTCGGAAAAATTCATTGACACCCCTTTATAACCTTTGTTGAGAACTGTATTGATAGCGGTATTTAAATCAGAGTATGCCAATAAATAAGTTTCTACAGCAGGCAGTTTATTTTTCATGAAATCGAGAAAATTTTGATAATCTGTTTCAACCAACACTCTATCCGTTAAATTGTATTTAGTAAGCATGGCTTTTAAAGAATCCGTCATTCTATCGAAATAGTTGTCTGAATTAAGTGTTGAACAGGATGTAAAATAGCCTTTAACATCAAGTGAAAACACCTTTTTAGGATGTTGGCTCAGCCAAACGAGCACCGAGTGAAGGGTATTTATTTTTTTACCTGGTGCTAAATAGGCCAACACTTCACTATCGGTTAAACACGGTACACTTAATTCGGATTGTGGCAAAGCAGCGTTAATTTTATCATCGTGCCAAAGCCAGATAGTACCATCGGCACTCATTTGAATATCCATTTCAGCACCATCCAGTAATTCTGAGCCCAAAACTATGGCATCATAGGTGTTTTCCTGAGGTAAGGCAGTATCTTTTCCACTCCAGGCATCGGCCCCTGAGCCCCTGTGTCCTAGGTAGTTTGGTACTGTATCCATTGTTGGTGCTGGAGGAATAACTGCAACCGGCTTTGGAACCGGCGCCATAGTGTCATTTTTTTTGCATGAATACAAATAAACGACAGATACAAGGATAAAAACGAGTCTCTTCACGCTATTGTTTACTCCAAACTTAGATAAATTTTGGGCTCACCAATGATTTTTAATGCACTGGTGTTTTTGTTCCATAAATAAATTTTTATTTCTGAACAGTCTCTGAGATTTTTCTGGCTCAGCACAAGGGTTTCTTTTACGCTAAAATTTTCCGCCAATGTTTTTGTTTCATCGAGCGGATATTCCTTCCAAAAGATCATTTCTCCCCCGGAATTATTGCCGGAAATGTTCAGACTTACATTGCAGTTTTTTTGTTTTGAAACCACATCGTAATTAAAATCTATATAAAAGTAAGCAAGATTAAAGCAATTCTTTTTTAAACTAAGGGATGCAAAACCAAAATACTCTGTATTTTCAGAGAGGTATAAGGACGTATCTTGATATTCAGTTTTGATTTCTGAAAGGAATGACTTTGATTCCTCTGTTTGCAGGTGAATTGGAAAGTAGGGATAGATTGGATTGTTAGCGTAGTAATCTTTTTCAGGTAAAATCGTCCCCAAATTCGGGATGTTTTCGTGAATGGTATTTATAACACCTCTCTGATTGATTAGTTTTTTCTTTAGTAAACTATTTTCAACGGGAGTGGTGTTTAATAAAGAATCCAGCAAGAATACGTCATCATCATCCAAATAGTATGTGCCTGCAATTAAATGTTTGACCTTTTTCTTGCTCAGCTTAAAAATTTGGGTGCGCTGATTTCTGAAGTAAGGCACTGTATCAAACGTAAAGCCTAAATAATGACTTATGGCAGGAAAGTGTAACCCAAACTTTGAACTTAAAAAGGCTTCTATGCTGGGGGCAACATCTAAATGTGTGTTTACAGCCGGGAATCTTTTTCCGTGTTTTAATTTTGGTGAGTAAATTAAAAAGGGCACATGGTATCTTTTGATGCCGTTTAGGGGATTATTCCAAATGGCGTGATCGCCGGTAAAAATAAAAATGGTGTTTTCATAACCGGGTCGTTTCTTATAAGCGGCCATCATTTTTCTTAGCGCATCGTCGGCATATAAAATGGCCGAATATTTGTTCTTCTCGGTTAATGCTCTTTCTTTGGTTGATTCTGAAAAGTTCGATTTATCAAGGTAAATCCGGAGTTTATTGATGTATGCTTTTTGTTCATTGAATTTCCAGGGTTGATGGTTGGTTAAGGTTAAATGAATATCCAATCTTGGTTGTGTATTCACCGAATCTATTATTTCCATGGCTCTGTCAAACAAAGCCATGTCGCCGTAGCCCCAGGATTTTTTTTCGCGTAAATTCATAGGGCTGTACTTTTTCCCGAAGTGTACTAAAAAATAATCGATGTTTTGCCGGTGGAAAAATGTATTCATCCTATCAAACCCGCCCCAGCCTCCATAAAAAAAGTTGGTATGGTAACCATTGTTTTTTAAGTTATGTATGAGGCTGTAATGCGGGGGCTGTTTTTCAGCCAGATTTACAAATCCCTTTTCGGCATAGGGCAGCGAGCCAAACAAAGATGGCATAACGTTGTAGGTTCTTTCACAGGTTGAAACAAAATTATCCCAGCTTAAACTGTGTTCAGCCAGAGAATCCAAAAATGGTGTAAAACTATTTAAGGTTGCATTTCTGCCGGATATGTCTCTGCCCATTGATTCCATCACCACAAACACAAGGTTTGGCGGACTTTCAAACGAATTAAAATACGGACTCAACACATCGTGGTATTCAGCAGACTTGTGAAGCAGAGGGTAATGAACACTCGTGAATTTTCTTTGAGGAAAATAACGTTGGTAATCTTTGATTAAAAGCTCTTCCTTTGGTTTATTGATGGATGAGGCAATATCGCTTAAAAGATAGCTTAGTTTGTTGGTTAGTATTACTTCATCAAAAGGGTGTTTGGTGCTTAACATTCCTTTCACAAAATCATGCGGTAAAATAGTGATAACAGTAAAAAGCAGAAGTAAACTAAATTTTGTGCTCCGGCGCATTTGCCCGAAAGAGGACCACCTGTGTTTTTTTAAAACAAAATACAATGCAAGCGCAACTGCAAAAAATACAACGGGGATGCTAATGAGCCAACCCAATAAATACAGGTAAGGCTGAATAACATGAATAGCATCTTCATAATTGTATGAGGTGATAACCGAATCAAGCAATTCAGTGCTACACGCTGTATATATTGTCAGCACAACAGAAAGGGCAAGAAACAGAAATAAACAAAAAAACCAAACGACGCTTGCCAAACGCTTATGAATAAGAAAAAGAAGATAGTAAGCAGGAAATAAACAAACCAGTATTTTGATATGTAACAATGTATCTGTTATGATTGAGCTTAACAGAAGGTGAAAACTAGGCGGAGGATAAAAGGTATTGAGTTGATTAAGAAAAACAGAATCAACAATTCTCAACAAAAGTACCAAAGGAATATTGACAAGTATAAACCGAAAATACAAATCGGTTACAGGTGCCAGGAGGCGTATATGTTGCTTTAGTTTAATCTTTATTTTTTCCTGCTTGGGAAAAATGTGGCAAATACATTGCACGTAAGTCCGGCGCACGTTTAAGTTATAAAGCAGAAAATTAACAAAAAAATAATATTTGCTTCAACATAAAATTTAAAAATACTTCTACGGATGTGCTTGATGGTTTATCGCTTAAACCAATTTTTCGACTTAATCGAGTGGTATAATTTGAATACCGTCTATCCAAAAATCTCCTGCGCCCAGCACATTCACTTCCAAACGTAATTTTTCCATGTTTTTTGCAGGGGTATACTCCAGCTCAATGTCGCGCCATTCGGGGATGGTTTCTGCGGAGCGGAGTTCGGGTCCGGTTGAGGATTCAAAGGCATTGACACCACTCAATCGAATGCAAAAAGCAGCACCCTGGTTTTTAATTTTGCAGGTGATTTTATACGTGTTACCCGCCTGAGCTTTTATTTCAGTGCTGATGCCGGGAGAAAAACGTCCGCCCTTATTGGAGCAGTCTATTACTGCAAAATGCAAACAGCGTTTTCCCTCTGCGGCCTTGACGCTGTCAATTAAAATGGTAAAGTCGCCATCGCCTGTTGTGTTTTGGGTGTACACCAGCCAGTTGAGCGGTAAATTGTTTTTTGTTTTTTCAAAGCCTCCGTTCAGTCCGGCGCTTTCGTCCCTGATGGATTCGCTCATTTCTTTCATGCAGGAAACCAAAAGCATGAGGGAAGAGGCAAAAAGCAAAAGTTTGTTTTTCATGGTATAAATAGGTTTACGATTATAGCGCAAAACTATTGGATCTGCAGGAGGAGGCATTTGACCTAAATCAAAAAATGAATTGGATGCGCTTTTGAGTAAACCCCGAAAGGGTTTACCGGATGAATTCGAAAACCCTTTCGGGGTTTACCGGGGGCTTTATTCTTTCTCGGCGCGAATGCGGCTGAGGGTTTCCTGTTTCATGCCCAGGTAAGAGGCAATGCGGCCCAGCGGAGCGCGCTGAATAATTTCGGGACGGTTTTTCAGAAGCGTGAGGTAGCGCTCCTTGGCCGATTTAAATTGTATGGAAATCAAACGTTCTTCCAATCGTGAATAATATTCTTCCAAAATCAATCGTCCTGCTCTTTCCGACTCCGGAAATAAACGGTACATCTCGTTGAGTTGAGCATACGAAATAGCCTGAACACTACAATCTTCAAAACAGGCAATGATTTCGTAGGAGGGCTGTTGAGAAATAAAACTATAGTAGGAGGTGGCAAAATCGTTTTCTCTGGCAATCCAATTGCAAACTTCATGGTCTTGCAGATGGTAGTAGCCGTAAGCCATACCTTTATTAATATAATAGAGGTATTGACATACCTTGCCTTCTTTTAAAACAAGCTCATTTTTCTTAAACGAAAAGGTTTCAAGGGCATTGTTGAGCCAGCTTACAGCCTCTGGTGAAAGCCCGGTTAAGGTTTGTATTTTAGAAACTAAACCCAAGTTTAAACTAGTTTTTAATTAAGAACCAACGAAATTAAAATATTTTGGGGTTTGGCGACAGTTTGGATGAGTTGAAATCGGGATGATTTATACGGATGAAAAAGAGGATTTACCACTTTTAAGTGCAGGATGTTGCCAACCTTACCGGGGTTTGCGCCAGGTCCGAAGGACTCCTTTGGAGGACCGCAGCGACAGCTCCCGCGGGCACTTTGCGTAGTGTTTAAGAGCGAGGAGGCTTTTTGTGATAACAAAAAGACACCGCAGCCTGTAAAACACAGCAAAGTGCTGCGGGACTAGAGCGGAGGGCCCGACCCTGAATCGAAAACGGCCGATGTGTTTATTTTGTTTTTCTGATTCAGGGAGACGCCCAAATCATAAAAACCCAATTAGTATGCATGAACGGTTTAATTTTCTCCTCTTTAACCATTACAAACACTCGATTTTTACCGAATTAAAAAGTATATATCATGGCAAAGAAAAACGCAGACGATGTGATCGACGCAATTGAAGCATCTATGAACGGAACACCAAAAAAATCGGTCAACGCCGAAAAACTAAAGGCCCTGCAACTGACCCTCGATAAACTCGAGAAAACTTATGGCAAGGGCAGCATTATGAAACTGGGCGACAGCCAGGTAGATCCGGTGGAAGCCATTTCTACAGGCTCCCTGGGTTTAGACATTGCCCTGGGCATTGGTGGTTTACCCAAAGGCCGCGTGGTAGAAATTTACGGACCTGAATCTTCCGGCAAAACCACTTTGGCCATACACGCCATTGCCAATGTGCAGCGCAACGGAGGCATAGCCGCCATTATTGACGCGGAGCATGCCTTTGA
>JALOMJ010000040.1 GCA_025455485.1 Bacteroidia bacterium | reverse complement strand
CAGGTGAATCCACCGGAACTAAACGCCTAAGAAAATGAAACGCCATCTCAAAAAGATGGCGTTTTTGTTTTACATTCTTTCGGGTACCTGTATGCCCAGTAAACCCATGGCATTGTTCAGTACCTGTGCGCAACTTGCCGAAAGGGCCAAGCGGAACCTGCGTTTGTTGGCATCCTCTTCTTTGAGAATACTCAGGTCGTGATAAAACCGATTGAAGAGTTTGGTGAGTTCATAAGCATAGTTGGCAATTAAGGCCGGAGAATAGGTTTTTCCCGCCTCTTCCATCACGGCTTCAAAGTCGTAAATGCCGCGTAATATTTCCCTTTCCAAAGGATGAAGTTCAGCGATGAGGTAAACCGCTTCGTTTTCGTTGGATTTACGCAACACTGATTTAATTCGGGCGTGAGTGTATTGAATAAAGGGCCCTGTGTGCCCGTTGAAATCGATGCTTTCTTTAGGGTCGAAGAGCATTTTTTTCTTTGGATCCACCTTTAAAATAAAATACTTAAGAGCGCCCATACTCACGGTTTTGTAAAGTAGCCGAAAAATCATCCACCTTACCCAACTCTTCCGTTGTGGCTTTGGCGGTGTTGTACATCACTTCAATCAGGTCATCAGCATCTACCACAGTGCCTTCACGGCTTTTCATTTTACCTTCGGGCAATTCCACCATACCGTAGCTGAGGTGATAACATTCTTTCGCCCAGGTGTAATTCAGTTTTTCGAGAATCTTAAACAGTGTCTTAAAATGGTAATCCTGTTCGTTGCCAACGGTATAAACAATTTGATTGAGTTGAGGATAATCCATGAATCGCTCCACGGCCGTGCCCATGTCCTGTGTAATGTAAACACTGGTGCCATCCCCTCTGAGAATAATCTTCTCGTCCAATCCATCTGCACTCAGGTCAATGGCAATGGAACCGTTTTCTTTTTTATAAAACAAACCTTTTTCAAGTCCTTGTTGCACTACTTCCTTCCCTCTCAAATAGGTATTGCTTTCGTAATAAATCTTATCAAAATCAACACCCAAACTTTTATAGGTCACATCAAATCCCTCATAAACCCATCCATTCATGGTGTTCCAGAGCTTCAACACTTTTTCATCTCCTTTTTCCCAGAGCCTGAGCATTTCCTGGCACTCTTTCATCAGCGGAGCTTCTTTCTCTGCTATTTCTTTACTTGTGCCCTGCTCTATCAATTGAACAATTTCCTTTTTGTAGGCTTTGTCAAACTCCACATAGTATTTTCCAACCAGGTGATCGCCTTTCAAACCGCTGCTCTGAGGTGTTTCTCCTTTTCCATACTTTTCCCAGGCCAGCATACTCTTACAAATATGAATACCTCTGTCGTTCACCAAATTGGTTTTGATAACAGTATGTCCGTTCGCATCCAGAATTCTGGCCACCGAAAAACCGAGCAAAATATTTCTGATATGCCCTAAATGCAGAGGTTTGTTGGTGTTTGGCGAAGAATACTCCACCATAATGGTTTTGCCGGTGGATTGGGCTTTTTGAAATCCAAAACTTGAATTAGACTTCACGGTTTCAAAAAAGTTCAGCCAAAAGCCGGAGGATAAAGAAATGTTTAAAAAACCCTTCACTACATTAAAAGCCTGAACCTGGGCGTTGTTCTCGAGCAGAAAAGCACCCAATGCGTTCGCCAATTGTTCGGGCGACTTTTTAGTTTCTTTGGTATAAGGAAATGTGACTAAGGTAAAATCTCCTTCAAACTCTTTTCGTGTTTTCTGAAAGCTGATGGTGCTGGTATCAAGACCATAGAGGGATTTAAGACCTGATCTCACGGATTCAAATAAGAGTTGCTCGGCTTTCATAGGACGCAAAATTAAATAAAAAAGCCACAACTGAGCTGCTGTGGCCTTTTAGTTTATATACTTCAGAAATCAAATCGCATCAATGCTTTTTACCGGGTCGCTATTAATCTTTATGGTTTGTAATCCCGCATTTTTTAACCATTTAACAAACCAAGCTTTGTTTTGTATTTGTTTTAAGCTTACCTCTACAGCCTGAAAATCCCCGTTAACGCTGCCGGTCACACAACTATTTAACGCTTTATCCTGGCTTAGTTTTTTAATCAGCAGTTTTAAGTCCTGCGTACTGCCACTTTGAAAAATATACAAGGTAAAAACAGTAGTTTGAGCAAAAAAGACATCAAGGTTGGCCGCCAAGGGGTGTTTCAGATAAACCGTTTTTGGGGGTATTGCTGAAGTTTGATGGAATTTGCCCGGAGCTTTTGAAAAATTATAAAAGCCAACTGAAACTAAAACAAGCAGAATTAAAAGAAAAATTTTTTTCATTGGATAATGATTTTGTTAGGTTCAAGTATACAAAAGGATATCACTTGCGTTTCTTTTTAAAAAAATCCTTAATTAACTGTTCGCATTCTGGTGCCATGAGGCCTGAAGTTGTTTTGGTTTTTGGATGTAACAAGCATTTTTCTATTAACCTGTAACCGCGTTTTTCATCAGCAGCTGCAAACACCAGGCGACCCAGCTGGCCCCAGTACAAAGCACCAGCACACATTACACAGGGTTCGAGGGTTACAAAGAGGGTACATTCGTTAAGGTATTTTCCGCCCAAAGCGTTGGCTGCGGAGGTAATGGCTTGCATTTCGGCATGCGCTGTAACGTCATTCAAACGTTCTGTAAAATTGTGAGCCCGGGCAATGATACGGTCTCCCGCCACAACCACAGCACCAACCGGAACTTCACCGGCCTCAAGCGCTTTTTGGGCTTCCTTGAATGCTTCTTTCATAAAAAATTCATCGGTGTACAGGGGCTCTATTGACATTGGCAACGGATATCGGCATTGATTTGTATGTCGTTGATGCGCGTTATGGTGTCGCAATCCAACATCAGAATTTTATAGGCATATTGGCCTTTGAATTCCTCCTTTGGAAGTACAAAATATTCACCGCAGGGCTTGTTTCTGGGGGCGCTCACATCGTAATTGATTTCAAAGTGCCTTAATTCTATTTTCAATAAATCAACATTTTTCCTCAGGCAATTCAATTTGCATTGGGCCTTTTCAGAGAGTACAAAATGCTGGCGGGCCAGTTCGTACATTTTTATTTCATTGGGTGAGGAGCAGGTGCGGTTGCCAAACATGGCGTACACTACAAAAAGGCCTAAAACGAGTCCAATTCCGTAAAATTTGAGGCGCTGCATAAATGTCATGCCGTAAAGTTAATGGGATTTTTGAGCAGGTCAATACGCATGCCAAATTACTTGATAAGGTAAGGCAATTGTGTTTGTTTATTTAAGAATGGATAAATAGTAAAATTGGCTTGAATTTTAACAGCATCTGAATTTACAAATAATAAAAGGTTTTCACGAATAGCAATTAATTAAAGAAGGTTGAGGGTATATAAGGTTTCAGGTTTAGAAAGTTCTCTACTGCCTAAATTAAGCCTTTTGGTTTTTAACTCTTCGACTCAGCAATCGCTGCCCCTTAGATATATTCAGGGCAAGGCTAAGAGCATGCTTATGACCTAAAGAAAGACACGAAATCACCACTTTTACTGATAGACGCAAAATTTCATGAATGGTGAAAAGGTTTAGAGCCTTGAAAGATTAGAACCCGGCCGGCTCTGAATTTATTTAAATACCTTTGTGCATGAAGGTTGATAAATACATTGCCACTACCGGTTACTGCTCCCGTCGCAAGGCCAATGAGCTCTTGGATGAAAAAAGAGTGAAGGTGAACGGCAAAACGGCGAGTTTTGGCACAGAGATAAAAGAAGGCGATGTGATTTTGATTGATGGGGAGGAACTACAGGCCAAACCCTTTGTGCAAACCCTCATCGCGTATCACAAACCTAAAGGCATCGTGTGCACCAGCGAAAAAATAGAAGGAAATATTATTGATGCAGTTGGGCATGTGCAAAACGTATACCCTATAGGACGTTTGGACAAAGATTCAGAAGGTTTGATTTTGTTGACCAATCAGGGCGAATGGATAGACAAGATTGCCAATTCGGCCCATGGGCATGAAAAAGAATACATTGTTACCTTAAATCTGCCCGTGCGAAAACAATTTTTAAAAGAAATTTCGGAAGGCATAACCATACAAAACGAAAAAACCAAACCCTGTGTCGTAAGTCTGGAGCCCAATTCAAAACGCATTTTCAGAATCAGCCTGACCCAGGGGCTTAACCGCCAAATTCGGCGTATGTGCAATGCTTATAACTATCAGGTTATTAAATTGCAAAGGATAAGGATAATGAACATCGCCTTGGGTAAACTAAAACCCGGCGAATGGCGCGATTTAACAGAGGCCGAAAAAAAGGACTTGTTTGAGCGTTTGATGGTTTAGAAGGGGGCAAATGTTCAGTGCATATTTGATCCAGCTTGTGGGAAGGAGTTTAGAAAGTTCTATACTGCCCAATTAGAAATCAGAAATTGGAAATCAGACTGAATGTTTAAAAGCTTAAAAAGATTGAAGTTTCTATCTTTCCGAACTGCCTGCTGGAAAACGCCGCTAAACCGCCTCCGGCAAACAGCCGGTGGTCCCGATTCTATCGGGATGAGCGAGCAAGTGCTTTGGCCGAATTAGGCCTTGGCGGTCAGGTTTCACGAATTATACAAATAGTGACAAGATTTCACGAATTGTTGGAGGGTGCAGAAGAATGAAGAGCCGTGTTCTTGAAAAATTATCAATAATATCCACAACCGGACTTGTGCTTTTGGTGCTTAAGCACAATCTTTACGAGCATTTGTAAGTGCTTTAAAAAAAGAGATATGGTATCAGAATCAGGTTTAAAACCGTTTTTTATGGAATTATTCGACTACAACCGTGTGGCTAACGCGGCTTTTGTGGCCCTGTTGAACATGAAGGAAAATGAGCTAAATGAAAAATGCGTGTCATTGATTAACCACATCATCAACGCCCACCACATCTGGAACAACCGCATCGAAAAAAAAGAACTGGCTTACGGGGTTTGGGAGATTCACAAGTTTACTGACCTTAAATTGCTTAACAATGCCAATCACGCTATGAGTAATGAACTTTTAGCGGATTATTCTCTTGAGCAAAAGGTGGATTACATCAACACCAAAGGTGAACGGTATAGCAACAGCGTGAGGGATGTGTTTTTTCATGTGATTAACCATTCCAATTACCACAGGGCACAAATTGCCGTGGCGCTCAGATCACTGGGTATTGAAGCGCCAGTAAGTGATTACATTGCCTACAGAAGATAATCAGCAGAATACCGTTTTGAAATTCAATTAGCGGACACGACAGGGTTTACCGTGCTTGAGTTAAACTCTACCCTTCTTTTTGACTTGCTTTATTCAATTTTTAAATCTGCTTTTGTCCTGTTTTTACTTATCTTCGTGCCTCATGAGTGTTTTCCGGACGTATCGTGTTTCTGTCTTTATAAATAATTACAAATCATATAATTACATAAATGCACCCATCACTTTTAAAAGAAATTAAGTAAAAAACAATCAAGTATATGTGGAAGATCTTTTCAGGGCTATTGCTTAGAAATAAATTGGTTTTTGCGGCTGCCATTCTGCTTCTTACCATTTTTATGGGTTACAAGGCCTATAAAATGGAATTGTCTTATGAATTCGCAAAAATTTTACCTGAAAACGACAGCACCTTTATAGAATACCAAAATTTTAAAAAACTTTTTGGCGAAGATGGTAATGTGATGGTTATTGGTTTTCAGGATACCAGTCTGTTTCAGGTAGATAAATTCAGGGACTGGCATGAACTAAGCAGTCAAATCAAATACATAAAAGGAATAAAAGACGTTCTCTCATTGCCTACTGTTTACCAAATGTTCAGGAACGATACCTTGGAAAAATTTGATTTCAGGCCTCTAATAAAACAACCGGTTAAAACACAAACAGAGGCCGACAGCATTAAAAAGGAAGTGCTTAACCTGCCGTTTTATGATGGACTGGTTTTCAATAAAGAAACCTATGCAACACTTATGGCCATCACCTTTGCGAAAAAGGATCTGGACTCAAAACGCCGTTTAGAAATTGTAGACGAAATAGATGCCCTTACCAAAGAGTTTTCTGCCAAACATAAGGTAGACCTGCATTACTCGGGCATGCCTTACATCCGCTCGCAACTCATGCGGAAAGTATCACAGGAGATGACTTTGTTTCTTGTTTTAGCAGTTATAGTTACTGCAATAATACTTTGGATGTTTTTCAGGTCCTTTTCTTCGGTAGTATTTTCTATCATCGTTGTTGCGGTAGGGGTGGTTTGGTCCATTGGCATCATGGAATTATTTGGTTATAAAATCACCATTTTATCCGGACTCATAGCGCCTCTTATTATGGTT
Source organism: Bacteroidia bacterium (assembly GCA_025455485.1). Taxonomy (GTDB): domain Bacteria; phylum Bacteroidota; class Bacteroidia; order B-17B0; family Aurantibacillaceae; genus Aurantibacillus. The sequence goes on along the minus strand of JALOMJ010000040.1, from coordinate 14,844 downwards.
ATTGGTTTACCCAATTGCATTTTTCTTATCAACAAATACCACAGCGAATATTTATCGCATAAAAACAAAATAAAAGCGCTTGCCCGCACTATTGAAACCATGGGTGTTACGCTTTTCCTGGCCAACATTACCACCTCCATAGGGTTTGCTGTTCTGTATTTCACAAAAAGTTCTATGCTGGTCGAGTTTGGTGTAGTAGCAGGCATTAGTGTAATGACTACCTACCTCATAACACTTATTTTGATTCCCATCATTCTTAATTATCTTCCCACGCCCAAAGCAAAACACACCAAACATCAGGAAGGAAAGCGCATCAATAAAATCCTTGAAACTGTTGATAGACTGGTGCAACACAGGAGAAAATCAATTTATTTGGTAACCACTTTAATCACGTTAATTTCTGCGATTGGCATTAACTATGTGAACTTAAACGGTTATGTGGTTGACGATCTTCCAAAAAACGATCCGGTTTACACCGACCTGCATTTTTTCGAGAAACATTTTAAAGGTGTTTTGCCTTTTGAAATATACATCGACACAAAGGAAAAAAACGGCCTTTTTAAAGATAATGCAAGAGCCCTCTATAAAATAAAACGTTTGCAAAGCACAATGGCTGAATTTCCGGAGTTTTCTAAACCACTGTCTATCGTTGAGGGCATTAAGTTCTCTTACCAGGCCTATAAGGGTGGCGACGCGAAATATTACAAATTGCCTTCCATCACTGACCTTAAAACGCTGGCCGAATTTTCCGATTCTTTGAGTGGTAAAGAGAATCGATTAAAATCCTTTCTTGATACCAACAAACAAATTACAAGGATAAGCTATCAGGCAGCTGACATTGGATCTATGCGCATGAAAGAGTTGATGAAAGACCTTAGGCCCCGAATTGATTCAGTATTTGATCCTAAGGAATACGATGTAAAACTAACGGGTCATAGTTTGGTGTTTTTAAAAAGCAACGATTATTTATTGTCCAATCTACTAGAAAGTCTTCTGATAGAAATAATCCTGATTGCAATTGTTGGCATTGCACTCTTCCGTTCAGTAAGAATTATTTTGCTTTCTAAACTACCCTGTTTAATTCCTTTAGTGATCACAGCAGGTATCATGGGCTTTTTAAACATTCCATTTAAACCATCCACAATTTTAATCTTCAGTATCGCTTTCGGAATTTCTTCCGATGGCACTATTTATTTCCTCACCAAATACCGGCATGAACTAAAAAAGAAGCGAAAACAATCTTCTGAAGCCATTTCTGCTACTATTAAAGATACTGGATTAAGCATGGTTTACACTTCCATTATATTATTCTGCGGTTTTGCAATCTTCTCTGCTTCAAGTTTTGGTGGCACTGTGGCTCTGGGTGTGTTGGTTTCGCTAACTTTATTGTTATCCCTTTTCACTAATTTACTTTTACTTCCTTCCATACTTTTGTCTATACATAAAAAGTCGACCAAGGCTGAAATTATAGCCCCGCCGCTAATTGATATTGATGAAGATGAAGATGAGGCTGAGCCTGCCATTTAATGCCTTCAGTTAAGGGGCTATAAATTATTGTCCGGTGTAATGTTTGAGATAAAGATTTCTCCAGTTTAAATTAGCAAGTGCATTTGCCTCTTCCAATAAAGGCTGATCATCTGTGTTGATTTCACTAGTTTTTTGCAGTGCCGGCTGTATCTCATAATCCAAGGAAGGCAAGATGTTCATGGAGGCTACTACCAGTATATTCCTATGATTTTCATCCTCTGAATAGGAACAAAACTTTACAAAAAAACCTTGTTTAATTAAAGTAGCTTTTAAGATGCCTGTGCCCTTGCCTAATTTGCCTGAAGTATAGCCATGCCAATTAATTACCAATCTACCACCTTTATTCAATACATCTTTAATTTTTGAAAGGCTTTCTAATGTTAACACATGAGATGGTTGTTCTTCCGCCTTAAAAACATCAATAAACACTAAATCATACTTGCGTTTTGTGATGTTCAAAAAATACCGGGCATCATCATTAACTAATTCGACACCTTTATCCAAACTAAAATATTTTTTAGCCGCAAAAATCACTCTTGCATCAAATTCCACGGCCTGAACGTGGAACTTTCTATCAGACAGCAGATTGGATGTTAAGCCGGCTCCGAGTCCTAATATCAGTGCTTTTGAGCCAGGCGGAAACCCGCTACTCAGGGTATCGAAAACCCGCACATAATCCGAAACCGAAAGACCTGTAGCCAAGTTCATTTCACTTTGAATTATGTCGTTTACTTTTAAAAATCGTATTGTTTTTTGATGATAGTTAATATCTTCAACCTCCACCCTACCCATGATTCCCTCTGAGAAGTATAGTCCGGGCTTGTCATTGAGTTCTGAGTTCAGATTCAGGAAGACTAGACCCGAAGCAAGAAGGGTATGAGTAAACGAAAATTTCCATAAGAGCAAAGCACTGCCTAAAAAAAGTAAAAGCCCAAAGGACAAGAGGGTGATTTTTAATCCCAACAGCGGCATGAGATAAAACCCACAAGCAAAAGTTGCCAGAATTCCTCCAAGCGTAGATATAGCGTACACCAAACCGCTGACTTTTCCGGCATCTACCTGGCTTTTGCTTTGCAGTATCACAAATAAGGGTGAAGTGGCACCCAGAAAAAATACCGGTGCAAACAACAATAAAACAGTTGCCCCTATCATTGCAGGGAAAAACGGTAAAAAGGCAATTCTCGGCACCAGGTATTCGGCTGTAAATGGCATGAGCAGAACAGAAAGTGAAGCCAGGGAAAGGATGAGAAACAATCGTTTTTCAGGGTCTTTGGATTTAGCGCTCCACCAACCTCCGGTAAAATAACCCGAAGAGAGCGCCAGCAGGGTGATGCCCAAAACTGAAGCCCACACGTATAGACTGGAACCAAATACCGGAGAGAGCAGACGCGCACCGCAGAGTTCAACCGCCATCACGGTGGCCCCTTCAATACAACTTAAAAACAATAATCGCCTTTTCAATCTAAGCTTGATTAATGTGAAAATCTTCAAGTCCTTCAATGGGTGATTTTAAAACCTTAGCCAGTTCATACCCATAGTCAGCAGCCACCTGGCTGATAATTTCCCTGTATACGTATCCCACTGAACCCACAATGCCTATTTTATAGGAGCTTGAATTGCTGTATTTCATGATCTGTTGAGTAAAAAAAGATCGGAAACATTCCAGCAGCACTTTTCTCACGTGCGGATGGTCCAGGTTGACATGCATAAACTTACTTACGGTGGCAAGGTATTTCGAGGGCAATGGGGCTTTGTAAACGTTTTCAAGAATTGTTTCCCGGTTGTAACCCGCTGCTTCGAATTTTGATTTTAGTTCGGGGGGTAATTGCCCTTCAAAATAATCACGAATAAAGTATTTTCCTATTTGCGAGCCACCCCCATGATCGCTCCAAAGGTAGCCGGCTGATGCCACGTTTTCGATGATGTTCTTTCCATCGTACAAACAGGAATTGCTTCCGGTGCCCAGAATAGCGGCTATACCCGGGCTGTTGCCACACAGAGCCCTTGCAGCTGCGAGTAAATCGTGCGACACCTCAATGTGTGCAGTGGGGCTGATGCTTTCCGCTAATGCTTGCTGAACGAGTGAACAGTTTTTTTCGTTGGAACATCCCGAGCCGTAAAAATAAATTCGGCCAATTTGGGTTATCCAATCTTTTAATTCGGGAACCAAACTTTTTACCAATTCTTCTTTGATTTGTTGTTTCGTTTGAAAATAGGGGTTAAATCCGGCGGTATGGTAGGTTTGTTCCTTTTTTGAGCCATTCAACACCACCCAATCTGTTTTGCTTGAACCGCTATCCGCAATTAACACTATCATGGCACAAAATAACAAAAAAACCGTCTCTGGAAGGAGACGGTTTCAAATGAAGTATTAATTTATATTATTCTGCTGTTGCAGTCTCTGCCGGCGATTCGCCTTCAGCAGATGTTGAAGCTGGAGCTGCGTTGGCTGCTTCAGCGACTTTGGCCGCAATTTTCGCGGCTTTGGCCTCCTTAATGGCCGATTCGTTTTTTAAACGGGCTTGCGCCTGGGCAGTTGATTCTTGCTTCAAACGATCATGTTTGCCAAGAATTTTACCGGATTTTTCATCCTGCCATTTGCTGAATTTTTGCTCAGCTTGTGCTTCGGTTAAAGCGCCTTTTTTTACTCCTTCCAGAAGGTGTTTTTTCAACATTACCCCTCTATAAGAAAGAATTGCACGACACGTATCTGTAGGTTGTGCACCTTTCATCAACCAGCTTATGGTTGAATCAAAATTGATGTCGATAGTTGCCGGATTGGTGTTCGGATTGTAAATACCAAGCTTTTCAATGAATTTTCCATCGCGTGGTGCCCGACCATCCGCAACTACCATGTGGAAGAAAGCAGAATCCTTCTTTCCAAAACGTTGTAGTCTAATCTTTACTGCCATTTTGTTTGTTTTTAATTTAGGGCGCAAATATCGCCATTTAATTGTAAAGGGCAAAAAAATACCTACCATTTGTGCTTCTGAGCCTGCAAAAAGTGCTAATTTTGAGCTCAAATTCCAATTTTCTTATGCAAATCAAAGAAAGAGGTATCCTCCTCATACCCATTGATTTCACCAAACAATCTCTTTTGGCAATCAAACAATCGTATAATTTAGCCCGCTATACGCATTCTAAACTTATCTTATTGCACGTTTTTGATAAACCCGGTGAGGAAAGTTTGGATGCATTGCATAAATTATGTCAGCAAACGGAGCAAGAAAGCGGGGTTCCAACGGAGTTTAAAAACGTGAAAGGTGATGTTTACAGTGAAACCTACCGTGCCGCAGAAGAATTGAAAGCCACCATGATTATTGCCGGCCTTGAAAGCCACATGAAATTTAGAGACATCATAGGGTCTAGTGCCAGTAAGCTTGTACGCAAAGCACCATGCCCGGTAATTACCATTCGTGGTAACGAACACCGTGACGGTTGTGAAAATATACTTTTACCCATTGATTTATCTAGTGAAACCCGCGAAAAGGTGGATGTGGCCATACAATTTGCGAAGTATTTTGGTGCCAGTATTCGTATTTTGGGAGTTTTTGATATTGACGACAGCGAATACGAAAATCGTTTGCTTGCCTACGCCCATCAGGCCAAACAATTCATTAAATCAAAAGGCATTTCCTGTACCAATAAATTTATTCCAACCAAAGACATCGCCAAAACTGTTGTTGATTACGGAAATAAAATTGAAGCCGACCTCATCATGATTATGAACAAACCTTCATTGAATGTGGTAGAGTTTTTTAGTGGCACTGATGCTCAAAGAATAGTAGACATCAGCAATATTCCTGTGCTAACGATACAACCTGAGAAAAGAGAAAGTGTAACGCACTTTGCTTCGGGCGTATAAAATTAGTTAGCTTGAATTTTGGAGTATTTGTTGCTGTTTGCGGGATCGAGTAACAACAATAGTTCCAGGGCCTTATTTTTATCTTCTGCAGGAGCAGTTTTAAATATGTTTACCAGCTCATCCGCTTTAGCGTTGAAGAACAGTTGAATATTATAATTGGCCGGTCGCGCATTGTAAACAGGTTTGATTAGTTCGAGTGAAGACAATACAATGGCTCTGCCTTCTTCTACATTTTGATGCATTACATCAAGTCCCTTGCGATTATAATCGTACATACAATCCCTTAACCCTTTAAAAAGCGGCTGCAGTGTGTTTTCCACCAACCAATAGCGATTTCTGTTGGATTGTGTGCTTTTCCATCCCGGTTCCGGGGCGGTTTGCGCATTTTGTACTATTAATTGGGCTTTTTGCCAATATTCCGTGCCACCTAAAGGAGCAAAGGAATCATAATCAATCGCAAGCACAACATAAGCATAATACGCCAATACAGAAGTAAGATTATTTTGAAAGGTATTGATATTAAAATCCAATTGTGAAAATTGCTGATAGGTAAAATAAAAATTATCGTCCTCACAATTGAAAATTTGCGTGTACATGGAGCTTTTGTAAACAGGTCGCCGGCATTGAACCTGAATTGATCCGGAATACTGGTCGCTGCTGATTTTTTGTTTAATCGTAATAAAAAACGAACAATCAATTCTTTCCTGGGCAGCAAAAGCATCTTTGGTCCAACGCGTGTTGTTCATGAATTCGAAAATTGATTTTTCCAATTGATCGAAAATCTGCTTTTCAGCTGTGCCTTGTATCTGGTCGTAATTGATGGTAATTTGACAATTTAACTCCTGTGAATACAGCAAAGGGCTTGAAAGGAGGGTGAAAAAAATTAACAACACGCTATAAAACAAGCGTTTAAATATTTTAGGAAATACAAGCATGGAATTATTTCAGTGTCAATTTTTGAATAATAAGTTGAACAAGGTCTGATGCAATTTCGCGTTTAGACTTAAACCCTAAATCTTGCGGTTTATTGTTTGGGGAAACGAAAACTACTTTATTAAAATCTGAGTTAAAGGCGGAATTATCAGCTTCAGTCAAATTTGCAACAATCAAATCGCAATTTTTTCTTTTGAGTTTTTCTGTGGCGTTTTCAATCAAATTTTCGGTTTCTAAGGCAAAGCCCACTAAAAATTGATTTTGTTTTATTAAACCCAGTTCTTGAAGAATATCAATTGTTTTTATTAGCTTAACACTAAGTTCCGGTTTATCTTTTTTGATTTTCCTCGGTATGGTATACTCTGGCGTGTAATCTGAAACAGCTGCTGAGCACACCACTATATCTCTATTGGAATAATACTTCAGCATTTCTTGGTACATTTCTTTATTGGTTTCCACGGAAATAACACGAATTTTCTTGTGATTAAGTGCTACTGAACTGGGGCCCATTACCAGGGTAACTTCTGCACCATGATCAGCGAGAATTTCGGCAATGGCGGCCCCCATTTTTCCGCTGCTGCGATTACCAATAAACCGAACCCGATCAATGGGCTCGTATGTAGGGCCAGCATTAACCAGGGCCTTTTTTCCGGATAATGGGAGTTTTTTTCCGATAACGTCCTCAATAAATTTCAAAATAGTTTCCGGCTCAGCCATCCTGCCTTCTCCAATCAGTCCGCTTGCTAATTCTCCTGACTCCGCGGGAATAATTTGGTTACCTGAATGGGCTACAGCTTGCAAATTTCGGAGAACAGTAGGGTGTTTGTACATTTCCAAATCCATAGCAGGCGCTAAAAAAACAGGAGTTCGCAATGAAAAATAAGTAGCCAATAAAATATTATCACATTGTCCGGATGCCATTTTAGCAAGAGAATTGGCAGTTAATGGTGCAATGATCATGAGGTCGGCCCATTCGGCCAGATCGACATGACTATTCCATGTTAAATCAGGGTCAAAAAATTCAGAATATACTTTATTTTTACTTAGTACCGAAAGTGTCTGTGGTGTGATAAATTCCATAGCTGCCTTGGTCATCACTACTTTTACCTCAGCGCCTGACTTTACAAGCAGACGTACTAGCATTGCACATTTATAAGCTGCAATTCCTCCGGTAATGCCAATTATTATTTTTTTTTGTTTGAGCAAGGTGAATATTCATTAATGAAAAAAGGCAGTTTAGCTTTTGCTAACTGCCTCTATGTTATTGATTATCAATTTATTTATCTTCCTTATTGGGATTTCTAAAATAGACTTTTTCCTCAATAAATTCTTGTACAGCAATCAGTGCCGGTTTAGGTAATTTTTCGTAATGTTTTGAAATTTCAATTTGCTCACGGTTTTCGAATACCTCTTCAAGGTTATCAGTGTGGGTGCTGAATTCCTGCAACTTATTTGAAAGTTCTTCTTTTATTTCAGAACTTATCTGATTTGCTCTTTTGCTAATAATAGCAACGGCTTCATAGATATTTCCGGTAATGCCGTCAAATTTACGGACATCGCGGGTTACTATACTTTGTTCAGCGTTAGTTTTTTTAAAATCCATTTTAATCCAGGTTATTTTTTAATCTAATGCAGGCATTGTAGATTTCTTCTGCGCGGCTAAGGTAAGAACTATTGGGGTATAAATCTAAAAATTTCACATAATTTTCAATCGCGCCGTTGATTCTCTCTTCTTTTTTGTTGAATACGCTATTTATTGCCAAAAGATAATACGAATCAATGGTAAGAAAGGCTATTTCCTCATTATAAGGGCTATTTGGGTAATCTTTGGCATAATCCTTAGCAGACACAATCACTGCTTTCCATTCACTCAGCTTATGGTATTGTTTTATGATTTCATAATCTTTCTTTTCAAGTTTATATCTAAGCTTATCTATTAAAAGATTACAGGTATCAATTCTTTTGCTTTCAGGATACATATCCACAAAGGCTTGAAACTCTTTTATAGCACTTTTCGTGTTGGTTTGGTCAAGTTTGTAGTTAGGAGAATTCAAAAAATAGCAGTAAGCATTCATGAAATAACATTCTTCAACATGTTTGCCGTTTGGAAACTGTCGTGCATAGTTTTTGAAATGGTATTGACTCAGGATATAATCACCAAGGTGATATTCGCTCCAGGTATAGTAATAATAAACATCTTCAGCTTTTTCGGTACCCTTTACATAAGGTATGAGTTCTTCAAAGAGTTGAGATGATTTGATGTAATACTTTTTATCAAAATACTCCTTTGCTTTGGTAAGTTTAAGGTCGTAATCCGTGCTTTTCAGCAAGCGGTTATAATTGTCGCAAGAGAAAAGGCCTGTTAAAAGAAGAATCGAAAATATTCTAATCGGTTTCAATTCAGCGAAAGTAGGGAAAATACAATAAAAAAGCCCCTTTCGGGGCTTTTAAATGCAGTACAAAACTTGTTAATTCTGATTTAGGAATTTAAGTGTTTTTGTTTGGTTATAACTATTTGTAATTTTAATGAGATAATTACCTGAAGGTTGATTATTAAGGTTGATCTCAACGCTTTCGCCTGTCACGATTTGGGAGGAAACAAGCTGACCAAGCACGTTGTAAAGCGCTACTGTGTTGGTTCCTTCCAGGCCTGACAAGGTTGTTTTACCATTGTTAGCAGGGTTAGGGAAAAGCACAATTTCTTGTCCATCATTGGCATTAGCTGTCAGGCCAGTACATGGTGCCACGGTTTGGGTATAGGTTTTAGAATTTACACATCCGTTTGCATCGGTACCGGTAACCGTATATCCTGCGGTGGCTGTTGGACTTACAACAATAGCCGGTGTGGTTGCATTATTATTCCAAACATAAGTGGCACCACCTGATGCAGTAAGTGTCACAGATTCTCCTCTACAAATTACGCTTCTGCTTGGCGTAACCGTTAAAACCGGATTGGTTGAGGTGAAAACGGCTTCGAATCCAAAAACACCAGCATTTACAGGTGTTGGTGCTCCTCCTGCTTGAGGAATAATAAAGAAGTCGGTATTCACATTAGCTGTACCAGTATAGGCTCCTAGTGGAAAATAACCAGTTCCAGGTTGTCCCATACCAATAAAATAATCCGTTCCTGCGGTTAATGGTTGAGGACTAAGAAAATCGAACTTAACAAATGTACCAAGCATTGTAGAACCAATTGTAAGAGTATTTGTATAAGCAATCAATGTCCCAGTTGCGTCAAATAAAACACCATAAATTTGGTTACCAGGATTAGCTGATGCATTAGCAACAGCCAACCTCAAACCTGCTAAACTTGCATTTGCTGGAGACTTAATTCTATTCACTAAAGTATTTGGATTTGTTAATCCAATACCTGCAGTGTATGTTGTTGGTTCTGCTGGGGTATTCGCAAAATTACTACATGTAACCATTTGATTCCAAATTTGAGAATTATTTAACGGCACTTGATCAGAAGGTACCGAAGCCGTTATTGCATTCATACCAGAATTTTGTGGATTGAATGAAGAGAATGAAACAACTGTAGATGAACCTGCTGCTAATGATGTGATTGTTTGTACATCATTAAAAGTGTTAGCACCTGTCACATTCATAGTCACAGGAATATTGTTCAATGTACCTATGCTAGCATTCTTAACTTCTACCGTTACAATATGACCAACGTTTAAGGATTGAGCAACAGATCCCGGGGCAATAATATTAGATAATGAAACCTCATTGCTTGCTGTATTTACTGCCCCAATTAGGCATGCTGGACGGAATGCAGATGTAGTTAGCCCATCTGGAGCCGTTGCAAGAGTGGATGATGATGTGGCACAACCACCGGTAAGCGCGTTGTTTGCCTCATATGTGACAAAATTAGACGCAAATGGTCCAGTTGACGTCCATTCGTAAGCAACATATAAACCTCCACCATTATAAGTGAAATTTGGGGCAAGAGTTAAGTTAATACTAGTTGCTCCGACAGAAACAGGAAGGGTCATATTTCCACTGAAAACTGTTGTCATACCAGTAGTTGCTCCCGTAAAGGATGTGCCTTTATTATAGGTAATATCAAAAGTGTTTTGAAGATAAACAGTAAAATTGCCAGTTACAGGGACACCTGTGGTACCGTTGATTAAGTAAAATCCAAAGTTTGTGATGTTAGTTCCAGTAAGAGCTGATAGTTCTGATGCCCTTATAAGGAAGCAAGCCTTCATGGAGGTATGAGAGACATTTCCATTTGGAGCCCTGACTTGTGTTGAAGCTCCGTTAGACGGTGGCGCCTGAACAATAACAGTTGCTTGGCTAAAAACCGAACCCGCAAAAGCAATCGCCGAGAAAACGGCTAAAGTAAATTTTTTCATTTTTGTTTTTTTTAAGTTTAGATGCTCAAATATATCAAAAATTTAAGGCTTTAAACAAAATATCAAATGATTGTTAAATATTTTGGCATAATTTCATTTTTTATGTCACTTAGCAAAATGCAATCCATCACCCTAATCATCTCTAAACACATCATAAAATCATTTCGAATGAAAAATCGTATTCTCCTCATTCTAATTCTCATAAACTTCAGCCTTTTATCACAAACGATCTCAAAACCAGTCAATTGGTTTAACCTTTCCCCCGATGGAGATAGCGTTATGGGCGTAGGAACTGAAAAAAGTTACGCCGAATTGCTTCGATCAAAACCATCTTCAACCGTTCTTGTGGCCGTTTTAGATTGCGGGGTAGACTTTAAACATGAAGATCTGAAAGATAATATGTGGGTAAACCCCGGCGAAATCCCCAATAATGGCATTGATGACGATAAGAATGGCTATATAGACGACATCCATGGTTGGAATTTTATCGGAGGAAAAGACGGTAAAAATGTAGAATTTGATAACCTAGAAATGACGAGATTATACAGAAAACTGAATCCTGTTTATGAAAAGGTAAACCCAAAAACACTCAATGAAAAATCCCAAATTGAGGAATACCGCCTTTATCTGAGAGTTAAAAACGATTACTATCAAAATCTTGAAAAATACTCCGGCAGCTACTATCAACTAAAAGACATGAATTCAAGATTTTCAGATCTTAATTTCAATGCAAAACGTCAGCTCAATACCGATACCATCTACTTAAAAGACCTTCAAAATTACAGCTCCACCAATGCTTCTGATATAAAAACTAAAGCAGAAGCCATACGGTTTTTAAAATCAGGCGCGGCTGCCAACCTTGATGTATTGGTAGCCGAAATCAACACAGCCTTTAAATTCTATCAATCTTTTGTTGAGTACTCGCTGAATCTCGAATTTGATCCAAGAGGCATTGTGGGCGACGATTATACCAATTCTTATGAAAGGTTGTATGGTAATCCGGATTGCAAAGGTCCTGACAGCTTTCACGGAACGCATGTGGCAGGAATTATTGCTGCAAAACGAAAAAATGGTCTGGGCATGGATGGCATTGCTGAGCATGCAAGGATAATGGCGGTTCGCTGCGTTCCAAATGGTGATGAAAGAGACAAAGATATAGCCAACGCAATAATTTATGCAGTAGATAACGGGGCCCAGATAATCAACATGAGCTTTGGTAAAAAATACTTCTGGGATAAAAAAGCTGTTGACAAAGCCATTAAATATGCTGAATCAAAAAATGTTTTACTGGTGCATGCAGCCGGAAATGATCATTTATTTGTAGACACCATACCGCATTATCCGAACAAAAGGTACAATGCTAAAAAAGAGGCCGGAAACTTTTTAGATGTCGGAGCAATTAGTTGGCAGGGAGATAAAAAACTAGTAGCCGAATTCAGTAATTATGGTAAAAAATCTGTTGATGTTTTCGCCCCTGGAGTCGACATTTATTCAACTGCACCTGAAAACACTTACAAAGATGCCAGCGGAACCAGCATGGCGGCCCCGGTGGTTGCGGGCGTGGCAGCGGTTATCAAATCTTACTATCCGGATTTATCTGCTCAGGACTTAAAAAAAATTCTCTTAAAAAGCAGTATAAAAAGTGAGGCCAATAAAAAAGTATTCAAACCAGGCACAGCTGATTTGGTAGAGTTTAAATCACTAAGTAAATCCGGTGGAATTGTTAATCTTTACGAAGCTTTAAAACTTGCATCAAAGTATTCCAAAATTAAGCCGTAATTTAGCTTGCGTTAAAACCTTACACTTAAACCACCAGAAATTATTGGCGATCCAATTGCAAACTCTGCATTTAAGCCAATATTCTTAAGAAAAAAATACCTTACACCTAAACCCGATTTTACCCCAATTGGAAAAAAGAATGGAACACTATACTCTGGAATGTAAAATGGATCATCAGTATCCACGGTAAACTTGGTTCTTCTGTATCCCACATTGAATAATAAGTACGTATCAAAATGTTCGTTTTTAATCAGGTGCAAATTGAATCTCATTTGTACCCGTGTGGTTGCAAAATTTACCTTATAATTCCACTTTGCCGGGTTGAAATTAATATCCACTCCATCCATTACCCAATTGAATTCTGAAGCTGAATACCCCAACTCCCCCCCCAATCCAATAACATCAGCAAGCATGTATTCATACATAAGTCCAAAGGGACCCGTAGTGCTAATTGAATAGTCAAGATTTTCGTCTTCTGCAATCAACTCCGCAACATTAATATAATACGACCTGAACACACTGTAACCATAATAAATGTTTAAAGAATGATCGCCTTTGTTCATGACTTGCGCATTTGAAAACGACACAATACAACTTAGAGCAATAGGAATAAAGCACTTTATCGGCTTTCTCATTTTTTAAACAGAATTATTAAATTTTCTGATTTCCTTAATGGCCGGATTTTCTAAATATTCATCGTATGAACATACCTTGTCAATTATGCCGGCAGGTGTAACTTCGATTATACGATTGGCCACGGTTTGCATCAATTGGTGGTCATGGCTGGTGAATAGAATCGTCCCTGCAAAATCTTTTAAGGCATCGTTGTACGAGATAATGCTTTCCAGATCCAGATGATTGGTAGGCTCATCCAGAATCAACAAATTCGGATTCATCAGCATTAATCTGCTCGTCATGCACCTCACCTTCTCCCCTCCGCTGAGCACATTGCATTTTTTCAACACCTCTTCCCCACTAAACAACATCTTTCCTAAAAAACCTCTGATGTAGGTTTCATCTTTGTCTTTACTAAACTGCCTTAACCAATCAATTAAATTTAAATCACTTTGAAAATAGTTATGGTTGTCGTTAGGCAAATACGCCATTGAAATGGTGGTACCAAAAGTAAACTTGCCAGAAAAATCGTTTTGCTCTCCGGCCAAAACACTGAACAATCCTGAAACCGATAATTGGTTTTTAGAAATAAAAGCAATCTTATCTCCCTTTCTTACATTGATGTTGAGTTTATCAAATAAAGTTTGACCATGCTGCTTCAGCGACAGGTTTTCGATGTTCAAAATCTGGTCGCCGGCCTCTCTTTCCTGTTTAAAAATAATACCCGGGTATTTTCGGGTGCTTGCCGGAATTTCGTCAATGGTAAGCTTTTCCAATAATTTTTTACGACTGGTGGCCTGACTGCTTTTGCTGGCATTGGCACTAAAACGACGCACAAACTCCTGTAATTCTGCGCGCTTGTCCTCAATCTTTTTGTTCGCATCGCTTCTTTGCTTCAACTGCAACTGGCTCATGTGGTACCAAAAACTGTAGTTTCCGGTGTAAATGCTCATTTTCCCAAAATCAATATCACAAATGTTAGTACAAACAGTATCTAGAAAGTGACGATCATGACTAATCACAATAACTGTGTTCTGAAAATCAGCTAAAAAATTTTCCAACCAGGTGATGGTTTCAACATCCAAATCATTGGTGGGCTCATCCAGCATCAAAATATCGGGGTTACCAAAAAGTGCTTGTGCCAATAAAGTTTTTACCTTTTGCTTACCGGACAAATCTTTCAATAACGATAAATGCTTTTCAGGACCTATTCCCATATTGGTGAGCATTTCAGCCGCTTCATTTTCAGCATTCCATCCGTTCAATTCGGCAAATTCAGCTTCCATTTCGCTGGCTTTTACCCCGTCTTCATCGGTAAATTCAGTTTTGGCATAAATGGCGTCTTTCTCCTTCATCAGTTTATAGAGCCTTTTGTTACCCATGATAACGGTTTCCAGCACTGAAAACTCATTGAACTCCGAATGGTTCTGTTTGAGTACACTCATTCTTAATCCAGGCAAAACACTCACCTTTCCTTTTGTGGGCTCAATTTCCCCACTAAGGATCTTCATAAAGGTGGATTTGCCGGCGCCATTGGCTCCAATTATTCCATAACAGTTGCCGGAAGTAAAATTAACATTAACCTCATCGAACAAAACCCGTTTGCCATATTGCAAAGAAACATTTGAAGCCGAAATCATAGTTGTTTTTTAAGGCGGCAAAGGTACTAATTCAAAAGAGACTTTTGTTGTTTAAAGTCTATTCTTAGCTTTGTTTTATGCGGTTTTTCCTCTTTTTTATGTTTCTTTTTCTTTATGGAAGAGC
>JALOMJ010000124.1 GCA_025455485.1 Bacteroidia bacterium | reverse complement strand
ATGTGTTCTGATGAAACAACTTCTTCCTTTTCATTTTTTTTAGTGTTCAAGTAATAACTCAGGGCCCCGCTTGGGCATTGTTTTACTTGAGCAATGATGCGTTCGGTGTTTGCTCCTTCCGGTTTTATCCAGGGCTTTTCAGCAGGATTAAACACTTCGGGTAAACCGGCATGGCCCTTCCAGCACTTGGTAGAGTGAATACAAAGGCCCGATTGCCAAACGATGGTGACTTCTCCATTGCTGTATTCTTTTTTTATGTTTTTGGGATCCATCAGATCAGCTTTGTGTGAATGTCTATCGTGTTGCTCAAAATTTTAGAAACCGGGCATTTTTCTGCGATTAATAAAAGACGTTCTTTTTGATCTTTAGGAACGTCATTAGAAAAGGTAATTTCTCTTTGGATAAAGGTCACCACTTCTCCTTCATTCTTCTGACTCATGTTTAGGCGAACGTGAATTTCAGGGATGTCCCACTCTTTACGGTCGATGTACATTCTGAGTGTGGCCAGTGTGCAACCGGCGAGGGAAGCTAAAAAGGTAGAGTAGGGGTCAGGACCCTTGTCCTGGCCGCCCGAACTTTCAGGTTCATCCATGTGGAGCACTCCTTTTTTCCAGGTAATTTCACAATGGTACTTTTCTTTACCAATTGTTCCCAGGATGTCGTCTTCGAGTAATTTTTGCATGGTAGAATTATGCTAAGGATAGGTGAAATGAAATTGCTTATTGGAAAAAATCAGCAATGGTTTTCCAGCTGAATGTAAAAAAGAACAGGATTAGCACAAAGGCTTCAATGATTAATCGTGTTCCGGCCTTTTTATCATTTTTTACTTCAAAAAAATGATAGCGCACAAAAATAAGGTAGCCAATAAAACCAAGACCTACGATAAAACGCAGGTATCTATTCAAATCATAATGGCCCCCAATTAACCATAGCGGAACCAAAATTAAGAGACCCAGTAAAACTTCGGTAGCAATAAACACATTCATAGTAAAATACTCTGTGAAGTTATAGCCCTTGTAATGAAAAATGATGTAGTCGCAAATTGAAAAAAACAAACTATAGAGGATATAAAGAATTGCAAAAAATTTGGAATCTATAACGTGAAGGCCCCCATCGAGTTCAGTGATTTTATAAGAGGAGACCAATTTAAGCTCCAGGTTGTAATAGGTTAATGAACACAAACCGCCAATAATAAGTAACATCAGGAAAGGATTGGAGTGCCGAACCCGCTTGCCATTGAGATAATCGCGAATGGTTTTTCCCGGTTCCAGAAGCATTTTTTTTGCTGTATATAAAAGCCCTTTGTCAAGATGTGTTGTTGCATGAAAAAACTCGTGCAACAGGTGTTTGAGGTCGATGCGATGCAGGTTGGCCTTTTGGCCGCAATTGTTGCAAAAATGTCCGGTGAATTGATTTTCGCAATTTTTACAGGTGACGGTGTGTTGACTCATTTGATTAGGTAAGCCCTTGTTGGCTGGTTTCAAACAAATATAGTTATTTGTTTAACGTTCAAAAAAGCTAAAGGAAAGGGGGCAGGACTATTTAGTCCTGAACTTTGCCGGAAATCACATCCTGGCTTATGGTCCTTTTGTTCAAGGCTTGAATTGGGCGGTTGTTGTTACCAATTTTTTTGGAGAAGGCCTCAATTTGTTGTTTGCTGGCAAAGCTAAAGTGTTTAAAAACCAGCCATTCTACTTTTTCGCTGCACGGTGGGGTAGTTAAAGATCCTTGATAGTGATAGGCTTCCAGTTTTTCGGGCAGTTGAAATTGCAAGCTGAAGTGCACTTTTGTGAGGTGTATGGTTTCTCCTTTTTTTGCAGGAAGGTTGGACAGGACCTTTTCAAAATTAGGATTTTCTTTTCCTTCGACAATCAAAACCGCTATTACGGCCAAATCTCCACTATCACTCTGGTGTACAAAATGCACTTCCATAGGAAAATGTTTCCCGTCAATAGTGTGTTCGCTTGGTGTGTGAAAATGAAATTGTTTTAAGTGATAGGTGTGGTGATTGAGCTGAAAGGTGCTGCCCCCATCCACAGTGACTTGTATCGTATGCCCGTTGTCGAGGATATCATCCATGTTTTCGTTATGGGCAATTTTTAAACTTGATTTTTTGTAATTGATCTTCCACAACGAACCTTCCTTCATTTGGTTTTGACTGATGTTAATGGGAGATTGTTGTTCGCCCGATTGGCACAAAGCATAAACCGGACTTAGCTTGCCCCAGGCGCCGGGCCCGGACTCTCCTTCGTAAGACCAATGAACGGGTCTGGCAGAAGACTTGGCTTTAATTGCACCGTCCTTCTTCTGGCTGCTTTCTGAAGCATTCTCTGTTACTGCAGGCTTTGAGTTTTTGCACGCCCATAAGAAAACGAGGCTTAAACTGAACAAACGAAGAAAAGGCATCATGCACTTAGGGTATTGATTTACGGTTTTTTTATAGGTGCGGAGCACGATTCCTGGCTACCACCAAAGGAGTTTGAATTGAATTTAAATAAAGTGATTAAAATTTAAAGCCAATTCCCAATTTAAAGGTATGTAAGAATTCGTCCAAATAAAAACTATTGTCCATAAAGAGAAACTCGTAACCGAAATTTAAAAAAGTTTTGGGATTGATGTTATAAAGGCCGCCTGCACCAGCGCCAAGTGCAATTCCTGCATCGCTGCTTTTTGAATCAATCAATACGCCGGTTCTGTTTACATTCGAGAACTGCCAGCCCAGAGCTCCTTTTAATTGAAACTTAAACTTTTCTTTTCCGAGCAACAATCCAGGCGCGTAGTAAATGGGAAAGCTGCCCAATTCGTAACGCACGGATGTTCCTCCAACCATTACATCAGTGCTCATGCCAACGTATCCGAAAGAAATACCGTGGGTGATCTTACCGGCCAGAGGATTAAATTCATACAAACCGGCAATTCTCCAACCGTTCATGCTGGTGCTAACCTCTTCAAGATCGGCTATGGCCCAACCCCCCTCAATACTCACCATGTTTTGTTGCGCACGACCTATTAAGCTGCCAAATACAATTGCAAGAACTAATGTAATTTTTTTCATAGAATAAGATTTATTAGGGCAAATTTATTGAAGTTAGGGTTTTGAGTAAATGACATAGCTCATGTTTTGCTAATATTAGCATAATAGCAGAGAGAACGGCATCGAGAAGAAATACCAGGTCAGATTTTGTTTTTAAAAGGTTTCTGAAACGGCCAGGTAAAAGCCTGTCGATTTTTCGCCAAATCCAAAATCAACCGCCAGATTGCTGCGCGATTGTTTGTCGAGCATCACGCGTAAACCTAATCCATAACCGGGTTTAATGGATTCAAATAATTTGAGTTCGCTTACCGGACTATCGGCGGAGGTGCCGTTTACAAATACAACCCCGCCCAACACACCTCCGCATCCGGAAATGGGAAAACGGCACTCTACTTCAGAATACACATAATTGTTTCCCCTAAATCGCCCTTGCGTATAACCTCTGGCGCTTCTGCTGCGCTGATCATAAGCAGTAGCCGGCAAAATCATATAAGGGTATCCGCCTTCGGGTGTAAAATTTCCTAACACCCATAAGCCAATCAGGTGGGTAGGATTTTTTTTGGATACGCCATAAAAACTTCTCCATTCCACATTCAGCATGCTGGTGGTTGCGCTGCTGCCCAAAAATTCAAAATCCCCTCTCCAGTTTACTGAAAGGAAATACCCTTTGTAAGCTTGAATCATGTTGTCGCGGGTATCCATAATAAAACTAAGGTTAAGGGCAGAGGACACGTATTTCTGCGTATTAAACCCAAAATATTCAGAGTAGGCAAAGTGAGAAGTGAGAAGGGTGTCGCCTGGATTCAGTCTTAATTTTTCGTCGACAATTTTAAAATAACCGTCAAATTGATAGCCCAAACCCAGGTAAATTCCCGGCTTAATTTTTATACCCATGGTTTGGTGTATTCTGGCAAAATTAAATTGCATGGGCTGGGCAAGCGAATCGATGGTGGTTTCAAGTCCTCCCAGATTGTATTGATAATTGAGAATCCCTGATTCAGGTGCTGTAGTTCCCAGACCATAAGTGGGTTGAGAAAAGATGAGAAAACGCCAGTCGCCAGTATGAAAAAAACGTTCCTGTTTCGAGTAAACGGTATTTTTTAGCAAAAACAGGTATTGGTTTTTGGTGGTCATTTGCACGCTGCCACTTAAAAGGGAATATTTTGTGCTCTCTTTCATGCGAAACGCAAACTGTCCACCCACTCCAAACATAAACCCTGTAGCAGGGTTGGAGCCGATAATCGGTACTAACAACAATGAACTTGAGCCGGAATCTTCCTTTTTTGGAGGTTTTCCCAATTTGTTTCTCAACACTTCAGGTAAATCTTTTTGTGGACATAATGCTGCACTGTCCTGTTTATCCTGAGCCGGCAAAATATGGCCTAGGATAAAAGCAAGAATCAGAAAAAGAGACTTCCTCCTGAACGTTTTATTTTGTTTAGAGCTCAAGTTGCTCATAGCTTGTAAGGTGTTTTTTTGATCACCTTTACCTTTTTTCCTGATTTGAGAGTTGTTTTTTTATCGAGGTCATTAAAAATGAGTGTAAGCTCTGGGTTTAATCGGTTGTCGGTTCGTTTGGAAAGTTGCTCAGGGGTTTCGTTTTCCTGAGCCGAAACCAACTGAAGTTCATAAATCATCACCAAATTGCGCTCATTGGGGGTCATGGGTTTAAAACTTCTTAAGGCTTTTGCGGTAACATTTCGTTTGCCATTGATGCACACACCTTCCAATTGATAAACAATATGCTTGTGTTCTACCCATATCAATTCAAGAATAATTTCCTCACCTTTTTTGATGTTTGTTACTCTTAAAATATGTGCAGGAAGACCATTCAAGGTGGTGTCGCCCGAAAAGTCAACCTTGGCGCTTTTAGATTGTTTTAATTTTTTGTTAATCTGTTCAACGCATTGTTTCAGATTTAAACTGTCGGAGGCGATGCTGAGGGCAAGGGCAGCGTCCTTTTCTTTAGGGTAAGCTGTTACCTCGGTCTTTCCGTTATCCTTGCTCCAGCCACTAGGGAGGATAAAGGACACGCCCAATTCAGGATGCACAAACAAAGTATCTACAAACACACCGTTTTTTGGATTGTGTCCAAAACACAAACCGTTGAATTTTTGCATAAAATTCTCCTGATTGGCAGCAACCGGTGAAGACTTCGCAGGAACAAGAGTTTTGGAACGGGTTCTGATGTCTTCTGAACGAAGTGGGGTATAAGGATGATCGCTCAAAAAACTTCTTCTTTCGGCCTCACCGGTTAGTGCTTCAATTTCTTTCGATAAGCGGTCGAGGGCGTCAGCAAGTTTGATGGGGTTATAGCCGGCACGTGCCGCCAATTCAATGCCCAGGTCATCCGCTTCTTTTTCGTGTTTGCGGCTGTATTTGGCAATAAAGGGGCTTGCTATGATATCGATGGGTACATTGATGATATTGCCCAGGCGACTGAAGGTAATGGCATTGATAATGTTGCCGGGAATTTTTAATACTGCCGGTACAATTTCGCGGTTAAATTGTTTCACCGAATGGCGTTGTATCACGTGCATGATTTCATGCCCAATAATTCCAGCCAGTTCGTCTTCGTTTTGAATCAATGGTAAAATGCCTCTTGTGACATAGATATGGCCGCCCGGTAAGGCAAAGGCATTGGGTTCTTCGGCGTCGACGAGGTTAAATTCAAACTCAAATTCGCTTGGTTTTTTTTCTAAGGCAGCTACCAGCTTTTTTCCAATAGACTTGATAAGGAGTTCAAGGGAATCGTGTTTGTAATAGCCCATTTCGGCACCAACCTGCTTGGCGGCCTTTTCGCCCATTTTTACATCTTTTGAATAGTTCTGTGAAACCAGCGTGAAACCCGAAAACAGAAATGGGAAAAGCAAAAATTTGGAAAGGATGCGCATTGAATGGTGAATTTTAGTTGTACAAATTTAAATTTTAATGTTCAGCTACTGTTCATTCCTAAACAAAAAAAAACATCGGTAGGACAAGTACCGGCGCTTTTACTTATGAGGAGCAATAGCTATTTTGTTTCAATTGTCACTTTTTTGATCTTACCGTTAAACTTTTCTTTTTTGGCATAGGCAAGTGTTACAGGTGTATTTTCGTCGGTTCCTACATCAGCCGATTCATCTATGCCAAAGGTGTTGCTGTTGGTGTGCATAATTTTGCCTTCTCCAACTTTGGCCTCGTCAAGGTATATGCTTCCTATTCCCCCGCCACCGCGGCCGCCTTCATAATCAAAATCAAACTTAAGAAGGTGTTTACCGGGACTTAAAGCTTTGTTGCTGCTTATGGTATAGGCTTCTAGACCCACCCAATTATACGTAT
>JALOMJ010000123.1 GCA_025455485.1 Bacteroidia bacterium | reverse complement strand
CGTCGAAGCGGTGAGAGATTCTGAAGTCCAATTCCCCACGTTTAACTTGTTCAATGGTAACCATGTTTACCAAACGGGTGGTTTTAAAGGTGGCGGTAACCGGTTTAGCTTTAGCCGGACCCTCCATGGCCATCATCAGGCTGTCGAGATTTTGTGAGCAAATAGACTGAATGCCGAGAATAATGCCGAAAAACAAAATGGTGTTGCGTGTCAATTTTTGTTGAAACATCCTCTGAAAATTTATTCAAGATAGGAAAAATGTTGCAACATGTATTTTGCTAAATGTAAATTTTTCAACCTAATTCAAGCCGACAACCTCAAAATAAAAACCCCCGTAAACTTTTGATTTACAGGGGTTTTATTACTTTTATTTGCGGACTGGACCTGGACGGGATTGCCTCGCCTTCGGCTCGGCGGGCCCTCGGCGTTCCAGAGTCAACATTCAAAAGCCATTTCGCTGCGCGCCATGGTTTTTCTTTACCCTTACGCTTACATAAGCAAAAGCTTTTGCCGCTTCAGGGCAAAGAAAAAGCCTTAGCTTTCGCTAAGGCCTTTTTTATGTATTTGCGGACTGGACGGGACTCGAACCCGCGACCTCCGCCGTGACAGGGCGGCATTCTAACCAGCTGAACTACCAATCCATTTTTATCATGAAGTAAACGACTATAAGGAGTTCTACTTCATGATTCCCCCAATTTTTTGAATCGGGAGTGCAAATTTACAGGTTTTCTTTAACCAAACAAGTTTTTATTCAAAAATTACATGTTCAAAATTTGCTGGGCATGCGAGGCCGTGTCCACTGAATGAATCACCTGTTCCAAAATCCCATCTTCTGAGATAACGAAGGTGGTGCGGATGATGCCATCGTAAATTTTACCCATAAACATTTTAGTGCCCCACACATCATAGGCTTTGATGATGGTTTTATCGGTGTCGGCAATTAATGGAAATGGCAAATCGTATTTAGAGGCAAATTTGGCGTGTGATGCCTGATCGTCGGCACTTACCCCAACTACGGCGTAGTTTTGTTGTCCCAAATACTGGTACTCGTCGCGCAAACTGCAGGCAGTAGCGGTGCAACCCGGTGTATCATCTTTAGGATAGAAATAAAGGATGATTTTTTTTCCGGCCAGTTCATACAAATTCACCAAATTGCCATGTTGGTCCTTGCCCTCAAAATAAGGGGCTTTATCCCCAACCTTTAAGCCGCTTTGATGCGCTTTAAATGGTGCTGCTTTTGGCGCTTTGCTCGCTGCTTTTACCTTGGCTTTTGGTTTTGCTGCCGTTTTTTTTGTTGGCTTGGTTACGGCTTTTTTAACTTTAGCAGCGGCTTTGGGCTTGTTCGCTGCTTTTTTTACGACTTTTTTCGGACTACTTTTTTTAGTCGCAGTTTTTTTCACGGCTTTTTTCACAGCTTTTTTTGCTGTTTTTTTCACCGCCTTTTTCGCTGTTTTTTTCGCAGCTTTTTTAACCGATTTTTTTACCGCTTTTTTCGCGGTTGTTTTTTTTGATTTTTTTTTCATGGTGAGAGGGTTTTGATTGTTGTGATGTTTTGGAAAGGGTTTTATTTTTATGAGTTGAATAATATTTGCAAAATTCCTGAATGCCGCAGGCACTACATTTCGGACTCCTTGCCAAACAAACGTATCTGCCATGCAAAATAAGCCAATGGTGCGCTTTAGGAATCCATTCTTTGGGAATGTGTTTAATCAATTGCAATTCCGATTGAAGCGGTGTTTTCACATTTCTGGTTAAGCCAATGCGGTTACTAACCCTGAAAACATGCGTGTCGACCGCCATGGTTGGTTGATTGTAAACCACCGAGGCAATCACGTTCGCCGTTTTTCTGCCCACTCCCGGTAACTTAACAAGATCTTCAACCGAATCGGGCACCCTGTTGTTAAATTCATGCACCAGCATTCGGGCCATGCCCGCCAAATGTTTGGCTTTGTTGTTAGGATAACTCACGCTGCGAATATACGGGAAGATAACTTCGGGTGATGCCTGTGCCAGACTTTCGGCGTTGGGGTAGTCTTTAAACAAAGCAGGTGTAACCATGTTCACCCTTTTGTCGGTGCATTGGGCGCTCAAAATAACTGCTACCAAAAGCTCGTAAGCATTTGTATACTTCAATTCGGTTTCAGCCGAAGGCGCATGCTGCCTGAAATACTCCAGCACGTGTTGGTAGCGTTCGTTTAAATTCACAGACTTCAAAAATAAGGGATTTATGCATGAAAAACAGTTTCATTTCAACATCCTTTAAATATGATTACTTTTGAATTCAGATATGCCTAAACGTTTGTCTTTTGGTTTTTTCAGCACCATTTTTCTGATTTCTCTTTTGTCCTGTCAGCAGCCAAAAACCGATGAAGGCGATGGTAAGGCAACACAGGGTAATTCCACGAAAATTAAAGATCAGTTTGTAACGGCCAACCGTCTCTTGCTTCAAAAGGAATCAGATGAAATGGACGCCTATGAACGTTCGCACCATTTAAAGTTCGTAAAAACCAATTCGGGCATAAGGTATTATGTATACAAACCTTCGGCGCAAGGCGATAGCATACGCAAAGGCATGCAAATTAATTTGCGCTACAAAGTGTTCCTGCTTAACGGTAACTTATGCTATAGCTCAGAAGAAGACGGGGTTAAACAATTTTTGGTGGAACAAGAACAAATTGAAAGCGGCATTCACGTGGGCTTGCAATACCTTAAGAAAGGAGATAAAGCCTTGCTGCTCATTCCTTCTCACCTGGCTCATGGTTTGCTCGGCGATTTAAAAAAAATACCACCACAAATGCCCATTGTTTATGATGTGGAAGTGTATTAAAGCAGGTTTATACTTTCTGATAATCACCATTTTAGGACTTACAGCCTGTCGTCAAAATCAAAAACAGAGCTACACCTTTTGTTCTCCCGGGTATTATTATCGCCTGATTGCCTACCAACCAGGTCAAAAAATAGAGCAAAAGAAAGCATTGGTGCAACTTGCTTTGAGTTTTAAAACTCAGAAAGATTCAGTCTTTTGGGATAGCTACAATAACTTCAATGATGTTTATGTTGTTTCTTCAGAATGCAACGACACGGCACAGTTTCTGCAGTATCAGGTTGGAAAACGTGTTGTTGGTGACAGTTTTGAATTGTTGGTTCCCTGCGCAACGTTTTTTCTCAAACAATTTGGCAACCAAAACATTCCTGACTTCAGCAGCCGCGATTCGGTAGTGAGTATGCATGTAAAAATTAAACGTTACCTCAATCCGTCAGAATACGAAATGGAACTCGAACGCCTAAAAATCCGGGAAATTGAACTTATCAGAAACTATTTTGCTTCTGATACAGATTTTAAAAAGGCAAGAGACAGTGCCGGCGTGTATTGGGTAAAAAGCCCATCGCCCTGGTCGCCACCCCGTAAATTCAAGACTTTAGACCGATTGATGGTGAATTACGAGGGCTATTTTTTAAATGGCAGAATGTTCGAGAAATCCATACGGGATTTTGAATTGCTGTATGGCATTCCGGACCAAATGCTAAAAGGTCTAAATTATGTTATGGGCTGTTTAAATGAGGGGCAAACTGCAAAAATAATCTTACCTTCGGCGCTTGCATTTGGAGAAAAAGGAAGCAGTAACGGTACTGTTCCACCCTTTACACCCGTGCTTTATAACATTAAACTAACAGAAGTAAAAACAAAATGAAAAAATTAAGCCTGCTGGGATTGTCAGTAACTGCTCTGCTGTTCTCCTCGTGTAAGAATTCTGAATTTGAAGGGTACACAAAGGATGACAGTGGATTACACTACAAATTTTTTAATCAAAACGAATCCGGCACAAAGGTGCAGGATGGCGATGGCATCGTTCTTCGTTACATCATCATGAAAGAAGGCAACGATTCTGTGATAGTTAATTCAAAAGACGTTAGCCGCGATGGCACCGGATGCGCCAGCCTGGCACCTGTAACCACTTCTTTTAAAGGGAGTCTGGAAGACGGTCTGAAAATGATGGCTATTGGCGATAGCGCAGCCTTTATTGTTTCGGCAGATTCTTTCTTCCTGAAAACCCAAAAGGCGAATGAATTGCCGAAAGGCTTTAAGCCCGGCGACCACATCAAAGCCATTTTTTGCCTGAAAGAAATTACACCAAAAGCCGAAATGGAAGCCATGCGCAAAAAGCAAATGGATGAACAAGAGGCCATGATGAAACAACGCGAAGCCATGGCTAAAGAACTGGAACCATTGGAACAGCCTGCGATTGATAAATACGTGAGCGAAAACAAAATAAAAGTTAAACCCACCGCTTCCGGATTGTATTATATTGAAACCAAAAAAGGCACAGGCCAATCGCCCAAAGAAACGGATATGGTAAAAGTACATTACACCGGTAAACTTTTGGATGGAACCGTGTTTGACAGTTCTGTTGAACGCGGCGAACCGGCTCAGTTTCCACTGAACCAGGTTATCAGAGGCTGGACAGAAGCTTTACAACTCATGAAGGTAGGAGGTAAAGCCACTTTGTTGTTGCCATCCTCAATTGCTTATGGCCCTAATGGCGCAGGCGAGAGAATTCCACCCTACAGCCCACTGGTGTTCGAAGTAGAATTATTGGAGATACAAGCTGCTCCACCGGCACCACAAATGCCCGGCCAATAAGTGGCAAACTTTTTGTAGTTAAACTGTAATCAAATAAATAACCATGAAAAAAGCAATTTTATTTCTCGCTGCCTTTTCGCTGATAACAGCTTCCGGCATAGCGCAAGGTAAAGGCAAAAAAAAATTAAATAAAATGGACCAGGAATTTTTAAGTAAACAATCTGATGGCATCTATGCCAAATTTGAAACCAAAAAAGGGGATATATATACCGTTCTGGAGTTTAAAAAAACACCCATGACTGTAGCTAATTTTGTAGGTTTGGCTGAAGGAAGCCTCAAAAACACAGTTAAGCCCGAAGGCAAACCATATTATGATGGCTTAAAATTTCACCGTGTCATTCCAAATTTTATGATTCAAGGTGGTTGCCCTAAAGGAGATGGAACCGCAGGTCCTGGATACGCATTTCCTGATGAAATCGACACCAGCTTAAAACACATCGGTCCTGGTATTCTTAGCATGGCCAATGCCGGCCCCGGAACCAACGGTTCCCAATTTTTTATTACCCATGTGGCCACGCCTTGGCTGGACGGAAAACATACCGTATTTGGCCATGTCATTACCGGGCAAAACGTGGTGGATGCCATTGTTGGTAACGATACCTTGGTAAAACTCAGCATACTTCGTAAAGGCAAGGAGGCCGAGGCATTTGATGCTGCAAAAGTATTTGAAAACGAAAAAGCCAATGTGGCGGCAAAACAAGCAGCCAAAGAAAAAGAGCAAAAAGAGGCGCTTGACAAATTGTTTGCCGGTGCGGTAACAACAGCCAGCGGCCTTCGTTATGTTGTTGAGAAGGAAGGAACAGGTAGTTCTCCTGATTCCCCTAACGCTAACGTAACGGTTCATTATACCGGGTCCTTTCTTGATGGTAAGGTGTTTGATAGCAGCGTTCAGCGCGGTCAACCGGCTACCTTTGGTTTAAACCAGGTAATCAAAGGCTGGACTGAAGGCGTTCAATTAATGAAAGAAGGAGCCAAATACAAATTTATTATCCCACCGGCTTTGGGTTATGGAGAACAAGGGTACCCGGGAGCCATTCCTCCCAATAGTACTTTGATTTTTGAAATCGAATTGATTAAGGTGAACAAATAATTTTTTAAAATTTTATCTCAAAGAAACCTCCGTGAAAGCGGGGGTTTTTCTTTTTTGTATTACCGCATAATCACCATTTTCCCAAACTCCTTTTTGAAATACTGGTCGGCCGCTGAACTATTCAGTTCCATCTTTTCACCGTTTAATTGTGTCATAATTCTATAGAGGTATACTCCATTGCCTAGCTTGTCGCCGTAGGTGTCTCTTCCATCCCAGGTAAAGGAGGTGATGTTTCGTCCAATGTGCAGGTCGCCCAACTCATCTCTTGTAATTTCTCTCACCAACTTTCCACTAATGGTCATGATTTGAATGGTAAACACTTCCGGCACTTCACTGCCCGTTAGGGTAAACACAAACCGTGTGCTGCTGCTGAACGGGTTGGGGTAATTGAGCACTTGTGTGATGCCGGGCTTTTGCTGTATGTCAAACGAAATTTTATAACTGCTTTTGGCCGATAAATTGTTGCTTCTGTCTTTGGCTTGTGCCGTTAAGGTATAAGTGCCATCCAAGATAAACACCGGCGTATAAGCAATGCTGCAGGAGTTTTTTGGCAGGGTACCGGGGCTGAATACCAATTCATTGCCAAAGGCCAGGCGCCGGGCTGTATTTTGCCCGGGTTGCTGAATGTAAATCTCAAACGCAGACGTATCATTGAGGGCCAGAAATTTATTTTCGTCCTTTACGCTGATAACAATATGTGGTTTGGCCGATACCAAATCTTTGTTCATGATTCGTCTGCCATCAAAGGTCACATCCAATAAAGGATTTGTGATATCGGTGTTTACTTTAAAGGCAAAACGACCAATGTTATTAAATTGATGTTGCTCTGCCTGATAACCAACTTGTCCCATAGGGTTGGCGTATATCCAAAGCGCATTGTCGCCGCTGATGTTGGTGCTGTTCAGTTTTAACGTATCAAGGAGCACAGTACCCGGTGCAAATCCCGGTGATTTCATTTTTTTCGACAAGGCAATTTGGTTAAGCTTATCGTCTTCTAACCAATAGGTAATTAATAAACTGTCGCTGAAGGTTGTTTGCCCAATGTTTTCAATGGGCACCACAAA
>JALOMJ010000122.1 GCA_025455485.1 Bacteroidia bacterium | reverse complement strand
TATTCGCCAAATTTCCGGTGACTAGTAGTTTGTTTTGTTTCTATTTTAAATTTTTTCTGCTGCTCTTAATTTTGCACTTCTTGCGCGTGTATTGATTTTGATTTCCTCCTCACCGGGTACCACCGGTTTTGAAGTGAGTAGTTTAAAGACCTTTGTTCCCCTGCCATAAATCAGGTCTTTGTGTTCCACTCCCTCTACATTTCCGCTTCGCATAATGTTTTTACTCAGTCGGTCCTCGATACTGTGGTAAGAGATGATGACTAAACGTCCATTTGTGTCAAGTACGTCCACACACTGTGTTAAACATTCTTTCAAGGCCTCCACTTCCTGGTTCACTTCCATTCTTAAGGCCTGAAAAACCCTTGCCAGGTATTTGTTCTCCTCAAAGCGTGGTATACAGGGTGCAATAGCGGTTTTCAAATCTGAAGTAGTCACAATCTCCTTTTCGGCTCTGGCTTTAACAATGAGTTTGGACAATTTGTAAGCTTGGTTCAGGTCGGCGTACTCTCTGAAAAGTTTGCTCAGTTGTTCCTCAGTGTAAGCATTCAAAACTGTTTTGGCACTGAGTTCACTTTTTTTGTTCATGCGCATGTCGAGTTCTGCATCAAAACGAAGCGAAAAACCGCGATCTGCATCATCAAACTGATGAGAAGACACACCTAAATCGCCCAGTATGCCATTCACCTTAGTAATGCCGTACACCCTGAGGTAATTTTTCAGATACCTGAAATTGTGCGGTATGAGCGTGAACCTGGGATCTTTTAAGGCATTTTTCTGTGCATCTTCGTCCTGGTCAAAGGCAAAGAGTTTTCCTTTTTCGCCTAAGGACTTGAGGATGTGTGATGAGTGCCCTCCACCGCCAAAGGTGAGATCCACATACACCCCGTTGGGTTGAATGTTGAGGTAATCAATACAGGCTTGTAAAAGAACGTCCTGGGCCAGTTGTTCAATGTCCACATCCTGGTTCAGGAAGTCTTCGTATAATTTTTTATCCCACAACTCTATCACGTTATTGCTGCCTAACACTTTCAGATCGGCTTTGATATCGGCGTAATCACCCAAAGCTTTGGGTAATAAGAGTCGCCCCGACTGATCGGCCTGAACATCGGTTGCTCCTCCGGTAAATCTTCTCACAAACACATCGTTGGCTTTTATGAGGCGATTGAGCTTGCTGAGTTTTTTGTTCAGCTTTTCCCATTCGTTCATGGGGTACAGCACCAAACACTTTTGGTGGAGGTTGCGGTTAATCACAAACCCCTTTTCAAAAACGGCCTCCAACTGTTTGCGAAGGTCAATAGGAAACATAAAGCGCCCTTTTGCGTCCACTTTACAATCGTATTCCCCTATTAGGCTGGCCATGCTTGATTTTACTGCTTGTTGGCAAAAATAGAGAGTTTTTTACCACTTTTTACCACTTATCTCCATTTTTTACCACAATTGTTGAAAAATCAGGGCTTATAAACACTGTTCATAAGAAAAAATAGTGTATGAAATAATGCTTCGGCAATGGCTGAAAGCCATTGTTTACAGGGCCTAAGAAGAAAGTAAGGACTGGAAATTCAGGGCCAAATTTTCGGATTTTGCCCTCAGGGATATTAACAAGTATTCCCCCAAGCTTATATGCGAGTGGAAGAATGAAAAAAAATTGAAAAAACGGGGCTGAGGCTTAGATAAAATCCTCTTTCTTGAAATAATCCACAATGGCGCCTACCATTAGATTGTTTTGTTGTTTGGCATCTAAAAAAGGCAGGCTCTCCTTAAGTTTCCAATGTGGCCAGCCTTCCTCATCTCTTCCAAGGTATTCATAAAACCCAAATGGTTCCATCAAAGTGCAAATGGCCACGTGCATAATTTCGAGTTTTTGGTCCTTTTTATAACGCTGAAACGGTTTGCCGAGTTCCTGAAGTCCAATCATAAACAGAATGGCATCCACATCCATTTCGGAATCGAAACGGGATTTTAATTTTTTCTGAAGCAGTTCCCAGTCGCTGGCCATACACTTTGTTTATTCTTCAGCAGACGTTTGACGCTGTGATTTCATTTGGTAATCAATAAACTCAAGCAAGTCTTCCTTGCCTTTAGCGGCGGAAGCGGAGGTGACAAAAGCATTTGGAAGTTCTTCCCAATTTCGAAGCAAGTCCTTTTCAATGGCTTTAATGTTTCGTTCTAATTCGGATTTTGAATTTTTATCAGTCTTGGTATAGATAATCGCAAAGGGTGTTTCGTTCTCAGCGCACCAAAGCATAAACTCCATATCGATTTTTTGCAAGGGCAAACGGCTGTCGATAAGCACAAACAGACACTGCAAGGTTTCTCTTTTCTTGCAATAATCGTAAATCATGGTTTCAAACTTTGCTTTTTTCTCCTTACCCGTTTTTGCAAAGCCATAACCGGGCAAATCCACCAGGTACCAGTTTTCGTTAATCACAAAATGATTAATCAATTGTGTTTTTCCGGGGGTGGCCGAAGTTTTCGCCAGTTTGTTGTTGTTGCAGAGGTAATTGATCAACGACGACTTCCCCACGTTACTTCTACCTATGAAGGCAAACTCGGGCAAACTTGGCTTAGGGCAATCGCGTATAGAAGCAGCACTCTTTTTAAATGTGGCAGATCGTATTAACATTAGCGGTTGAGTCCTCCCTTTTCCATCAGATACGAATTCAGATGGCGTTCTTTTTTACTTTCATAAATGTCGGCCATGGTCACCAAAATGCCGGTCTCTTCCACTCCACCGAAACCGGGATTGATGGCTGTACCAAAGGATTTCATGGTGGAACTTAAATTCATATAAGCATTTACCAAAGGCGGGATGTTCTCGCCCAAGGCCCTTACTTTTTTGTTCAAATGGGTATGCCCTTCTTTGTAATCCAGTTGTTTCAATTCGTTTACAAATTCCGTCGTATCCGTTTCTGTTTTTACAGGATGAATGGGCGTTACCAACTTATCGGGGTCGGGAAAATAATGTTTCATAAAGCTTAAAATCAGGTCCCGGGCTTCCACATTGTAATCGGTGTACATGGTGACTTTCCCGTAAAAATGTTTTTGCGAGGGATTATCCACTACCAATGCTCCCAAACCATCCCAAAGGTTATCCAAACTAAACAAGCCTTTGCGTTTGCCCTCGGCAGGCTGATACATGGGTTGAATAAAAGAGCGCCCCAATTCAATAGTATAAGGAAGATATTCCTCATAGAATTTTTTGCTGAAGTGAAACAGTTCTGTAGTGGCTAATTTTACCTCTCCGTTCACAAACTCCGCGTCGCGGCATAGGATATAACGGTAAGCCCCAACAATTTCTTTGTCCTCAGGGTTCCAAACCAAAAGCTGCTGATAGGGATGGGAGCTGGTATCAAATTCATCCAAATCGATGGCTTTTCCGGTTCCACCACCGGCATGCCTGAAGGTCAACTCCCTTAAACGCCCAATCTCCCGCATCACCTGTGGCGAATTGTGCGCGGTAATAATGTAAATCTCATTATTACCATTGTTGGTTTTACGCACATAACGCTCAGCGTTTAGCTCCTGCATTAAAGCTTCCTTACTTATGGCATCAATTACATTTTCCATAGACCAATCGTAAATATACAACTTAAATAAAATTACAGACAAGTCCTTTTTACACCTCAGGCTAAAACATACAGCTGCGCCTGTAAAGCAAAAACTGCCTCTTAACAAACAAATCCGGCCGCTTCTATTGATTCGCTAACATAAGCCTAAAGGCCGAATTACCTTTAGTATCAATTGAACGATTTGTTCAAGGTATTCATAACAGAATTAAAAAAAGGAGGCTAACATGAACCATCAACAAAGCATGGATGACATCATCTTCGAACACCGCAACAAAAATTACGGCGCTTATCTGCTCCGTACAGCCTATTCTTCCACACTCCTGAAATCGCTTTTCACCTGCTTGACATTAGCACTTGCCATAGCCTTGTGTTGTTTTGCGTTTTCAAAAAAGGCCTTTGAAATCAAAACCCCTTTAATTATCTCCGAACAAAACCCGGTTCACACCACTCCTGTTGACCTAAGACCAAAAAATCCTGAACAAAAAACGGAATCCTCAGCATCCAACCCAAAAAACAAACCGGGGCAGGCTGCGCTTATCATCCGCGATTCATTGATTTTTAATAAAGACACGACCCAGTCGCTTACACAGAAGACTGAACTGAAAAATGACCTGGAAGCTTTGTTGAAAGAAGGGCAGCAGGAAAAAAAAGGGAGTGGACATTCAGAAACAACGGGAACCGGAACAAAAAGCGACACTGCAATTGCACTAATTGCCGATGAGTACCCCGAATTTGAAGGGGGCATGGCTGCGCTCAACCGCTGGATTGCCTCGCGCCTTCGTTATCCCGAGGAAGCCATTGACCATACAAAACAAGGCAAGGTGCACGTAAAATTTATAGTGGATGAACAGGGCCGGGTGCAGTTTCCTGTGGCCATGAATAAACTGGGTTACGGTTTGGAAGAAGAGGCCTTACGCGTGGTTGCCGGCATTCCAAAATTTAAATCGCCTGCAAAAATTAAGGGACAAGCCGTAAAGTGTTACTTTGTTTTACCTATCAACTTTAAACTCTACTAGATATTAACCCAGCAGTTGTTTTACCAGAGCCGATACCACTTTGTTGTCGGCCCTTCCGGCAAAGGCTTTCGAAGCGGCTCCCATTACTTTTCCTAAATCAGAAGGACCAGATGCACCAACAGAGGCAATAATTTTGCTGAGTTCAGCTTTAATGTCGTCTTCCGAAAGTTGTTTGGGCAAAAACTCTTCCATAACGGCAGCCTGCGAAAGTTCAACCTCTTGCAAATCACTGCGGTTTTGGGTTTTATAAATGTCCGCCGATTCCTTGCGTTTTTTTACCTCCTTTTGCAGGGCTTTGTTTATTGAATCTTCCGTTAAACCTTCTTCCGGCGATGTTTTTAAAAGCAAGATCACTGATTTAATGGCCCTGAGGGCCTCAAGCCGTGCCGAATTTTTCGCCAACATGGCTGTTTTAATTTCGCTGTTGATGGTTTCTTCTATGTTCATTGTGCAAAAATAAAAAAAGCCGTCGTTATGACGGCTTAAAATCTTTACTCTTTCAGTAATTTGTCGCGTTTCAGAACTCTGCCTCCGGAATCCAAAACCGAATAAAAATATAAACCTTTCACAAGGTTTTCAGTATGTATTGTATTATTTCCGGCTTTCAAAAATTCTTCAGAGACTAATTGGCCCTGCAAATTATGGATGCTCAAACTCAAATCTTCAGAAGCTTTGATAGTTGCATTCAGGCTTTCATTTACAGGATTTGGGAAAATAGAAATAGCATTGTCATGTAGCAGGTTTTCAGGTAAAGACACAGTAATAGTTTCTATTGCTTGTCGGGTAATTACTGTTTGCGGGAAGGTGCCCAACGGTGTAACAGCCGTTGTGGTTGAAATGCTAAACAAAGGTCCTTTAACCCCACTATCGAAATAGTCATAATTAACCTGGTAAACTGTTCCGGAAGCAATTGAAGTTACAAAATCAATAGTTTGTGAGGTAATCACACGCATAACGTTGTTAAATGTAGCGGGACCAGGCAAAGTTAAAGTGCCGGTTGCATCCAGAACAACAAAAGCACTCCCAGTAAAAGTACCGGAAAGCGTCAGGGGCACCGTCATGTTCAAGGAACCGGAAATACTTGACGTAGTGTTGCTATTGAGGCTCATGGGATAAGCTGCGATAACGGCAGGTGAGTTATAGAAAAATTCGCCGGAAACTGCGCCTGCATTCACGTTTCCGCCATTGTAGAGCAGATTTGATGCACTGGAGTTGTAATAAGAATTATTGGAGGATCCTGAACTAGACAGAACATTTGCAGATGGAAAATTTGGATTTGAAGGTGCAGAGACCGTATAATTTTTAACAATGCTGCTTCGTGTAGGCACAGAGGAATAGTCCCAGTTTACACCGGCACCAGATCCCACAAGGCTGATGGTTAACGTGTCTCCGCATTGGTAAGTGCTGTAAGAATCGCCAATTGCTAAAGCGTGATTGGCCTGCGTGAGTTGCGCGGTGCTGATTTGCATTCCTGCAAAAAATAAAAGTGAAGTAAATATCTGTTTCATATTAAATAAGGTTTAAAACAAATATAGTAAAAATTCCTTCATATCATAACTTACAAACAAATCAACATCGCATCCCCATAACTTAAAAATCTGAAGTCATGATTAAGTGCGTAAGCATAGGCCTTTTTCCAATCCTCCCCCATTAACGCGCTTACCAATAATAAAAGTGTACTTTGTGGCTGATGAAAATTGGTTAACAGTGCAGTTACCGTTCTAATTTGATAAGGAGGCGCAATTAAAATGCCGGTTTTACAAATAATGCGTTCTAGGCGTTTGTTTTTCATCCATCGCAGCAAAGCCGAAAAACTCTCGTTTAGACTAATTTTTTTATCTTGCATGGCATAAACCTCCCACTGTTTAATTTCAAGTTCTTCCAACCCACTATTCGGCTGATCAAGCGCCTTTACACCCATCCAATACAAACTTTCCAGCGTTCTTAAAGAAGTTGTGCCTACGCCAATAATTGGCTTGTTGCCCCGCTGGGCAAGGGATTGTATAAAGCGTTCATCGGCCTCAATCCATTCCGTATGCATGTTGTGACCTTCCAGCGTTTCGCTTTTAACGGGCTTAAAGGTACCCGCCCCCACGTGTAGGTGCAGATGGTGTATTGATACTCCTTTACGCTTTAATTCCTCCAAAACAATTTCAGTAAAATGCAGTCCGGCTGTTGGCGCTGCCACCGAACCCTCCCGATTAGCATAAACGGTTTGGTAATTGCTGGTATCACTCGACTCGGAACTGCGGTTTAAATAAGGCGGAATAGGCACTTCCCCAAAGCTATTCAACACATCAGAAAAAACTTTTGAAACATCATTCCAAATAAATTCAACCAACACATGGCTTGGAAATTTTTCTATCACGTGTGCTTTTATTTCAAGACCGTCTTTTATGCGTGATAATTTTTCCTCTTTCCATGCTTTTAAATTTCCCACCAAACAATTCCACCGCTGCGGAGATCTGCCCTGCAATGCTTCAAAGGGGTCAATTGCATCAGAAGGTTCCAAACAAAACAATTCTATGTTTTTTTTTGTGCCCGAAACAAAATGTAATCTCGCTTTAATGACCTTACTTGAATTAAACACCAAAATGCTCTGCTGAGGAATAAAGTTTGAAATGTTTCTGAAGGTATCTTGCACCAAATTACCCTTTCGGTACACCAATAATTTTGAGCTATCCCTTTCTTTCAAAGGAAATTTAGCAATTTTTTCATCGGGTAAAGTATACGTATAGTCCGCAATGCGCAAATGCGAAGGATGAAGTGGATGCGAATTCATCAGTGAATGTTCATTAGCTTTA
>JALOMJ010000039.1 GCA_025455485.1 Bacteroidia bacterium | reverse complement strand
TGTTGCGCCCGCATTGGTTGTGCGGTAAACCCCAACTGAGGTAGCGGCTATCAAGGTATTGGGATTAAGCGGATTTATCAGCACCCTGTAAATTCTCCTCTGTTGAGACGTTTGCCATAACAAACCGGTTTGTGTCCAGGTTAAACCACCGTCGGTTGAACGCAAAATTCCTGTTGAATGGGTGTCGCCGGCGTCTTTATCGCCGGTTGAAATGTAAATGTTGTTGTGGTTTTGCGGATCAATGGCAATATCGGATACACCACAGGAAGCAAACTGGTCGGTAGTAGTGGTGTAACTCAAGCCACCATCTTTTGTAAACCATAAACCACCCGCTGCAGAACCTATGTATAGGGTATTCGGGTCGCCGGGCTTAATGGCGATACATTGAATACGGCCGGCTTCCCCGCCTGAAGATGCATTAATAGCATTGCCAAATGGGCCTAATGGCAACCAGTTGGATACGGTGGCGCTCACCACCGAAGGGTTGTTGTTTGAAATGGTTCTTGCTGCCGCCTGTTCTTCCTGAAAAGCACGGAACTGTTCAAGAGCATAAGCCCTGGAGGCGGTTTTCATGTTGCCGCTCGGATAAACCCGTGGCTCAACAAACCATTGCCAGCGACGAAAAGCGTTGTAGCCATGGCCGCGCTCATAAGGACGGTCCTTCCAGTACGCATCAAACTCTTTAACAATATCGTAAAAATTGGCAGAAGTATCTTGCATCATGCTTACCCACTTTTGGGATTTCAATTGAAACCCTGAAAGCAGAATTAATAAAGCCGGAAGAAACCGGAAAAAGACAGTTGATTGTGTTGTCATATTTTTTCTTGAACCCATAAATATAGTCTTAATACTAAAGCGTTATGCCTCTGGTTGTAGATTTAACGTTCGTACTTCAAAATTCTCGGTAGCGTTATTTCCCCTCCTTTAAACAAGTAATTTAGCCCTTTGTTTACTGCTTTTATTGTTTACATTTGTATCTTAAATAAAAACAATGGTTTCAGCATTTATTTTAGGGATTTTAGGCGGACTTGGTGCCCCCGAAATCATCATTATTCTCGTAATTATTCTCTTAATGTTCGGCGGTAAAAAAATTCCGGAATTGATGCGGGGTTTAGGGCGGGGTATGAAAGAGTTTAAAGACGCCAGCAAAGGGCAAACCGAAGGCGGCGATAAAGAAATTAAATAGTGTTTCTCAACCACAGTTAAAGCGTTATTCTTCTGCGGATAACGCTTTACGTGTTTTATATCTCTTATGAGTACGTATTCTTTCAAGTCCATAGCCACCTTGCAATCCGACCTTCGTTCGGGACACATCAGTGCAGAAACCCTGGTAAAGGAGAGCCTGAACAGCATCGCCAACAAAAAACACCTCAACGCGTTTTTAGAAGTGTTCGCCGAATCGGCCCTTCAGCAAGCCAAAGCTGTTGACGAAAAACTCAAAAAGAACAAAGCCGGAAAACTTGCCGGAGTAATAGTTGGTTTAAAAGACAACATTTGTTACAAAGGGCACAAAGTGAGTGCCTCTTCAAAAATTCTGGAAGGCTTTGAATCCCTTTACTCGGCTACTGTGGTGGAACGTTTGTTGGCAGAAGACGCCATCATCATCGGGCGATTAAACTGCGATGAATTTGCCATGGGCAGCAGCAACGAAAATTCGGCCTATGGCCCGGTGCTGAATCCATTGGACGAAAAACGTGTGCCCGGAGGTTCTTCCGGTGGTGCCGCTGCAGCGGTGGCCGCGACTTTGTGCCATGTTTCTTTGGGCTCCGATACAGGAGGTTCTATTCGTCAACCGGCCTCTTTTACCGGAACCGTTGGACTAAAACCAACTTACGGAAGAGTGTCGCGTTACGGATTAATTGCTTACGCTTC
The DNA here is from genome assembly GCA_025455485.1 of Bacteroidia bacterium. GTDB lineage: Bacteria > Bacteroidota > Bacteroidia > B-17B0 > Aurantibacillaceae > Aurantibacillus. Next base: position 22,564 of record JALOMJ010000039.1, on the reverse strand, counting down.
TTCTTTCGATCAAATTGGTCCCATTACGCATAGCGTGGAAGACGCGGCGCTTGTTTTGGAAGTCATTAGCGGAAAAGATGCCCACGATAATACCTCTTCTTCTGAAACTGTGCCGGCTTACTCCAGCTTTTTGAAGGACGATACAAAATACAAGATTGCCTGCATTAAAGAATGCATTGAGGCTGAAGGGTTAGACCCTGACGTAAAACAAAACGTGCTGAAGCAGTTGGAGAACTTTAAAAAAGCCGGTCACCAGGTAGAGATGATTTCCTTCCCTTACCTGGAATATCTGGTGCCCACCTATTACGTGCTCACCACGGCCGAAGCTTCTTCTAACCTTTCCCGTTTTTCGGGTATACACTACGGGCACCGCAGCGAAAAAGGCAGCGATCTGGAAAGTACTTACAAAAAATCGCGCAGCGAAGGCTTTGGTGCCGAAGTAAAACGGAGAATCATGCTGGGCACTTTTGTACTCAGTGCCGGTTACTACGATGCCTATTACAGCAAGGGACAAAAAGTGCGCAGGGTGGTTCAGGAAAAAACTCTGGCTTTGTTTAAGGATTTTGATTGTGTGGTGACCCCTTCCACACCGGGCACCGCTTTTGAGTTCGGTAAAAACAGTGCGGACCCCATTAAGATGTACCTCGAAGATATTTTTACAGTGCAGGCCAACATTGCCGGCGTACCTGCCATTTCGGTGCCTTCGGGCAAGGCGTCTAACGGTTTACCCACCGGCATACAACTTATGTGTGATTATTTTCATGAGGCCAAGTTGTTGAATTTGGCTCAGAAAATCCAGGCTCAATAAACTTTTTTTTCTAAGTACTTTTTACTGACACACTTTTTTGTCTTCTCAAAGTTGCCATCTCATTAGGCTTTATAGACAATTAAAGTAAACTAGCTTTTTGCAAAATTAATTAATGGTTGAATGTTTTCTTTATCCGCTTCCCGGATGGCTTTTATGTATCTTGTTCTTTGTTCGCCATCTTTTACGAGATTAGCATGACTTCCCCAATTGAAGTACTCCAAATTGAAAATCTGTTTATGAATAACATCAGCCATTAACCTGGCGTGTCTCCCATTTCCATTTGCGAAACAATGTATGGTTACAATTCTATGCTTATACCTGATTGCAATTTCATCTTCACTATACGTCTTATGATTAATCCAAAACAGACAATCGTCATTCAATTGTTTTAATGTTGAAGCTATGCGATGGTATTTGATTCCCATATTCTTTTCTGACGTTCGAAAGTCACCTGCCCAGGCCCAAACATCATCAAACATTCGCTTATGAAGTTCTCTTACAAATTCTTCTGATAGAATATACTCGGGTTTAAACTTCCTTTTCAATGTCCATTCAATAGCCTTTTCTATGTTCAACTGTTCAAACTCATCTAACTCTCCATGTGTTGTGATTGTGTCAATAAGTAACCCTTCCATTTCCTGTTCACTTAATGGAGTTTGCCCATCTTTATATTTAAACGCTAATCCCATAAGTATTTCGGCATGGCATCCATTATTTCTTGTGTCTTACTTTTGATGGCTTTCTCGATTCTTATTTTAGAATTCTCCTGGTCCTCCAGGCGCATGGAATTGGATGTTCTTGAAACAATTTCAACAGCCAACTTTCTCGCTTTTATTTCTATCATCCTTTCCAGGCTTTCTCCCTTTGGTACAAATCCATAAACCAATGTCATATCCATGGCGTTAGCAGCATCCCTCAAGGTCTTCAAAGTAATAGTACCATTAGCTTCCCGCTTTTCCAATTCGCTTACACTTTGTGGACTTATTTTCAGTCGTTGGGCTAATTGACGTAAAGACATTTTTAAAGTTATTCGCAGCGAATTAACCCAACCTTTTTTAGGAACCACAGCTCTTTCTAATGAGCGAAAGGCTTTTATTTTCTTGTCCATTTGCTCTATTAAGAGCTTTTGTTTTAAATTTCTCATAAGCCTATAACCTGATAAATATTATTCAAATTTAAGTCTATAACCTGATATAAACAAGCCTATTTTAAGTTTATATGCTGATATAAAACCGTTTATTGCCTGATTAAAGCCTGATAATTAGACAGTTAGATTAAGTTCTTGAAATCTTTTCGGTTTGTACATTCGGGTTAATGCACTTATAATGCAAGGTTAAACTGAGCCATTTGTGGGCAGCCAGACAAAAACTTTTCCAAATGTTTGTGCGCGCAAAATCAAAGTTTTACAAGTAATCCTAGCCGACTATACCGACACTTCTTTTAGGACTTTTGATACACTTAACTTCTTGAGATAGTTCTGCGCTTCTATATCAAGAGAAAAAAGCAATGCTTTTTTTAAACGAAAACAAAATCTTACTTTGGTTGTACGGTTAGAAAACTTGCTCTAGTGTGTTGGAAGCCCTCAAGTAAAATTAAACTCACCGAAAAATACCATTTTACATTACCCGTTTCATCAAAATAGAATGTTGCGATTTTGCAGAAAATACAGTCCATCACTTATTATCTTGACATGCGTGTTCATCCTAAATTTTACGCATTGTAAAAAAAAGAATTCGAACGGAAATAGTTCCCTTCACTCTTCTGAACAGACACTGCCCTTTGAAACTCAAGAAGGCAAGAATACTTTTGGCTGTTTAATAAATGGTAAAATTTGGGTTGCTGAAAGAGGTACAAATTTGTTAACCGATAACAGATTTTCTTATCAAGTTAATACAACTGATAAGAACTTTTATTTAGGTGCAAAAAAACTGGATGCACAGCCGTTTCAAAAAATTGAACTATTTGCAAGAAATATTGGCTCTGTTGGGACATTTAAACTTAGCCGCAATGGATTTGGGCTTTCTACAATTTATTATGATGGAAAAGGAGGTGAATTTTTGATTTCCGATACCTTAAACTCAGAAATTAAATTTTCAAAATTTGATACCATAAATAATATTATTTCTGGAACTTTTCGATTCAATTTCTTTAAAGATAGCGTAGAGTACAAGATTACAAACGGAGTTTTTGATATAAAGCTGGAATTATGACTACCCTCTCGCGTGTAAATCCATGCCTGCATACAAATCATTGAAATTACACTTAAGCCTTGATTATTTATTACTGTCTTAGGTTATAATTACCTCAAATCCATTAAATTTGCGCCCTGAACCGCATTGCCAGCGAAGTGGTGATTTTAGATATCAAAGAAAATTTCGCCGAAGGCAAGGCCCTCGACCTGATGCAAACCGCCACCTTAAACGGCTTTAATACCCGTATCACAGGCAGCACCAACGATTACAGCAAAACCGCCAACAGCAGCGTGGTGGTGATCACCAGCGGCATTCCCCGTAAACCGGGCATGACCCGCGAAGAACTCATTGGCATCAACGCCGGCATTGTTAAAACCGTTACCGAAAACGTGTTAAAACACTCCCCCAACGCGGTGATTATTATTGTAAGCAATCCTATGGACACCATGACCTATCTGGCCCTCAAGGAAAGCAAATTGCCTAAAAACCGCATCATTGGTATGGGTGGTATTTTGGACAGTGCCCGCTTTAAATGTTATTTGTCCATGGCCCTCAACGCCCCAGCCAGCGACATCAGCGGGGTGGTAATTGGCGGTCACGGCGATACCACCATGATTCCTTTAACGCGTTTGGCTTCTTACACCGGTGTTCCGGTTTCTCAATTTTTAAATGAGGAGTCTTTGAAAAAAGTAGCTGCCGATACCATGGTAGGTGGCGCCACCTTAACCGGCATGTTGGGCACCAGCGCCTGGTACGCCCCCGGAGCAGCCGTAGCCGCTTTGGTCAGCAGCATCATCAACGATCAGAAAAAACTTTTCCCTTGCTCTGTGTATCTGGATGGGGAATACGGACAAAAAGACATCTGTTTGGGTGTGCCCGTAATCATTGGTAAAAACGGTTGGGAATCCATTGTGGATTACAAACTCAATGCCGATGAACAAGCTGCCTTCAACAAAAGTGCCGAGGCCGTGCGCAGCATGAACAAGGTGCTGAGCGAAATGAAGGCCTAGTTTTTAAATTCATTTACTCTAAAATCCGTTTCTCTTCAGAGACGGGTTTTTTTTATTTCTTTTTTGGGCGTTACCCCAGAAGCAGAGGCACATTGAGCAAACACGGGTGCCTCGCTTCAGGGGTCGGGCTTTTCGCTTCAAGTCCTCGCTTCGCCTTCGCTAAAGCTTCGGCTTACGCTGCGGGCTTTCCGCTACAATCCCTAACGCAAAATCTCGTCCATAAACTTTCATACAATCTGCAATATTAACGCGGCAAAACGAATTTCCTTAAATTTACTTGCTTATGCGTTTTCGGCTTCTCCTTGTTTTGTTTGTGTACAGCTCAATGGCCTACTCTCAAAAAGAAGCCATGTCCAAAAACGCCTTTCTGCAGCGCGATGTACAAACGGCATTTGAGTTTTGGAACACCACTCAACCCTCAACCGAATTTCACTCTTCCTTTCGCCCGTATTTAAGCAGCACTTTTCTTGAAGCCAAAGACAGCCTCCTGCCTTTCAAATCTTACGGGTTTCAAAATACATTCCTTCAGCGTTCCTTAAACACATCCTCCATCAGCAAAACCCGTCACAGCCTGCAATTTCATCCTTTACTGGATGCAGAAGTGGGTTTTGATGCGCTTGAAAACCAACTCATGCGCAGTGTGATGGCTGGCATTCACACCAAATACAACATCAATCACAATTTTACCTTTGCCCTCACCCTGCTTGCCGGAAATAACAATTACCCCTTCTTTCTCGACACCACCATTGCTAAGCAAAACCTGATTCCTGAGTTTGGACAAGCCTACAAAGATGGCACACGCGGGTACAATTTTGTGGATTACCAGGGCTATATTTCTTTCAGCCCAAAAAATTCAAAGATGTTTAATTTTCAAATCGGGCGCGACAAACATTTTATCGGCGATGGTTATCGATCTGTATTGTACAGCGATTTTGGTCCGGCCACGCCCTACCTGGGCATCAATACCAATTTCTGGCGCATTCAATACAACGTGTGGTACACCTGGATGCTGGATGTAACGAGCGCGAACGGCGTAAAAAACAATTTCAAAAACAAATACGGCACCTTTCATTACCTCAGCTACAATATCATGAAAGAACTTCAGATTGGTTTTTTTGAAAACGTGGTGTGGAGAGGAAGCGACACCAGCGGGGTGAGAACCTTTGATATCAATTACCTGAATCCGGTGATTTTTCTCCGGCCCCAGGAATATGCTGTTGGCTCGCCCGACAATTCCTTTATTGGTTTTAACCTGAATTTTACGCTGTGGAAAACCATAAAGTTTTACGGTCAATTGGGTCTGGATGAATTTTATTTTAAGGAAGTAAAAGCCGGCAACGGTTGGTGGGCCAACAAACAAGCCTGGCAGGCCGGTTTCAATTACGTGAACGCTTTTAGAGTGAAAGGCCTTAAATGGCGTTTCGAATACAACCAAATCCGACCCTACACTTATACTCACGGTGTTGTGGAACAAAACTACTCCCATTACGGTCAAGCCCTGGCCCATCCCATGGGCGCCAATTTAAAGGAACTTCTTTCTATTGTAAGTTATCGTAAGAACAAATGGGAGTTGAGTGCACAGGGTATGCTGGTGTTAATCGGGAAAGATTCTTTGTCGCCCACTTCTAACGTTGGACAGAATATTTTTTTAAGCTATAACACCCGACCCTTTGATTACGGGCATTATACCACACAAGGCGTTCGCACCCAGATGATGCAAAGCGAACTGCGGTTTACCTGGTTTCTTATTCCCGAACTTAATTTGCGACTGGAAACCGCCTGGATACAGAGAGCAGAAGAAAACAACAACAACTACAAGCTGCAAAATCCCTACATCTTTATTGCCATAAAAAGCAGCATCTGGAATTCGTATAAGGATTATTAATCGTTAAATACTTCTTTTAACACTTCGGGACTTTTTAAAATTCCAAAACCCGGAATGTGAAACGCAAAATAATTTAAAAACACATCCAGCAGCAGGTGCTTTTCGTCCCTTGAAAATCGGACAACGAAAAAATCACATTTGAGTACTTCAGAAAATAAAGCCGACTCTTCTTTACTTAAACCAAAAGGCCAAACCATGGCGATTTCGTTAAAACGCCCTTCCCTTACATCAAAAAACACATCTGTTTCAGTAAAATTGTTCTGTGGCTCAAAGCCCAGGTGTTTGCTTAGCTCCAACAAAAAATACAGGTGCAGGTTAGAATATCCCTCCTTTGCATCGTTCAAAAAATCAAAACACCCTTCAATAAATTTAAAAAGTTCAACATGGCCGTGTTGGTCTTTCAGCGTTTTGAGCATCACTTCATGCATGAATTGTGCAAGGCTGAGTTTAGCCATGTGCTGATGAATGTCGGAATGTGCTTTGTAGACAGTTAATTCAGTAACCAAATGAATGTCCTTATTTTCCTTTAAAATAAGTTCAGCCTCTACAAAATTGAGGTGCAATAACATCGAAGTTCTGATTTTTGATGTTTTTGATTGGCCGGCATTTACGGCGGCCGTGAGCATACCGTGATGCTGAGAAAAAAGTTTCAGGATGTACTTTTTGTCGCCGTGTTTTATACTTTGCAGCACCAGGGCTTTTTCTGAAATGCGCATTAATTCATTACCAATACTTTGGTTACTACCCTTTGTTCGCCATCGGGGGTTGCTGCGTATACCACATAAACGCCGGACACTACACGTTGTCCGTTCAGCATGGTCACCGGCCATTCCAATTGTCCACCCGTGGATTTGTTTTCCCAAACCAGGTTACCGCTTTCATCCACAATTTTTACAACCGAATTATCAATCAAACCCCGTATGTAAACTTTTCCGGCAAAGCCCGGCCGAACAGGATTTGGATAAGCAAACACATTCTCATAATCTGCTGAGCCGGCAATAATAGAAGAACGGTAAGTTTGTAATCCTAAATCAGTAGCAATAAATACATCGCCGGAAACTTCATCGTAATTGAGATCAAGCACGGAATTAGAATAGAGCGGACTATTGTCAATAGTAAAGTGATACAATTGGGTAATGCCATCAGGACTAAAACAAAACACACCTCCGGATTTGGTGCCAACCCATTTGTTATCTGCACCATCTACGGTTATGGCGGTTACCACATCGTTGCCCAGCAACAACTCAACAATACCGTCTTCCACAACTTTTATGGGTTGGGCATCAAAATTACTTGAATTAAACACGGCCGACGGATTATAAAATACACGAATCCCTTCTGAGGTACCTACCCAAATTTTACCCGATTTGTCTTCGGCAATGGAATAAATAGCATTGCTGCCCAGATTGCCGTTACCAACTGCCTTAGTAAGGACTTTATACGTTAGTGTGTTTGTATTAAAAACAGTTATACCGCCATCGCGTTCGTGTATAGCCCATACGTTATCATTCTGATCAACCAGTATGCGCCTTGTAAATTTTGGGGCGTCCATGCTGTAATTAATAAATTGTCCGTTTGGTTTTAATACACTTAAAAAATTCTTCACGTCGCTATTGGCCAACCAAAGATTGCCTTTGCTGTCCATTCCCAAACCTGTACAGCGCGGGTTGCCTGGTAATATCTGCGGCATGGTGGTGTTGGAGCTGTTGTACACTTTTATCAGCGTATCGTTACGGTATTCCAGCAAACCGGAGTACCAGGAAGAAGCCCAGACTCTTTTTTTATCTATTCTGTCGAAGTATACAAAGGTAATGTCGAGGATGGTGTTGCCGGAAAGGTCTTTTGGGGATAAATACGTCCACTCTTGCTTGCGCATGATGTTTAAACCCTGGTCAGTATAAATTGTCCCCCCTGCATCCTGGGGATGCGAAGGGGAAACGCCCACCTGTCCTTCAAAAACATCTACGGTGCTTAGAAAACTTCTATTGATGCCATTTGTAATAATTTTATCCTGAGGATAAAACGGGAAATAACTGTAGGTATGAAACAAGCCGTTGATGTAATCGGCCACCCAATACGATATGTTGGTTTGAGAATCTTTTCCAAAATAAAAATCTTTAATATCCATAGGGCCTCCGTTAAAGGAGGTGATGTAATTAAGCGACTCGCCAGTGATTACACTTTTTACCAACACACCATTTAAATCCTGAACTGAGAAATACTGATTGTAAACCGGGCCCATTCTAACAATGGTGTTGGATGAAGTGGCAGTAGCCTGAAATTTAGACCAAACATTGTTTTCCAGAACATAAATCGTGTCCTTACCCTTTATATTATTATCCAGTTTAAATGGAGAATACACCGAAACTATTTTAGAATCTACCAAACTAACCCCACAATAGGGCCCCTTCGGAATTTGGAGGGTATCCATTTTCCAATTATTAAAGTTGTTTAGTGATGTTTTAAGGTAATTGGCTTTGTACAAACCATCAGGGGTAGCCGCATAAATCATCGAATCGTTTAATGCCACCTGATACACCTCAAGTTGTGAACCCTGAGGGCCAATGATGTAAGTATCTTTAATCTCCAGGCGTTCTGTATCGAACAACACAATGCCGAAACCGCAGGCCAGATAGGCGAAATTCTTCTGAAACGTAACCTCGTTAATGGTTTTTTTACCATTAAAGGTTTTGAGTTTCATGTCGGGATAATTTGTCACGGTGTTGTTTAGGTCTATGACATCGATATTGCTGGTTTGGTAGATGACCAAAAGTTTATTGTTATAGGGATTGGCCCTCAGAAGTTTTGGTCCTACATCCGAAAGACCATTAAATTTATTTAAGGCCATGGGCGATCTTTCCACCTCATCGAGGTAATACAAGCCAGTGTAGTTGGCGGCGTAGATGGTGGTTCCCAATCTGGCCACTGAAAAACAAGCATTCAAACTCAATTGATCTTTCCAGGTACCGGGGCCAACTTGTGACCAACCTAAACTAACAATTGAAAGTAACAAAAGAATAACTCTTTTTTTCATGGCATTGATAAACAGAACTTATAAACGTTAAAGTTAGCAGATTATTACATTATGTATTCACAATACATAAAATGATAAAAGCCCTCCCATAAATATTGGAAAGGCTTTTTGAAATTTGTGTGACCCCGAGAGGATTCGAACCTCCAACCAACAGAACCGGAATCTGTCATTCTATCCAGTTGAACTACGGAGCCGAAAGAGGCAAAGATAGTAGTAAATGCCAAAAGTTCTGTGAAAAATTGATGTTACCTAAATAATGGTTCTGCAACCCCAAATAAATTTTATATACTCAATACTAGTATGCCCAATAACCATCAATACTCAGTTACATCATATAGGTTTATGTTGTTAATGCCATCATATTCAAAAGCTGCTTTTTTATCACAATGATCAATGGTAAATCCCCATGATCCCCAATTTGAACTAAGCATATGACTTGACATGGTCTCTCGTTTCATTTCACAATTATCATTATAGGTCACCTTGACTGGTCCATAATTTGAGCTCCTCTGCTGCCCGGGTAAAAGTGTATCTTCCCATATATTGGTTCCTATGCCATAAAAAATCGTATCATTTGTGCGATTAAAGAGCGTGAAAAGGGAACGTTCGCATACCTGATTTTTATTCGGACAACTATTTGTGTTCTTTTTTTTACATGTGAAGGAAAACACAATAAGCACTAAAAAAGTTGTTTTTCTTAGTATTGTTCTTATAATCATGGTTGTTTTTCTTTTGATTTATTTATAGGCGGGTTTTGCGCCCATATTTGCTTCTTGAGCACTGCGGAATCAAAGCTACACTATATACAAACCATTGTTGAATGAATATAATAAGTCTACGATTATTTGGCTCCAAATAATTCAATAAATATTTACGCTTTTTAAAATAGCCCGCTGCCATTAGTCTCCTTCCAATTTATTTATTATTTCAATCTGTGAGCCGAAGTCAGTAAGAAATTAGTTTGAAGTAGTTTAAAAACATGAAATTGAAATAGCCTATTGTAATCTTCAATCTAATAAAAAAAACGCGACTAATTTTCACTTTCTTCCTTTTCCTGTGCTGAGGAACCCTTACAGGATGTATTGTAATATTGTGCCATTAGAAAATACCTGTCGTCACCCTTTTTAAATTCCTTGTTCTTTATTTTAGCCACTAAATCAGGGCAATCCTCAAATAATTCCCGTGTGCTCTTGAGACGGCCAGATGCTGAAATCAGTTCATTGGTAGGTGTACTCTCTGTTGTCATGAAATAATGATCTTCGTCTTTATAAAGTAGATACTGCTGATAATACCCCGAGCTATAGCCTATGTATACTTGGTAAACAGAACAAGAACCATCAAGAAGCAACTTATAAAAATTAGCCTTTACAAATGTGGATTTCTGGATTATCTCCGGAAGCACCCGAAAAACAATGTCCTCTCCCTCATATGTAAATCCAAATTCACTGGCTTCTTTTTCCGTCACCTCCAACTTTTTTCCACGCTTGTCGAAAAATGTAAATTGGTTCAATTGCATTGTTTCCGCCTTCTTACTCAAAAGCTTTGTAGGAACCTCTATTGTACCAACCATTTTGTTTCCAGCTTTGTCAATATAATATCCTTTGGCTCTTGGTTTGTCGGCTCTTGTAACAAATGCACACAGCAAGAAAACAAAAAGCACTAAACTTGATATTTTAAATCTGATTTTCATGGCTTTATTTAGATTAGCTCGAAAATAGAAAAAAATACTTAATGACTCTATATTTTGACTGGATTTAAGTCTAGGGTGTATGGAAACATCAAAAAAGCCCCATACTAATCCTCAGATGCTTTTTGGCACTGATCTTGCACCGTTCTTCACAAAAAAAGCAGCAGAACCAAATAGACTCTTATTTTTGTACCCTAATTCAAATCACATGAAAAAATTTCTTCCCCTATTTCTATTAAGTCTTAGTTTGAGCTCCTTGGTTCTCAGGGCCGACGAAGGCATGTTTTTGGTACACCTGATTGGCGACAAAACCTATGCCGACATGCAAAAACGCGGATTAAAACTCAGTAAAGAACAATTGTACAGCATGAACAAAAGCAGCATTAAAGATGCTATTGTGATTTTTGGTGGCGGCTGTACGGCTGAATTGGTTAGTAAAGAAGGGCTTTTATTTACCAACCACCACTGCGGGTATGGCAACATTGCTGCAGCCAGCAGCGTTGAACACAATTACCTTCGTGATGGATTTTGGGCAAAAAGCAAAGCTGAAGAAATCGTTTGTCCCGGATTGAGCGTTCAGTTTCTTGTGAAAATAGACGATGTTACAGAAGCTGTGAATGCCAAATTAAAGGACATTAAACCGGCAGACTACATTTCAAAACTCCCCGGCATTTTAAAAGAGATGTCGGATAAAGCCAGTGAAGGAACTGCTTATGAAGTAAGAATCAGTAGCTTTTTCAAAGGCAATCAGTTTTTGCAATTCACTTACGAGCGCTACAAGGATGTTCGTTTAGTAGGTACTCCGCCTGAAAGTATCGGCAAATTTGGCGGCGATACCGACAATTGGGAGTGGCCACGCCACACCGGCGACTTCTCCATTTTCCGCGTTTATATGTCGGCCGACGGTAAAGCCTCAACCGAATACAAAAAAGAAAACGTTCCTTTTCAACCCAAACATTTTTTGCCTGTTTCTATTAAAGGCTTAAACGATGGGGATTATGCCATGATTTACGGGTACCCCGGAGGCACCAACCGCTACGAAACTTCTTTTGGTGTAAAACTAAAAACAGACATTGAAAACCCCAGTCTGGTTAACCTGCGCGATGAGCGCCTGAAAGCCATGCTGGCAGAAATGGTGAAAGACCCAGCAGTTAAAATTCAATTGGCCAGCTCCTATGCCGGAATTGCAAACTACTGGAAGTTTTTTGACGGAGAATCGAAACAACTGCTTAAACATAAAGTATACGAACAAAAACAAGCCGACGAAAAAGCCTTTGAAAACTGGGCTAAGGGCAAAGCAGAATACGATAACTTATTCGCTAACATGAAATCTGTTTACGATGCCTGGACACCTTATGCAAAAAGCCGGGTATATTTTACCGAAGGCATCCTGGGTTCTCCTTTGCTGGCCTATGCTGCCAATTTAAAATCTTTAGAAACAGCCCTCAGTAGCACCGCCACTACTGCTGCTCAAGAAGTTGCCAAAGCCATTGATGCATTTAAATCGTCACGTGAAAAATTCATCAAAGATGAAAATGTGCCTTCTGATCAAAACATTATGGCTACCATGCTGCGCATGTTTTTTACTGACATTATCAGTAATCAGATTCCGGCTGACTTTTACATGGGCATAAAACAAACCTATGGCCAATTAGATTTGGATGATACCTACAAACGATTTTCAAAAGATGTGTTTTCAAAAACATTAATCCTTAACGATGCCGCATTTAATGCCTTTGTGAATAAACCTGATCTTGAGACATTGCGCAATGATCCTGCTTACAAAACCGCGCAGGTGTTTGTCGACAATTACAACACAAAAATCAAATCGCATTTTACTGAGTACAACGCCAACTCTTTTGCCTGGAACAATAAATACCAAAAAGGCATTCTTGAGATGAAAAAAGGCACAACCCTTTACCCCGATGCCAACTTCACCATGCGGGTGTCTTATGGTAATGTTAAATCTTATACTCCGCGCGATGCAGTTAAATACAGTGAAGTAACCACACTCAAAGGCATAATGGAAAAATACAAACCAGGAGATTATGAGTTTGATGCACCGGCGAAATTGCTTGAGTTAATTAAGAACAAAGATTACGGGCAATATGCCGACAAAAAAACCGGAGATGTGGTGGTAGGTTTTATCACCACTAACGACATCACCGGCGGTAATTCAGGCTCACCTGTAATTAATGCCAAGGGAGAATTAATAGGTTTGGCCTTCGATGGAAATTACGAAGCCCTAAGTCATAAAATTGCCTTTGATGCAGATTTGAACCGCACCATTTGTCTTGATGTTCGTTACCTGCTGTTTATCGTTGATAAGCTTGGCGGAGCCAAAAACATCATCGATGAATTAGTTCTGGTAAATAAATAATTTTTTGCTGTATTGAATTGGATTGTTTCGTGCAAACGGGACAATCCTTTTTTTTGCCCCTCATAGAAAGACCGGGTTCTTAATTGTTGAACAGGCGCATCTGCCTTACTTCGTTTAAGGCCGATTTGTAGGTTAACAAAGCCCTTTGTCGGGCCATTGAATGGTCAACTATAGGTTGGGGGTAAGCTGGTGTTCCAAACTCCGGAACCCACTGCTTGATGTATTTAAACTCTGGGTCGAACTTTTTTTGTTGCTCGGTTGGGTTAAACACCCTGAAATAAGGCGCAGCATCGCAGCCGGTGCCTGCTGCCCATTGCCAGCCGCCATTGTTTGCGCTTAAATCAAAATCATTCAATTTGGCTGCAAAGTAGGCTTCGCCCCAGCGCCAATCAATGAGTAAATCTTTCACCAAAAAACTACTCACAATCATTCGCACACGGTTGTGCATAAATCCTGTAGCGTTTAGCTCACGCATGCCTGCATCCACAATGGGAAAACCGGTGAGGCCTTTGCACCAAAGTTTAAATTCTTTTTCATCGTTTCTCCAAACCATGTTTTTATAATCGGGCTTAAACGCCTCCTTTGCGGCATGCGGAAAATGCCAGAGAATCATCATGTAAAACTCGCGCCAAATGAGTTCGTTTAGCCAGATTTCACTAAGCGGAATGGCTTTTCTCACCAATTCACGAATGCTGATGGTGCCAAAACGCAAATACACACTTAATCTGCTGCTGGCATTCAGCGCAGGGAAATCTCTTTTTGATTTATACTCACTAAGCAATTGTTCTTTGAGTTCAGGAGTGGCTTGAAATTGTATGTCGGTTTTTTCAAAACCCAAGTGTTTCAGAGAAGGAAACGGCACTACCGAAGTCTTAAAGAAGTGATGAAATACCTCTTCAACGCTATAGGATTTGTAATGTTCGGCACGAAGTAAGGTTTTCCATTTTCGGCTATAGGGCGTAAAAACGGTATAAGGTTTTCCATCGTCTTTTACGACCTCCTCTTTTTCGAAAATGCATTGGTCCTTAAAGGAGTAAAATGGGATGCCTTTTTCACTAAGAAAATTTTTTATTTCTTCATCGCGCGTCCTTGCATAAGGCTCGTAATCGTGGTTGCAGTACACTTTGGTGATAGTGTAAACTTTGGTGAGTTCAGTAAAGGCTTGCAAGGGGGTAGCGTGAAGCACATGAATAGAGGCCCCTAATTTGACCAATGTTTTTTGAATGTGTTCTAAAGCCTGATGGATAAAGTCAACTCTTCTGTCGCTTGAGTTGTCAAGCCTTCCAAGAATAGTTTTATCGAAAATAAAAACAGGGAGTACAGTTTGGTTTTCAGCGAGGGCATGAAACAACCCTGCGTTATCGTACAACCGGAGGTCGCGCCGAAACCAAAATATACTCAGTTCGGGGTTCAATTTCTGTAATGGCTCAACTCGTTCATCAATATCTTACGGGCGATAAAGATGCGGCTTTTAACTGTACCAAGGGGTAAACTCAGTTCTTTTGCAATTTCCTCGTATTTATAACCATTGTAATACCGGGTAAAGGGAACTTTGTACTGATCATCCAGTGCATTAATTTTTTCAAGAATTTCTTTTGAATTCATGCGACTTTCGCTGTGATCGTATGAGTTTTGTTTAAACGCACGTTGTAGGGCCAAATCATCCCCTTTTACAATAAAGCTTTTGCTTTTTACATTCCGTCGGTAAGCATTAATAAACGTGTTTTTCATTATTGTAAACAACCAGGCCCTCAGGTTGGTACTGTCTTCGAACTTGCTGCGGTAGGTAATGGCCTTAACGTAGGTTTCCTGAACCAAATCCATGGCATCTTCAGCATTTCTGGTGAGGCTTAGAGCAAAGCCTTTTAACGAAGGGCGCTCATTTAAAATTTTGGTGTTGAATTCTATTGCTGTCATTTTGTTTAATTTTTAATTAGTTTCGTTAAACAAATGTATTAGAATGTTTAGTCTTTTGTGCTAATCGTTAAACAAAAAACTGTTAAAATTTAAATTATTTATGTAATATGCTGATTATCTGGCAGATAAAATTTATGCTAAGTTCAAGAAAAATTGCCCTATACCGATTCGAACCGAGGAAAATTTAAAAATGTACTTTTGCGTGTTTTTAACCATACACTTATCCCTATGTCAGTGCAACTCAGTGAACAAGAAGTCATCAGAAGGCAAAAACTGGAAGAATTAAAACAATTAGGCATAGAACCTTATCCTGCCGATGAGTTTCATGTGAATGTGAATTCACTGGATATAAAAAACAATTATGAAAGGGATAAACTCAATTACAAAGACATTTCAATAGCGGGCCGCCTGATGAGCATCCGCGATATGGGGAAAGCCTGCTTCGCCGTGATTCAGGACGCCAGTGGCAGAATACAAATTTATATTCGCAAAGACGACATCTGTCCGGGAGAAGACAAAACGCTTTACGAACAGGTTTGGAAAAAACTTATTGATATTGGCGATATTATTGGAGTAAGCGGATACGTGTTTACAACAAAAACCGGAGAAATCTCTATACACGTGACCGCCTTCAAACTGCTGAGCAAATCCTTAAAACTTTTGCCCATTGTAAAAACCGATGAAAGCGGACAATCCTTTGATGAAGTGAGTGATCCGGAATTTCGTTTCAGGCAGCGTTATGTTGACCTTATCATCAACCCGCAAGTTCGCGATACCTTCAAGAAACGCACACAAATGATGAATACCATTCGTCAGGCGCTTAACAACGCCGGTCTGTTGGAAGTAGAGACACCAATTCTTCAAAGTATACCAGGAGGGGCTGCGGCCAGACCATTTATAACTCACCACAATGCACTGGATATGCCCTTGTATTTAAGAATTGCAAATGAATTGTATCTAAAACGACTCATTGTAGGCGGTTTTGATGGGGTGTATGAATTTGCAAAAGACTTTCGTAACGAAGGCATGGACCGCACACACAACCCTGAATTTACAGTTCTTGAATTTTATGTGGCCTATAAGGATTACAACTGGATGATGAGCTTCACCGAAAAATTACTTGAAAAAGTAGCGATGGACCTTTATGGAACCACCGAAATTACAGTGGGAGGGCAGACAATTGATTTCAAGGCGCCATTCAAAAAAATCAGCATGTTTGATGCCATCAAAGAACATACCGGCATTGATATTTTAGGAATGGATGAAGCGGCTTTGCGAGGGGTTTGTAAACAACTCAACATACACACAGAACCTTCCATGGGCAAAGGAAAACTCATCGATGAGATTTTTGGTGAAACCTCGGAAAAACACTACATACAGCCAACATTTATTACAGATTACCCTGTTGAGATGAGTCCGCTTACCAAAAAGCACCGCAGCAAAGAAGGATTGGTGGAGCGTTTCGAATTGATGATTAACGGCAAGGAAATTGCCAATGCATATTCTGAGTTAAATGACCCTCTCGAGCAACGTGCCCGATTTGAAGAACAATTAAAACTTCAGGAAAGGGGCGATGATGAAGCCATGTTTATTGATTATGATTTTTTACGTGCTCTTGAATATGGCATGCCGCCTACAGCCGGTATTGGTATTGGCATCGACCGTTTAGCCATGTTAATGACCAATAACGCGGCGATACAAGAAGTGTTATTTTTCCCGCAATTACGTCCTGAACAAACAGCTTAAAACGGGTTTACTTCAATGCTGTTTCAGCATTTACTCACTCAAAAGCATGTTTTAATAGTTTGCTTCCCAGTCCCCTTATGCGCTTCAGGAATTATATTATATTTGCTGAACTCGTTTCGTGCGCACTAATCTATATATATTACTGCTTTTCGTCTCAACCCTTCTGGTTTTTTCTTGTCGGCCTGAGCAAAAAAACACACCTTCTCCTCCTCAGCGCTTATTTGAAGGCTATCACCCGCTTCTTGACGGCATTTTACTCAGCAGACATGGTGTTTTCAGAGGCATAGACCTGAACGCCCCAATGGATTCGGTAAAAAAAGCAGAACCATCGGAGCCCAAAGAATCAGGTCCCAACCAATTGTACTACGAATACCAGGCAGACAGCATAACCAATTATTCCATTGAATATATATTTAGTAGAGATAGTTTACAAGAAATCAACGTGCAAATCAGCAGCAACGATCAGGAAATGATTTCCTACCTGTTCTGCGATTTAAAAGATTATTACTCCAACAAACTTCCAAACCCAATAGAAGATCAGGGCTATGTTGTTTACAATTGTTTTGAAGGGCAGCGCAAACCTTTTGTTGTTACTTTAAGCGATAATTCCAGTCCAGCCCTGGGCATCATCAACATGCTGATCTATAAAGACCAATAGATTTATTCCTTAATCACTTTCCAGCGCACCGGGATTGAACCCTCCATCTGTATTTCTAAAAAATACAAACCGCTTTTTAGTTGCTCTGTATTGACGTTTATTCCATATTCAGAGTATTCATACTCCTTAGCATTTATCTGCCTTTGCCCAAAAGCATCAAAAATACCAATCGTGTACTGGTTCTGTATTTGATTACTATAAATTAACAGGCGATTCTTTATTGGATTTGGTCCGATCTGAAACATCCTTTTTATTTCATTTTCTTCAAAGCCCAATGGCACATCCAATATCCAGGTTTCGTTAAGCCGCACCGAGTTATCATCAAGGCCACATGTGTAATAATACCTGTTGTCTTTGGTCCAACTCATACCCCCGCGGCGGGCATTGGCCGGAAGATTCTGGCCCGGTGACCAGGTATTGCTTGCTGGATGATAATAACTCACGGTGGTGTAATAAACATTTAAAGAATCAACGCCACCAAACAAAATTAACTGATTATTGAGACTTTCCAGACTGGCATAAGCGCGAGAAGGTGTAGAGGCTGGAGGTGAAAGCATTTGCCAGCTATCGGTTTGCGGATCATATTCCAGAAACTCAGTTCTAAAATTGATAGTATTATCAACCCCATACAAATAGTACCCCTTGCCATTAAAAGTGGTTGCGCAAGCCATCCACCTTCCCTCATAAGCCGCAGGCATGTTGCTCTTTTGGGTCCAGGCATTGTTACTGATACTGTATTCCCAAACCTCCTGATTAACATTAGCATTGGAAAAACGACCACCCAAAAGCAGTATTTTATCGCCAAACGCCATCATCGAAGCCCCGTACACACCGGCCCCGGGTTTTGAAGCCATTTGCGTCCACGTATTAGAGTGAATATGGTATTTGTAAAGTGTGTTTAATACCCCGGCACTTCCATCACCCCCAAAAACATAAATTGCAGAAGGGCCCCTGAATGCGCAGGCATACTGGCGTTCAGTTCCGGCAGGCATAGATGCAATCGTTGACCAGGTGTGGCTGCTCAGATCCATCACAAAAAAATCGCCTGCAAGCACCCAACCGGTTTGAAGTCCTGTGCCTACATAGGCCTTACCTTCAACTTCTACCGCTACGCCATCGTCACAAGCAATGCCCGGAAATGAAGAAAGTAAGGTCCAATTCTGCGCTGAAATCTGAGTTGTTAGAAAAAACAAAAACAGTACCCTCATGTTAGTAAAACGTTCTCTTTACATTGATATTGCCGAGCATGAAAACAAAAAAGCCACTCCTTTTTAAGAATGGCTTTGTATGCAATTATTTGATTGCTTAGGCTGTGCCTGTTTTGCGAACACCGGTTGTTTTTTTCACTCCGGCCACCGCTTTAGCTTTTACTTGTTCTTTTACTGCATTCTTTTTAGTCGCAGCCTTTTCATCCGCTTTTATATTGATGGCCTTTCCGTCTGCATCTTTATTTTCTTCTTTGGTTTTTAAATTCCCTGTGCTTTGTAAAGCATTGTACCAGCTAATGAGTTTACGCATATTGCTTACATACACCCTTTCCTTATCGTAATCAGGAAGCACTGTTTCAAAATACGCCACAACTGCTTTATCATCTGCTTTTTGGTCAACAGCCGGGCCGCCTTTTTCTTTTTCAAAAATGCTGGTCATGATTTCCTCGATGGGTTTATCCTCACCGGTGGTAAACATGCTGATGTCCGAAAGGGTAGACACTTTGGTTGAAGCATAAACATTGGTTCGCTTTTTGTCATGCAAACCTTCCACAATAATACCCGTTTTGCTTTGGGCTATAATTTTAAATAATCCTGGTTGACCAGAAATAGAGATAAATCCGCTTAAATCAATCATTGTACTAGTTTTTTAAGTCCCACAAAGATAGTTTTTTATTCCATTTTTTCAGGAATTCTGTTCTGTCAGCCGTTTTTTTACCTTTAATTTTTTGCTCTATCGGCGTAGCAATTCCAATTGCTGGAAATGGCGCGATTTATTACCTTCGTTATCCCTCCAAATGGAGTGCGTTTAATTTACCTAGCCATTATCAATCTCCTATGAAATACGAAGCCATCAACAATCAGCTTTTTACCGACAACCGTCGCAAATTCGCAGCCCAACTAAAACCCAACAGCATGGCTGTGTTTGTGAGCAACGACATCATGCCCACTAACGCCGATGGTAGCATGGGCTTCCGCCAAAACAGCGATTTGTTTTACCTCTGCGGGATTGATCAGGAAGAAACCATGCTGGTAATTTTTCCGGATGTAAAAGACGGGAAACACAAAGAGGTATTGTTTGTTCGAGAAACCAGCGAACTTATTGCCATTTGGGAAGGTGCCAAACTCAATAAAGAAGAGGCAACAAAAGTGAGTGGTATTGAACAGGTGTATTGGTTTCATGAATTCGATAAAATTTGTAAAGCCTTTTTCGCTCAGGCGGAAAACATTTACCTGAACAGCAACGAACACACCAGGCGTTACATTGAAGTGGAAACCGCTCAGGACCGTTTTAACAAAAGCCTGATGGCCAAATACCCTTTGCACCATTACGAGCGCAGCGCGCCCATCATGCACCGCATTCGCGCCATTAAAGGCACCATTGAAATTGATTTAATTCAAAAAGCCTGCGACATTACCGAAAAAGGATTCAGGAGGCTGCTCTCCTTTATTAAACCCGGTGTTTGGGAACACGAAATTGAGGCCGAATTAATCCACGAATTTATCCGCAACCGCTCTCAGGGATGGGCTTATGGGCCTATTATTGCCAGTGGCGCCAGTGCCTGTGTGTTGCATTATGTGGAAAACAACCGGCAGTGTAAGGATGGTGATGTGATTTTATTGGATGTGGCTGCCGAGTATGCCAATTACGCCAGTGATTTAACACGTTCCATTCCGGTAAACGGCAAATACAGCCAACGTCAAAAAGACGTCTACAATGCTGTGTTGCGTGTACACCGTTCTGCCACTAAACTGTTGTTGCCCGGACAGACCTTTGAAAAATACAACAAAGCTGTGGGTGATTTAATGACTGAGGAATTATTAAAACTTGGTTTGCTAAAAACTGAAGACGTAAAAAAACAAAACCCCAACTGGCCGGCTTATAAAAAATACTTTATGCACGGCACCTCCCACTTTTTGGGTTTGGATGTTCACGATGTGGGCTTCTTTACAGAGCCTATGCAAGCCGGCATGGTGTTTACGGTTGAACCCGGAATTTATATCCCTGAAGAGGGATTGGGCATACGAATTGAAAACAACATCCTGATTACCACAACGGGTCAAATGGATTTGATGAAAAATATTCCAATTGAAACGGAAGAAATAGAAAGTTTGATGAGGGCTTAGTTTAAAGTTAGAAGGTGAAAAAAAGTTTGAAAGTAAACAAGCCTGAAACCACTTTGCGCCTTAGATACCATTTCAAAAAATGAGCAAACCCAAGAACCAAAAAAAGAAATTACCCTCTGAGGAAAGCACAAAAATAGTCTTAACGCTCAAGGCGCGCTTTGAAAAAAACATGAGCCGTCATAATGGGCTGGATTGGGCTAAAATACAAAGTCGGCTTAACACGATGCCTGATAAACTTTGGTCGCTAAACGCAATGGAAATCACCGGGGGTGAACCTGATGTGGTGGGTTTTGATGCAAAAACAGGGGAATATATTTTTATGGATTGTTCACCTGAAAGTCCGGTTGGAAGAAGAAGCGTTTGCTATGATGAGGAGGCCTTAGCATCAAGAAAAGAAAATAAACCCAAAAGCAGTGCCTTAGGGATGGCTAAAGCTATGGGCATTGATATTTTAACTGAAACAGATTACCGTAAACTGCAGACACTTGGAAAGTTTGACACAAAAACGTCCAGTTGGATTAAAACACCTGCTGATATAAGGAATCTAAAAGGTGCTTTGTTTGCTGATTGGCGTTATGGCCATGTTTTTGTTTACCATAATGGCGCAGAGTCGTATTATGCTGCAAGGGCTTTCAGAGGGGTATTGCGGGTTTAACCGAAATCTATGCCTAAGGCAAACACTTAAGGATGTAAGTGGTATAAACTTAGTTCTCTTACCTTACAAATTCTCAATAAAATAATTGCAAATCTTCTCCATCAAATGGGCCCTGTCTTTTCCTAACACATTGTGTTCGTGCCCGGGGTAAACGTAATAATCCACTTGCACCCCTTTTTCAATAGCCTTCTTTAAATACATCATGCTGTGCTGCCACACCACCACATTATCCTGCGCGCCATGAATCATCAGCAACTTGCCCTTTAACTTTTCAACGTGGTTGAGTAGATTGTTTCTTTCGTAGCCTTCTTTGTTTTCTTGTGGCGTATCCATATACCGCTCTCCGTACATAATTTCATAATAACTCCAGTCAATCACCGGTCCTCCGGCTACGCCCACTTTAAACGCCCCGGGTTGCCGTGTCATTAAACTGGTACTCATAAAGCCACCGTAACTCCAGCCAAATACCCCCACACGCTGTTCATCAACAAAAGGCAGTGATTTGAGGTATGCCAAACCCTTTAATTGATCTTCCATTTCAAAAGTGCTTAAATTTCGATGAATCACTTGTTCAAATTCCTTCCCGCGGTTAGAGGTACCGCGCCCATCTAGCGTAAACACGATATACCCTTTTTGTGCCATGTATTGGTACCAAAGCTCTCCCCCGGCCATCCAGGAGTTAGTAACAAGTTGCGAGTGCGGACCGTTATACAGGTAAACAATAACAGGATACTTTTTGGTGCTATCGAAATTAACGGGTTTAAACAAACGGCAATAGAGGTCGGTGCCATTACTGTTTTTGATTGAGAATAAACTCCAGGAACCTGTTTTGTATTCCAGAACCGGATTTTCGGATTTATAAAATAGGCTTGCTTTTCCGGTTTTGGCATTTACTATACTGTATTCTCTGGGTACAGTGCTTGAGGTATAAGCATCAATAAAAACTTCTCCTTTCGAATCAAAAACGGCTTGATGAAACCCATTGCCCTGTGTTAAGCGAGTAAGCTTTCCGGATTTAATGTTCACCGAATAAACATCCTGATTTACGGGACTTTGTTCATTCGCATGAAAAAATAGATGCTCCCCTTTTGCATCAAATCCATTCACAGCCTTCACTTCCCAGGCTCCTTTGGTCAGTTGTTTGATTAGCTTGCCATCCAAATTATAAAGATAAAGATGGTTATAGCCATCCCTTCGGCTCTGCCAGATAAATTGTTTGGGATTATTCTTTACAAAAAGTACAGGGTGCTGGGGCTC
>JALOMJ010000038.1 GCA_025455485.1 Bacteroidia bacterium | reverse complement strand
TAAGCGTGTCGAGAGTTTTGAACGAACTGGCCCCGCTGCACTCTATGCTGTTTAGCACAGGGCATTTTACGTACACTTTTACAGGTTCTGTAAATTTCCCGCGATTGTATATGTTTAATTTTCCATCCTTAAAGGTTGTTTCTACATTAGGCAGTTCTTTTTCTGCTGCATAAACCACCAGAGAAGAAGTGTCGGAAGGGGTAAAATAAATCGCTACCGAACCCAGACCTTCTATGGCCTTGAAGGGTTGAACAGGACGACTTTCATGAAATTGTGCTTTTGCAGAGATGCCAGCAAGAAGGATACATCCTAATGTGATAAATGCCGTGTTAATGCGCATACGTTTTGATTTTAAAGTGTTAGTGGTTTAATTTTGAGTGTAAGACGAACAAAGCCTTTAAAAGTTACAGGCTGCTATTTTTTTTCAATGGTCATTGCGTTAAATGAAAGCAGGTATTGGTTGTTTTCGCCTTCGTTTCCGTTTATTACTTTAATGCCCATTTGGTTAGCTTTTTTAGCCAAGCGTGTGGCTACACTCCAAAACCCTTTCGACTTGTTTTTTACCGGTGCCTCTTGGTCCTCCACATCTTCTTCTTCAAAAGGAATGAGGTGGCTGTATTCCAATTTAATTAGTTCATCTGGTGCTGTTTCTGTTAAAGCGAGTTCACTTCGTTCAGCAACACGTGGTAATGTATCAGGCAACACCTCTGTTTTTATGGCAAGCTCTAAGCTGGAACCGGTTGTGCTTGCTAACAGTGATTTAGATGCTGTATTAGAGGAAAGCAGACGATTATCTGTAGAATTGGATTTTTTCCATGTGGTTACAATCTTTTCACTTTTTGCATCAGCATCTCCTGTTACATGGCCGGGCTTTTGGTTGGAATTTGCAAGGCTCGGCTTGGGCTGACCTGGTTTGAGGGCAACAGGGAGTGTTTGTGTAGATTCGAAGTGTGGACTTACAAAATAGTTTATCAAGAAACCAAACAGCACCAGTAAAAGAATTGCTGCTGCTGCTGAATAAACTGCCCTGCCCCTGAAAAGTGAAAACACCAAGGTGTCTTTTTTAAGAGAAGTTTTATTTTCTAAAACCAAAGAAAAATCCGGCGACACTATTGTGTTGCGATAAAGGTGCAGCTCGGCGCTTAATGCAGCATTGTTGGCAAGATTGGTTTCAAAGGCTTGCTGTTCCTCAGGAGGTAATTCTCCTTCCAGGTACTGCAAAACGTAATTGTTTAAATAAAAAGCATCTTCAGATTTTCTTAAGCTGTTTTTTAAACCGAACTTTGTTTCATGCTCTTTTGGTAATATGGTTTTTTGAAGCGATTTAAATTCTGAAGCCAAAAGCACATCCTCTTTTAGTTTCTGTTTAAAGTTTTGTTGTTCTTTTTCATCCAATAAATTTTCCAGATAATGAAGCAGTTCTTCTTCTCTAAGTGAGGTGTGCCGCTGCATGTTTTGTTTTTCATCAAACACCAGGTCTTCTCTCTCAATAGCCGGCAAATCTGCATCCAAATCCACGTTTAATTCCGGGTGAAGCAATATAAATTGCTGTAATTCCTCCCTGTCTGCCTGCTTTAGTTTCCCTTCAAGGTAATCCAGCACAAAGGCTTCGTAATTATCCGTTGTAATCTTTTTCATCACACCACGGCCTCCACCCTTCCGATAAAATTTTTCAAAAATGTTCTGGCTCTGAAAATATACACCTTCACCTGACTCTCACTCAAAGAAGTAATCTGGCCAATTTCGGCGTAATCGTATCCTTCGTAATCCCTAAGCAACAGCACTGTTTTTTGAATTTCAGGAAGTTGTTCAAGGCCCATGTCGAGAATTTTTTTAAGGTCGGAATACTGTTCGTTGTGCGACGGGGAAGTGTAATCATTGTGTTCTAAGGGAATGTACCTTGAATTTTTACGGGTGTAATCAACAAGTGTGTGGTACGCGGCTGTGAAAAGATAGGTTTTGGCTTTAGCTGCATCAATCGAGTCGAGTTTGCGCCACATTTTTTCGAAGGTGTCCTGCACAATGTCTCTGGCAGCCTCCTTGTCCTTTATTTGTTTTAAAATAAAGCGGTAAACACCATCGGCGTGTTTGTCTACACAATCATTATAATCTTGTAAATTCACTGTGCGTAAGACGTGTTAAACGCCCCAAAGTTACAGAAAATTACAAATTTATATATCTGAATATCAATGGAATATACTTTATACCTCAAATTGTTGTATAAATTGTTCGCGATATAGGTAGGTGATAAATTCTATGTGGGCCGACTCTGAACCTCTTACTTCGTATTCGATTTCCATTTTTTCTTCGCCTTTGGTAAACTTATTGGCATGGCCTTTTAGTTTCAGGCTTTTTAGCTTATTCTCAATTTCCTTTTGCAAATCCGGATTTTTGGAAAAGCTAATTTTATAAACCCTTTCCTGACTGTACTTGTCAATTGATTTTTGAACACTTGCGAAACCAAGCAAGACAAACAATACAGTTGCGGTAACTAAAAAAGCAAATTCATACTGGCCAAATCCGCAGGCCATGCCAATGGCAGCACTTATCCAAATTAACGATGCGGTGGTCATGCCTTTTACACTTGCACCTTCTCTGAAAATAGCCCCTGCCCCCAAAAAGCCAACACCGGTAACGATGTTTGCGGCTATTCTTGCAGGGTCGTTCTGATCCCCTGCAATGGCAGAAAGAATGGTAAATAAAGTAGAACCAAGTGTGATTAAAATGATGGTGCGAAACCCAATGTTCCTGCCTTTGTATTCTCTCTCAGCGCCGATGAGTGCACCAAGAACTGTGGATACCAGCAATTTCACCGAGTTGGTAAGAATAAAATCGTAATCCACTACAATGTTCATTACAACAAACTGAGTAGTTTATTTTCTATTTCTTCCGAATCCCATTTTTTTTCAATGTCCGGCAATGCCATAATTTTGTCCATAATGCCCTGTTGGCGTTCCCCTTCTTTTAAGGCTGTACTATAGCGAATGTGTGGACTATACGTCACCATGGTGTAAAGCGGTATCCATTTTTCAGGGTATTTCGTTGAAAATTTAGCTTCAATTTTCTTTTGAAGTATAAACTTGGGGTCAGCTGTTTTATCACGCATTTCAACAAAATTGGCTATGGCCAGGTCGGCAATGGCATCCCCATCGGGTTTTCTTAAATGTTGGTATTCAGGAAAGATCATTTCCCAGTTTTCATTGTGTTTTTCGATTAATTCATCCAATACCACGCAATCTTCAAAACCACAATTCATGCCTTGCCCGTAGAATGGCACAATGGCGTGGGCGGCATCGCCAATCAATGCCAGTTTATTATCGAAGGTCCATGGAAAACACTTTACAGTTACCAATGAAGACGTTTGATTTTTAAAAAAATCGTCGAGCAAAGTTGGCATGAGCGGCACGGCATCGGGAAATTCAGATTCAAAAAAAGATTTTACGTCATCGTGACTTTGTAAATTTTTAAAAGATTTTTCGCCTTCAAAAGGTAAAAACAAGGTGCAGGTAAAATTTCCGTCGGGGTTTGGTAAAGCAATCATCATAAAGCTTCCTCTTGGCCAAATGTGCAGAGCGTTTTTTTCAAGCTTAAAACTTCCACCCTCACCCGGAGGAATGATGAGCTCTTTGTACCCGCAATCGATGTAGTGTTGGTTGTATTCAAAGCGGTCGTTTTGCAGCTGCATGGCCAAACGCGAGGCCGAGAAGGCCCCGTCGGCAGCAAATAGTAAATCGGACTGATTGTGTACAATTTTTCCATCCGTGCTGTTTTCAAAACTGCTTTTCATGCTGGCTCGGTCTACATGCAAACACCGCATGTTAAACTGAAGGTTGACCTTATTTTGTTGTTCGGCAAGATCCATCAACTTTTTATTAATGTCGGCTCTAGATACCGAGTAAATGGCCTGATCTTCCTTTCCGTAAGGCTGAAAAAGGGTGGAGCCGTCCTTATGATGGATGTGCCTCCCATACATGGGAATGGCAATTTTTTTGATATCATCGGCTATGCCGGCTTTTTGTAAACCCCTCCAACCCCTGTCGCTAAGCGCCAGATTGATGGATCGGCCAGCACTCATGCTCTCTTTTCGCATGTCTGACCTTCTTTCAAATACATTTACGGTGTATCCTCTTTTGGAAAGGAGAATGGATAACAATGAGCCAACCAACCCGGCTCCTACTACAGTTACATTTTTACTCATGTTGCAAATTTAGAAAGCTTTCGTTAATCCACTTAAAAACTGATGTATTTCATATCTTATGACGCCAGAACACACAAATTTCAGTATTGTTTAATTCGCATTAACTTTGTTGTATGCTGAGCAAGTTTATTCAACACGTGCATCACAGCCATTTGTTCACTGCCAAACACAGGGTTTTGCTTGCCATGAGTGGTGGAGTAGATTCTGTGGTGTTAGCCCACCTCTTGAAACGTGGCGATTTTGATTTTGCCATCGCCCATTGTAATTTTCAATTGAGAGGAAAAGACAGTCAAACCGATGAGAGTTTTTGTAAATCTTTGGCCGAAAAATTACACGTGCCTTTTTTTCACACGACCTTGGATGTTGGTGCTTATGCCGCTAAACAAAAAGCAAGCACACAAATGGCTGCCAGACACCTCAGATACGCCTGGTTTGAAGAACTATTAAAAACCAAAGGCTTTGATTTCGTTTTAACGGCCCACCATGCCAACGATTGTATTGAAACCATGCTGTTAAATTTGGTAAGAGGCACCGGAATTAAAGGCATGAAAGGAATACCGGAAAGAAATGGCCGGGTAATTAGACCGCTGTTGGGCTTTACCAAAGAGGAGATTCTGAACTATGCAGAGCATGAAAGATTGGAATACAGAACCGACAAATCCAATTTGGAGACCAAATACGATAGAAATTTCATTCGTCTAAAGGTAATGCCCCTGCTCAAAACACTCAATCCCTCTCTTGAAATAACTTTGATTGAAAATTTGCAGCGTTTTTCTGAAGAAGCCCAAATAGTAAAGGAATACCTTGAACTTAAGCGGCATGAACTTACTAAGGTTATCGGAGAAGGTATTCAAATTCACAAAAAAGGTTTATTGAATGCCAGTTCAAAGCGCAGCGTATTGCACGCCTTCATTCATCCCTATGGCTTTAATGAAACCCAGGAAAAGGACATACTTCAGAACCTTGAAAAAAATGGTTTGGTGGGAAAAAACGTATTTAGTGCTACTCATCAATTAAGCATCGACAGAGACTTTCTGTTTATTCAGCCCTTGCGCACTGAGCAGGCCACATACATTGAAATTCATGACCTTGGTGAGTTTTTGCCAAAAGCCAACATGCATGTGCAAAGGGTAAAAAAGTTGACCAAGGCTGCAAAGAATGAACTGTACATTAATTTGAACCGAATAATCTACCCGCTTATCATCAGAAGCCCGAGGCGGGGTGATAAATTTAAACCATTCGGAATGAAAGGGTTTAAACTGCTGAGCGATTACCTTACCAGCGAAAAATTAAACGCGTTTCAAAAAGCGGGGTGTTTGCTTTTGCAAAATGGCAATGGAGAAATTATTTGGATTATTGGTTACCGAAGTGATGAACGTTATAAGATTCTGGAAGGAGAAACCAACCTTTTGAAATTACTTTGTGAAAAACGAAACTGAAATACTTTTTGAAGAAAAACAATATCTGGGGCATAACCGCCTGAGTATTTCTATCCGCACGCTGTTGGCCATTTTTTGTTTTACCGCTTACTATTGGAGCGAAAATCCCAATCCGGTTCAGGTCTCTTTCTTTACATTGGGCTCCTACCCCATTAAGGCCATTGACAATTCAGGCTTAATTTTTTTTGTATTGGGCATCAGTCTATTATTACTCAGCAGTTTGCTAACCTTTGTTTTACACACACACATCAAAGTGTTTCGCGACTATCTGGTAATTGATGGTTTCTGGACCTCCAGAAGGGTAAAGATTGAATTTCGGGGGATAAAACGCTTGAGAAAAAGCCGCTATAAGAAAAACAGTTTGCGCAGAGCCGTTTATAATTTGCATAACCTGGGTATCATACGCTTTTACACCAGTGGGGAAGAATTTGTTGAAATTTCTGACAGAGAAGGCTTTACCTATAGAATAGGCAGTCAAAGGGCAGCGGAACTTCACAAGATTTTAAAAGAACAAATAAAAATCAACTCCGAGAATGTTTGATTTTTTACATTGTATGTCGTAATTTTGATTACATGACTAAACTTTGAAATATGGTAGCGTCAAGTTTTGAGAAAATTGAGAAAGAAAATATAGAAGGCCTGAAGTTTCCTGAACAGGATGTGTTAACGTCGATAGAGGAAAGACAAAATCGGCAAAAGGACCTTGACAGAGCGCTTTCACTTGGTAACGTAGAGCAAATTAAAATCAAAATATTTTTCGAAGACAATCAATCGCCTAAATATGTGGAAACCACAGTTTGGGGTGTTACCTAAATATGTGGAAACCACAGTTTGGGGTGTTACCGATAAACGGGTAATTCTAAAACAAGGCGTGGTGATTCCAATAAACAGAATTCATTTTTTAGAACTCTGACAATTTAAACATCAGCACCACTGCCGGACTTACAAGTAATAAACTGTCAAATCTATCCAACACCCCGCCGTGACCGGGGAGAATGTTTCCACTGTCTTTAATGCCTGCATTCCTTTTCAGCATGCTTTCTATCAAATCGCCAAGGGTGGCAAATACAGGCACAACCACGCCCAAAATCATCCATGGCAATGGTGGTTGAAACGAAAGTAAATGAGGTAATGCTGCACTCAAGGCAAACGTCACTGCAATTCCAAACACCGTGCCCTCCAGGGTTTTTCCGGGAGATATACGTTCCAGTAATTTCCTTTTCCCAAAAAAACTACCGCCTAAATAAGCGAAGGTATCGTTGCTCCAAATGAGTAAAATAATACCGAACAACACCAAGGGATTAAAGTTCAGGGGTTGCGCAGTACTTTCGGTAGAAGAAAATACAAGTTCGTGCAACAAACACATGGGCACTACCGCGTAAACAATGGCCGCTATGCTGAATAAAGCGCTGTGCACCGGTTGTTTGGATTTACTAAACAAGGTCAGGGTTAAAAAAAAGAAGGGCACAAAGGCAAATAAAAATTCGGGCTTAACATTCAGAAAATTCGGCACCTCTGGCAGAAAGGCGGCCCATTTTACCCAATTTATGTACACCAAAACAGAAAAGCAGTATACCGCACCTTTAAACACCGTTACCCCAAGTTTTTCTGAAAGTTGCATAAACTCCTTCGCGCCAAGCAGGGCCACCATTAAAAAAAACAAACTAAACAATTCGTAAGAAAATAAAACACAAGACAAAAACACAACAACAAAAACTATTGCGCTTAAACTGCGGGTGGTAAAACTTTTCAGGTTGAATGCCATACTGGAGGAGTTCGTGCAAAAGTAAAAGAATTTGAGACGCGGGATTTATTAACCTTAACATAAAATTGTACTAGCTTCTGTTCAACAAACGCAAATTACCTTTGTTTATGTTCGATTCTATTGTGTTTTTTTCTATTGTTGTAGGCCTCTTTTCTCTTATTAACCCAATCAGCATATTGCCTGTTTACATTAGTCTTACCGGTGATTATACCGAAGCCATCAAACTAAAAACCCTTAAAAAAACCTGCACTTACATTGTGGGTATTTGTTTACTGGCCTATTTTTTAGGCGTTTACCTGCTAATGGTTTTTGGCATCAGCATACAGGCGCTAAGGGTCGCCGGCGGTTTAATTATTTTTCGCTCCGGCTGGCAACTTTTGCACCTGAAACATAAACAAGAATTCAAAGGTGAGCAATTAAGGGAGGAAAGTGAACACAAAGTGGATATTTCTTTTTCGCCACTGGCAATGCCCTTGCTTGCCGGCCCGGGAGCCATGTCGTTTCTAATCACGCTGTATGCTAACAGAGAAACAGGACCAATGAACGCTTTTTGGCAGGATGTTTCGGCAGTTTCGGCCATTGTTTTTGTGGCCCTTGTAATTTACGTCATGTTTAAATTTGCGCCCCGCCTTATGAAATACACCGGAAAATCGGGACTGGATTCGCTTTCAAAGATTATGGGGTTTATTGTAACCGGTGTTGGTGTTCAGATGATCTTGAGCAGTTTAACCACGTTGGCGCAATCCCTGTTGAAGGATTTGCCACAACCATAATAGTCTTATGATTTGGCGAGATTAAGGAATTCGAGGTAAAACTTTTTCATCTTCGCATTAAAGGTGTCGTTGTGAAAGATGGAAATTAGCTCCCCGCCATATTTTTTTATTTCCTGAATGTAAGGCAGGGCCAGAGTATGAATATCCTCCTGTGTTTCTTTGGCATCGTGCACCAAAGTATTTTCACTGATACAAAAGGGGTGTATTTCAAGCGGACTCACTGACTCGGTTTCGAGCATGTACCATTTGTAAGGGTAACAGTATGATGCCCTGAAGCCATTTTTGTTGGTATAGCCCATGGAATAATCGCTCTCAATACCGGCCTGCAGAAGGTCGAGATAAGTTTTGGGAAATTTGAGCACAGAAAAGTGTTGGCGACTTTTGGTAATAATACGGTGCGTGATGACGGAAATACGGCTTAACTCTATTTTTAATTGCCTAAGTGAAGCGTTTGAGCCATAGGAAGGGTGCAGGCCTACGTTGGAATAGTCGGCAACGTGTTTAATCAGCGATTGAAAACGTAAATCAGATGCAGAGTGGTTTTTATCATTTGGTCCGTAATCCCCAACCAAAAAGAAGAAAATAGAAGAAATGGTATTGTCCTTATGCGCCTTAATTAAGAAGTCATAGGAGTCAAAAGGATCTTTTGCGAGATTAAGAATGATTTTAAACCGGGTTTTAATTTTTTTAAAACTTCCGTCGCCCAGCAATCCGGCAATGGTTCTCACAAAGCCCTTGTATTTGTATTTGTAAGCATTGTCAACATCAATTGTTGAGATATAATTGTAAATTCTTGTTTTAAAAACCAGCTCAGGATAACGCGTTTTTAGCAGATCCATCAGATAAAACAACCAAATGTTTACCAATGGGGTGTTTAAAAAATCATATTGATAAGCAAGGCTTGATGTGAATTGAAACCTGCCATGTTTATCCGCCTTAAAAGGAAGGTATTCTTCGTACCGGGAGATGAGCCAGAAAGAGGCCCCAAAAAGATCGAATGGTAATGGGGTACCGTTATTTTTAAAAAAAATTCTTCCTAAATCGGCATGCTGAAACACTTCCAGGTGGTAATCGCGAATGCCATGATCATATAAAATGCTGTGAGGTTTAATGTGAAGGCCGCCCAGCGTATCCATATCAGAATAGTTAATTTTAGGGCCTTTATGGCTTACAAATTCTTCCCCCTCTTGTGTAATTTTAAAATCCAGGCCAAGCCCATCATACAGCAAAGTTCGTACGATATAATACAAACGGTTGCTTTGTTTGGCTGAATATACAAGAACAGAATTGATGGGTCTAAATTAATCGAAACCCCGGGGTTTCGCAATCAAAAACAGTTTATCAAGAGTTTATTTTTATCTTTTCACTGTTTGAAGAAATCAATAAGTCCCTCAGACTAGGGTTTCTAATACATCCTTGTTAATAGAAATACAAGTTTGTGGTGAAAAGGGTTTTAAGGATGGCATACATTTAAGCGCATAAACGTATTCCTCATGGGTGAAATTTCAGAGTTTTTTAAAGCACTTGATTCGGATGTGGTTTCAAAAGTATCGTCGGCAAATGAAAACCAGCTGGTGAACCGGTTTACACTGCACACTGCGGAAAATGGTTTTCCTGATCTGGACGGTGTTGACATTGCAATTGTTGGCGTTAAGGAAAGCCGTCAGGCTCCCGATAACAAAGGCTGTGCTTTGGCTCCCGATGAAGTGCGCTTGGCCCTGTATCCCCTTTTTACCGGAAGTTTTTCGCCCCGACTCGCAGATTTAGGCAATATTGAGGCCGGGCATACCGTGAACGACACTTTTTTTGCTGTGAGCAGTGTGATTGACCATTTGGTGAGAAAAAACATTATTCCCATTATTCTTGGTGGTTCACAGGATTTGAGTTATGCCCAATTTTTGGGTTATAAAGATCTTGAACAAACCATAAATGTGGTGTCGATAGACAAGGTGTTTGATTTGGGTACACCCAATGAAGACATGAGCAACAAAAACTACCTGGGCAAAATTATTTTACATCAACCCAATTATCTGTTCAATTACAGCAACATTGGCTACCAAACCTATTTGGTAGATCCTGTGAGTTTGGACATGATGACAAAGCTATATTTTGATGTTTACCGTTTGGGCCAGGTGCGCAATCAGGTGGAAGAAGCAGAGCCCATCATCCGGCAAGCCGATATGATAAGTTTTGATATGGGGGCCCTTAAACACAGCGATGCTCCTGCCTTACCCTGGCCATCACCCAATGGGTTTTACGCTGAAGAAGCCTGTCAGATGATGCGTTATGCCGGCATGTCGGATAAATTATCCTCCATAGGCATTTATGAAATAAACCCTGAGTTCGATGTAAATTCAAAAACCAGTTTATTGGCTGCTCA
Organism: Bacteroidia bacterium; assembly: GCA_025455485.1. Lineage (GTDB taxonomy): Bacteria > Bacteroidota > Bacteroidia > B-17B0 > Aurantibacillaceae > Aurantibacillus. Next base: position 15,372 of record JALOMJ010000038.1, on the reverse strand, counting down.
AATGATTTGGTGTTTTATGGAGGGGTATTACCAGCGCAAAAACGACTTTCCTAATCGCTCCAGCAGCGAGTACCTGCGTTTTCATGTGGTGTTACAGGACGAAAAATACCAGATAAATTTTTATAAAAGTAAAAAAAGCGATCGCTGGTGGATGGAGATTCCGTACCCACCCAATAAAGACCTTAAGTTTGAGCGCCACACACTCATTCCCTGCAGTTACAAGGATTACGAATCGGCCGCAAAAAATGAAATTCCCGACCGTTGGTGGCAAACTTATCAGAAATTGTATTAACACAACTGAAGGCAATACCGTATTTTTGCCCTGCACATGAGCAGTACCATACTTATTGTTGAAGATGAGGCCAATCTGGCCAACGCCATTTCACTAAATTTAAAAGCAGAAGGGTATGTTGTTTTACTGGCCCGAAACGGCAAAGAGGCCAAAACCATTTTAAATTCGTCCCTAGGTGCCATTGATTTGATTATGCTGGATGTGATGTTGCCCGATGCCTCAGGCTTTGAATTATGTAAACAAATTAAAACCGCTCGTGCCGAATTGCCCGTTATTTTTTTAACCGCCAAAAACCAATCCTTTGATAAAATAGAAGGGTTAAAATTGGGGGCCGACGATTACATCACCAAACCATTCGATCTGGAAGAAGTGTTGTTGAGAATTCGCAACCTTTTGAAACGCGCCAATAAAGCATCTGAAGGAATATTTAAATTCAAAAATGGTGAAGTGCATTTTTCAACCTTTGAAATTGTAAGTTGTGCAGGAGAAAAAATCAGTTTATCAAAACGGGAAATGGGTTTGCTTGAATTACTCACCCGGCAGGCTAATAAGGTGATTTCCCGCGATGAAATCATAGAAAAACTATGGTCGGCAGACGAAAATCCATCTTCCCGCACCATTGATAATTATGTGTTAAACTTCAGAAAATATTTTGAGCCCAATCCAAAAGAACCAATTCATTTTCATTCGGTGCGCGGTGTTGGCTATAAATTCACCGATTGATAGAATTGCAAAACCTTGTGTTTTTTATCTAAATTTATTTCTTTCCTTTACTTTCACTAACTAAAATTTTTCCATCTTATCTCTTATGAACTCATTACAAAACTACGTCTGTGGCAATTGGGTTAAAGGCAGCGAAAAGGGTCAGGAGTTATACAATGCCATTACGGGCGAGGCCATAGCAAATGCCAGCAGCAAAGGACTCGACTTTTCTAAAATGTGCAATTACGCCCGTAATACCGGAGGACCAAACTTAAGAAAATTAACCTTTCATGAGCGCGGACGCATGCTCAAGGCTTTGGCCATGCATTTGCTTAGCAAAAAAGAAACCTTCTATAAGATTAGCTGGGCCACCGGCGCAACCCGTGCCGACAGCTGGGTAGACATTGAAGGCGGAATAGGCAATTTATTCACCTACGCTTCCCTGCGCAGGCAGTTTCCCGATGAAACCTATTGTTACGATGGTGATGTGGCAAGACTTTCAAAAAACAATACGTTTATTGGTCATCACCTTTGTGTTCCTAAAGAAGGGGTGGCGATTCATATCAATGCCTTTAATTTTCCGGTGTGGGGCATGCTCGAAAAAGTGGCCGTAAATTGGCTTGCGGGGGTTCCTGCCATAGTAAAACCGGCTACCGTCACATCTTTTTTAACCGAAGCGGTTGTAAAAGAAATCATTTCCAGTAACATTTTGCCAGATGGGGCCCTGCAACTCATTTGCGGCAGCGCCAACGGCATACTCGACCACGTAAACAGTCAGGATGTGGTGACCTTTACAGGCTCAGCCAGCACAGGTAAGATGCTGAAATCACACCCACGTTTGATTGAAGAATCTGTGCCATTCAATATGGAAGCCGATTCGTTAAACTGCATTGTGTTAGGCACAGATGTAACACCTCAGATGCCCGAGTTTGATATTTTTATTAAAGAAGTGGTGAGGGAAATGACCACAAAAGCCGGACAGAAGTGTACTGCCGTACGAAGGATAATTGTGCCTGAAAAACTTGTTGAAGATGTGCAGATAGCCTTGGGAAAACGTTTACAACAAACCGGTATTGGCGATCCGGCTGCAGAAGGAGTGCGCATGGGTGCCCTGGCCGGTAAAACACAATTAAAGGAAGTATTGGAAAAAGTGGATTTACTTTCCAAACAGCAAACCCTGTTAATTGGCGACCTTAATAATTTTGAGGTCATTGGTGCCGATAAAAACAAAGGGGCCTTTATGCCGGCCCTTGTGTTTTTAAATGAATCGCCATTTTTAAATACGGCCTGCCACGAGGTAGAAGCCTTTGGGCCGGTAAGCACTATTTTACCTTATAAAAAAATAGAAGATGCCATTGAATTGAGTAAAATGGGAAAAGGCTCTTTGGTAAGCAGCATTGTAACCGCCGATAACCGCTTAGCGCGCATGTACACCTTGGGTGCAGCCTGTATGCACGGACGCATACTGGTGTTAAATGCTGAATGTTCAAAAGAAAGCACCGGGCATGGCAGCCCAATGCCCATGCTGGTTCACGGTGGGCCCGGAAGAGCCGGTGGTGGTGAAGAAATGGGTGGAAAACGCGGCGTCTTTCATTACCTCCAAAGAACGGCCATACAAGGGTCTCCAAACACCATTACAGCCATTTTAAATCAATACCAGCATGGGGCTTCACAAATTGAAAAAGACATTCACCCGTTTCGTCAGCATTTTGAAGATTTAGAAATTGGAGAAACTTTAATTACAGCCAAACACACGGTAACCGAAGCCGATGTGGTAAATTTCGCGAACGTAAGCGGCGATCACTTTTATGCACACACGGATGTTACTGCGCTGGATGGCACCATTTTTACTGGAAGAGTAGCCCACGGGTATTACATTTTAAGTAAAGCAGCCGGTTTGTTTGTGAATGCAAAAAAAGGTCCGGTTTTATTAAACTATGGCATTGATGAATGCAGATTTACAAAACCCGTTTACATGGGCAGCACCATTGGCGTGCGGTTCACCTGCAAAGAAAAAATCAATCAGGAGAAAAAAAATGCGGAAGACGTGGCCAAGGGAATTGTAAAATGGTTGGTTGACGTTTATGATGAGACCGGCGAAACTGTTGCCATTGCCACCATTTTAACCATGGTAAAAAAGCGTAATCAGGAAGATTTAGAACATCAGTAATTCCAAGTTTAAACTTTTTATATTTGTATAACTAAACCCCATTTATGAAAAAAATCATCAACACCGAAGAAGCGCCAGCTCCTATAGGACCATACAATCAGGCTATTATAGTTGGTAACACCATGTACATCAGCGGAACTATTGCCATGGATTTACAAAGCAAACAACTTGTAAAAACTACCATTAAGGAGGAAACAAAAATGGTTATGGAGTACATAGGGGCTATTTTAAAAGCAGGTGGCTGCACCTTTGACAATGTGGTAAAGTCAACCATTTTTCTTAACGACATGAATAATTTTGTTCAGGTCAATGAAGTGTACGCTGCTTATTTCAAAGGCGATTTTCCTGCCCGGGCCACCATACAGGCCGCAAAATTACCAAAGGATGCTAACGTTGAAATCAGCGTAGAGGCCTGTCTTTTTTAAGTGTATTGTGTTGCAACATGAATTTTAACAAAAATTATTGATTTTTTTGGATTTTTGGTTTTTCCGTGTACCTTTACTTTGCACACACAAAACAGAACACTATGAACATTTTTATCAGTAACATTAGTTTCAAGGTGAGAGAACAGGCACTGAGCGATTTGTTTTCTCAGTACGGAAAAGTAACCAGCGTCAGAATTATCAAGGATAAGGAAACACGCAGAAGCAAAGGCTACGGTTTCGTAGAGATGGAAGATGATAATGAAGCTCAGGCAGCTATCAACGCACTTAATGGTACAGAACATTATGAGCGCAACATTGTGGTAGCCGAGGCCAAAGGTAAAAAGGCAGTTGCGTCCGACGAACCTGCTGATTAACCTAATCGGTCCTTTCCAACCTTCAAAACCCGAAATCAAACATTTCGGGTTTTTTTATTGATATTTCGTTAACATCGTTCTTTCACTTCGCCCCGAGCGTGTATCTTTGTCCGGTTTATTTTGACTTAATTCACTTCTTTTTTTTATGCCTAAAAACACTTCCATTAAATCAGTTTTAATTATCGGTTCAGGCCCCATTGTTATTGGACAAGCCTGTGAATTTGATTACTCCGGTTCTCAGGCCGCAAAAAGTTTAAGAGAAGAAGGCATTGAGGTGAGTTTAATTAACTCCAATCCGGCCACCATCATGACCGATAAGGTAACCGCCGATCACGTTTACCTCTGGCCACTCGAAGTGAAATCAATCGTAAAAATTCTTGAAGAACGGCAAATAGACGCTGTACTTCCTACCATGGGCGGTCAAACTGCCTTAAACCTTGCATTAAAATGTGAGGATATGGGTGTTTGGAAAAAGTACAATGTAAAAATGATTGGGGTAGACATTCAAGCCATTAAGGTAACCGAAGACCGCGATTTGTTCAGAGCCAGAATGGAGGAAATTGGCATAGGTATGGCGCCAAGTAAAATTGCCAAATCATTTTTAGAAGGAAAAAGCATCGCACAGGAATTTGGTTTTCCTTTAGTTATCCGTCCTTCCTTTACGCTTGGCGGCAGCGGAGGCTCGGTGGTTTACGAAAAAGATAATTTTGATAACTTATTAAACAGGGGCTTACAAACCTCTCCCATTCATGAAGTGTTGATTGATAAAGCTGTGCTGGGTTGGAAAGAATACGAACTGGAATTGCTCAGAGACAGTAACGATAACGTGGCCATCATTTGTTCTATTGAGAATTTTGATCCCATGGGTGTTCACACCGGCGATAGCATTACTGTAGCCCCGGCCATGACGCTGAGCGACAGTACTTATCAAAAAATGCGCACCATGGCCATTAAAATGATGCGCAGCATTGGCAATTTTGCAGGGGGCTGTAACGTGCAATTTGCAGTGAGTGATGACGAAAAAGAAGAAATCATTGCAATTGAAATCAATCCCCGTGTAAGTCGCTCCTCTGCCCTGGCCAGCAAGGCCACTGGCTACCCCATTGCCAGAATTGCAAGCAAATTAGCCATCGGGTATCATTTAGACGAATTGATCAATCAAATTACCAAATCCACCTCTGCCTATTTTGAACCCACCCTGGATTATGTGATTGTAAAAATTCCGCGCTGGAACTTTGATAAATTTAAAGGCTGCAATCGCGAGCTTGGTTTCCAGATGAAATCGGTGGGTGAAGTGATGGCCATTGGGCGTTGTTTTCAGGAAGCCCTTCAAAAAGCCTGTCAGAGCCTTGAAATAAAACGTAACGGATTAGGGGCCGATGGCAAAGAAATCACCAACCAGGCTGAGTTGCTGGAGGCCCTTGAGCGTCCCAGCTGGAACCGCTTGTTCATGATTTATGATGCCATGAAACTGGGCATCTCCATTAAAACCATTCAATCCCTTACCCGAATCGATATTTGGTTTCTTCAGCAAATTGAAGAATTAATTTCTCTTGAAAGTGAAATTCGTCGCCATAGTTTACAATCCATTCCTAAAGATTTATTAGTTGAAGCCAAACAGAAAGGTTACGCCGACCGGCAAATTGCCCACTTGCTGCGCTGTTTTGAAAGTGAAGTGTATAACAAACGTAACGACATGGGCATTAAACGCGTTTACAAATTGGTGGATACCTGTGCGGCAGAGTTTGAGGCCAAAACCCCTTACTACTACTCTACCTTTGAAGAAGAAAACGAAAGCATAAAAAGTAATAAGAAAAAAGTAGTGGTGCTGGGCAGTGGCCCTAATCGCATAGGCCAGGGTATTGAGTTTGATTACAGCTGTGTGCATGGGGTGTTGGCCGCAAAAGAATGCGGATACGAAACCATCATGATTAACTGCAATCCGGAAACGGTAAGTACCGATTTTAGTACGGCCGATAAATTGTATTTCGAGCCTGTATTTTGGGAACACATTTACGACATCATTAAACACGAGCAGCCTGAAGGAGTGATTGTGCAATTGGGTGGACAAACCGCGCTTAAACTGGCCGAAAAGCTGGAACGCCATGGCATTAAAATCATTGGCACCGATTTTAAATCACTCGATTTAGCAGAAGACCGCGGAAGTTTCTCCAAACTTCTGAAAGAAAACAACATCCCCTACCCTAAATTTGGTGTTATTGAAAATGCCGAAGAAGCCATACAACTTTCAAAACAACTTGGATTTCCCTTATTGGTTCGTCCAAGCTATGTGTTGGGTGGCCAAAGCATGAAAATTGTGATCAACGAAAAAGAACTGGAACAGCATGTGGTAAAATTGTTGAATGATTTGCCCGATAACAAGGTGCTGCTCGATCACTTTTTGCAAGGGGCAATAGAGGCTGAAGCTGATGCCATTTGCGATGGAGAAGACGTTTACATCATTGGCATTATGGAGCACATTGAACCTGCCGGTATTCATAGCGGAGACAGTTATGCGGTGCTTCCTCCTTTTGATCTTTCTGATAAGGTGATGAAACAAATTGAAGAGCACACTAAAACCATTGCCCTGGCACTTAATACAGTTGGTTTAATAAACATTCAGTTTGCAGTTAAAGACGAGGTGGTGTATGTGATTGAAGCCAATCCACGTGCCTCGCGCACCGTGCCGTTTATCGCCAAAGCCTATGATGAGCCTTATGTTAACTTTGCAACCAAAGTGATGTTACGCGAAAAAAAGGTGAAAGATTTTAAATTTAACCCAAGAAAAAAAGGATACGCCATTAAAATTCCGGTGTTCAGTTATGAGAAGTTTCCCGAAATTCAAAAAGAACTTGGTCCTGAAATGAAAAGCACCGGCGAAGCCATCTATTTTATTGATGATTTGCAGGACGAATATTTTCAAAACGTATACAGCGAAAGAAATTTATATCTAAGTAAATAAACCATTATGAAAAAATTAGGCATCTCCCTTATTATGTTGGCATTGTTAGCCAATTGCAAAAGCAGTAAAGTAGCAACTGCAGCCCCGGCAGCTTATGCCCCAAGCGATGAACAGTTAAAGTTAGCCATAAACCGTTGGCCGGGCACTGCCAGTGTTGAATTGGTAGAGGGAAACAAAATATACACTAACGAATGTACGCAGTGCCATAGTAATTTTCCGGTTGAAAAATTCACCGAAAAAAAATGGCTGCACGAAATTGATGAAATGGCCCCAAAAGCTAAACTCAGTCCTGAACAAAAAACCAAACTCACCAAGTATCTCCTTTCTATGAGAGACACCAAGGTGAATTCGGTTCAAAACTAAACTTCACTTCTACTCTATTTGCAATTGGCTGCCAAGAGCCGGTATGCAAAGTTTACTAAATTGAAATAACTTATCGGTACAAACTCACCGTGCCTTTGGTATCGTAAGCCTTTCCATCTTTACCGGTAGCGGTTACGATATAAAAGTAGGTGCCTTCGGCTACTTCTTTTCCACTTTGGTTTTTGCCATCCCATTCTACATTTCCGTTGTTGCTGTTTTCCAGCTCGTACACCAAATTGCCCCAGCGATCGTAAATACTCATTTTAATGGTGCTTAAGTTGGCCATGCGTACAAAAAACACATCGTTGCTGCCATCGCCATTTGGGGTAAATACGTTGGGTATCTCCAATTTGGATGGGATGTCGACATTGATGATTTTAAAGGTACTGTCGATACAGGTGTTGTTTGCGCTGCCCGCTCCCTTACTGGTGTAAAGCGTTACCGTGTATTGCCCCGGCTGCTGATAAATTTGGGTAATCGGTAAGGAATACTGTGCTGCAGTAACCGTTTGTGTGTTGCCGTTACCAAAACTCCAGATGGAGGTAATACTTCCTGTACCGCTTGACGATTTCGATTCATTGTTGAAGGTTACCGTTAATGGTGCATAGCCAGTTATTTTATCTGACCTAAAGCCGGAAGTTAGCGCGCCCAAAACAACCCGGCCTTGCGAAATGGTTACACAACCGTTTACCGTATTGGTCACCACAACCCTGTAAACACCGGTATCGCTCACTTGAGCAAAGGCTACAGTGCCGGTTGAACTCACCTGACCTTGTTTGATGGAACCCAAATAGTTAAACCACTCGTAATTTAAAGATACAGTGGTGGTAATGGCAGCTTCAACGCGTGCAAATTGATTACCACAATCCAAAGTATCAGCAGGCAAAGGCACCGGGTTTTGCACCACAGGGTAATCGCGGTTATCGCTTACCACAAACACGGTGGTGGAGCTACAGCCATTGTTCTCGTCGCGCGCGGTCATGGTATAGGTACCCGGCTGAATGGCCAGATATGAGGGTGAGTTGGCTACTGTAGGTTGCGGACTGGGACCTTGCCATAAAATGGACGTTACACCTTGTGGCGTTGGAAAGAGTCCACCGGAGCCCACGGTAGTTTGACTGTTGTTGAGGGTTAAGCTTGGCGTTTTACACGATACGCCCTCTGTATTCCCTCCGCTTGGGCCCGAAATTCTGGCAATGGGGGGAAAAATATTTTGGTAAATAGTAACACTTTGTGTGCTCCGGCATTCGTTGTTCAAATCTCTTACTTCAAAGGTAAATGTTCCTGCAATGATGTTACTGGTTTGCGTAGTAACCCCAACGGTGTAGGTCGGTCCTGGCTCGATACCATTGGTGCCATAGAGCCAACGGTAGCTAATACTTGGGTTGGTGCTGGACCCTACTAATTGAACGGTAGGCACAAAACAAGAGAGTGTAGGTGTTACCACTGATACAGAAATTTGCGGCGCAAAGGTATTTTGAATGATAGAGAACGGTGAAATGGATTCGCAGGCACTGTTGTTATCTCTTACCACCACAGAATATGTGCCCGGCTGGGTAAAGGTAAACGATGTTTGAGAACCAAGACCATAAGTGGTGGTGCCGGGGGCAATGATGGTATAGGAAACAGGTTGCCCCGGAGGCGCTGATTGAGCATTGGTAATCACAATGTCTGCTACATTTTTAGGTGCACAACCAACAGAAAAGTTTTGTATAGGACTGGTAACTGAATACGTCGGGAAGCCTCCTGTGGTGGCTACCGAAAAGTTAATGCTGGTTTTGCAGCCATTTATCGAATTAACAATAACGTAAGTGTGTGTGCCTGTTGGTCCCGATGGTGGTGGCACAATTATGGCTGAGTTGGAAAACACCCCGGTAACGTTCAAACCGTTGCTAAAATAAAACTGATGCTCAACATTATTCGTTGGAGACGTGGCCGTGGTGGTTACCGTTTGTATGGCCGAATTGGTGCAGGTAATGAGCTGATAAGAAGGGCTTAGCACAGCTGAAGGCGGAGTAAAGTCTTGTACTACGTTAATGGTTTTGCTGGCGATGCAATTTGATACCGGATCGGTGGCGGTAACCGTCCATGTGCCCAATTTCTGATTATCAAAATTGGCAACAGAGCCGGTGATTGGAGCCACTATACCATTGCTCCAGTTGTATGTGTAGGTGGGATTATCTGCAGTTACCGGAAGATTAGGAAAGGCACAAGTTACGGTGTATACCGGACCCGTTGGCAAAAATCCGAATACAGGCACAGAGGGTATTGGCTGTATAACAAACGAACTTGTGGCAACACAGCCCCCTGCTGAAGTAATTGTAGCATTGTAGGTGCCCGGTGCAATGCTGCCGGAGGATGCAGTTTGTGTGTTACTGGTTACGCCGCTTGGTGTGGTATTCCAGGCCACGCTGTAGCTGGGTAACGGACTTGCAGGAACAAAACTTAGTCCTAAATTGAAAGCACTCAGGGTGCTTGTGCAACTGGTTTGTGTTGTAGTAGGAACAGATGATGGCTGAGCAAAAACAGTTACCGTTGAAACAGCTGTGGTGGTTTGCACCACGTTGTTGGAGTTTAGGCCGGTAATAAAGGTGGTGTAATCGGTGGTGGTGGATGGAGATACCACAAAGGTGCCGGTTACATTGGTTTGACCACCGGGTTGAATGGAATACGAGGGGTTGGTGAGTCCCGAAAAATTCACAGGTACAATGCTGGCACTGGCTCCGGAGCAGATGGCGTAGCTGGGGTTGCAGTTGGGGTTGCAGGATAAACTTGCCGAACCCAAACTTTGAAAACTTACCAGGGTGTTTACGCCGCTGTAATTTGAAATACAAATAATAAACTGCTCACAAGCATTTACCTGAATGGGTGGTTGAAAATTTACCTGATTTCCGCCTATCGCCACAATGTTGGAGGCCGATGCCACCCCGGTGCCGCCTGTGCTGGAACCATTCCAGTTGCAGCGTATGGGAGGAAGTGTGTTGTTGAAAATTCCGGCGCAGGTATTTGGAGAATAAGGCCACATGATCCAGTCGTACAAGCCAACCTGCGGATTGGCAGAGTTTGCGGCTCCAAACACAAATTCCAATGATCCGGCATTGCCCACGGTAATTAATAACCATTGGGGGTTTAATTCGCCTGAGAACAAACATCCGGAATTGGGCGGGTTTGGGTTGGGTGTTGGGTTACTGATGTTGCTTTGTGCGGGCACAGAGAAATCGACAATGGAACCGGGACCCGAATTGGAGAAAAAAGTAAAACTCGGATTCGAACACAAAGGAATGGCATTAATACAATTATCGTTCAATTGCGAAAACACAACCGAAGGAAAAAACAGTAACAGGAGGTATAAATACGTTGTTTTCATGCTTAGCGGCTAATTAAAGATTGAAAAGAAGAGAAAATAGTTTCCGGGGATAAATCAGCGTAAAGGGTTTCGCCGGTGGCTTTAAACACATAATTTTTTTCCGGCCATTGTAAACGTGTGTTTACATCACTCCAGTTAAATTTATAAGAACACTGCAGGCCATCTTTGCCCATGGCAATAACAGCACTCTCATCCAGGTTGTCTTTGTTAATCAAAATCACCAGCACACCGTTTCTGCCCCCTTCTAGTTTGGCGTAAGCATAGGTTGAACACACTTTTTCAAAAGCTTTGTTACTCTCTCTGCTGTTTTTATCGGAAACACTCCAGAGGTTTAGGGCGATTAACTTGTTGCTTACATCCAATTCCGGATGTTGCGTAATCAAAACGTTTTTTAGATGTTGAAAAACCTCTGATGATTGGGCTTTTTGACTAAAACTGCAAAAAAGCAAAGCGGTGAAAAAAAAGGCGTGTTTCATGGGAAAGATTTTTACAAAGATTGTGCCAACACTAGTTTTTTTGAGAAAAAATTAATTTTCAAATCCTAATGTAAGCGTTTTATTTGATTTTTTTAAAAAAGTTTTGTGTTAAAACAGTCGTTAATTTTTTTTTAGAAGAATAGAAATTTCTGCCACAGTAACATCCTCAGGAAAATACATCAACTAAAGTTTAATGGTTTAGCCGTGAATTTAAACTTACTGTGATGCGCCCGCGACAGAACGAAAAGCCCAGGGCAAGAACTTTGCGTTTTTGTTTGCAAGGCGAGGAGGCTTTGCTTTCAAAGCAAAGACCCCGGAGACTGACAAACAAAGCAAAGTTGGCCCTGGCTTGAAGTGAAGGCGCGATCCCGAAATCTATCGGGAGGCGCCCAAAGCATAAACATTACTTTTTAAGCCTTATAAAAACGAATTTACACCGTTATCGGGGCTTGCGCCGGCCGCATCAATAGAAACTGTATGATGCTAAAAACTCCAAAGTCCAACGTGAAAATAAGAATTTTGAATCACGCCCACCACAACTTCCACCGGCGCAGCCGACCTTAATGAAAACAGGGCGGGCTTTCGGTATTAGCAACGTCTTGTTGTCCGGCTCGCGCAAGCCCCGGGTTACCTCCAGTTTTTGCATGAATTTGGTTTTTTCCTAATAATTATCATATATTTGCAATGCGTCTGGGAAGAGTCGCTAAGCGTCTCTACTACGGGAATAATTCCCTGAAACCAGTCGCTTTTTTTTTTGCCTTTTGTCATGGTATATTTTTGCTACATAGACGAGTCTGGCACACCTGAAATCCCTGGAAATACAAGTCATTATGTTTTGGCTGGTTTATCAGTACCTATTTCATACTGGAAATTTTGTGAAAGAGGAATTAGTAAAGTTAAACAGAAGTATGGTCTAGAAGATGCGGAAATCCATACTGGTTGGATAGTCAGGAAATATTTGGAACAAAGTAAAATTGTCGGGTTTGAGGCTATGAATTATGCTCAAAGACGGCATGAAGTAGAGAAATTAAGAAAGACCGAATTACTTAAGCTTCAAAAGAGTAAGAATAGAAGTCTGTATAAACAAACAAGAAAAAATTATCGTCAGACAGAGAAATACATTCATTTAACTCATAATGAAAGGATCAGTTTTATTAAAGAACTCGCAGATTTAGTTGATAAATGGTCCTTTGCTAGGTTGTTTTCAGAATGTATTAATAAAATTCACTTCGATCCAGTTAGAGCAAGACAGACAGTGGATGAACAAGCCTTGGAGCAATTAGTTTCAAGGTTTGAACAATACATGAAAATTGTAAGCAAGAGCAAAAAGAATATTGAATTATATGGAACGTTGATACATGACAATAATGAAACTGTGTCTAAAAAGCACACTGCATTAATGAAAAAATTCCATAGCCAAGGAACTTTATGGACAAGCATTGAACATATAATTGAAACACCTTTTTTTGTTAACTCCGAACTTACAAGTCTTGTTCAAATTGCAGATTTGTGCAGTTATGCTCTTAGACGTTATTTTGAGAATAATGAAGATGATTTATTGAATCGTATAAAAAGTCGGATCGATAGAAAGTCAAATAAATTTGAAAAAACTTCAAAAATCGTTGGGGTCCGTCATTTTACAGACGCGTCTTGTAAATGTATGATTTGCTCCTAAAATTGGTGGTAACTTGCTTATTGGCACAGGATGAACCATGCAAAATCACAGGGCCAGGCCGGAGACAAAAGAACACCTGAAAAAATTAAACGTATTTACCCACCACGTTGTGAATTTCAAGCAGTGGTTTTAAAAATTCTTCCAAATCGTACACGCACAATTGCGAAGCCGCGTCGCACAACGCTTTGGCCGGCTCAGGATGGGTTTCAATAAACAAACCATCTACACCGCTGGCTACCCCTGCCCTGCTAAGCACAGGCAAAAATTCGCGCATACCGCCCTTGGCATCTGAACTCGGAATACCGTATTTGCGCACACAATGGGTAATGTCGAACACCACAGGATATCCAAGGTTGTTTAAATGAAAAAAACTTCGGGGGTCAACAATCAAATCATTGTAGCCAAACACATAGCCCCTTTCAGTCAGTATCACCTGGTCATTTCCGGCTTCAATGCATTTTTGCAAAGGGTGTTTCATGTTATCGGGCGCTAAAAACTGACCGTGTTTTATGTTGACTACTTTACCGGTTTTAGCCGCTGCTACAATTAAACTGCTTTGCATACACAGGTAAGCCGGTATTTGCAACACATCGCATACTTCTCCCGCTATGGCCGCCTGGTAACTTTCGTGTATGTCGGTTATCAGCGGAAAACCAAACTCTGCCTTAATTTTCGCCAAAATTTTCATGCCTTTTTCAAGTCCGGGCCCATCGTAATACTTCAAACTGCTGCGGTTGTCTTTCAAAAAACTGGATTTGTAAATGATTTTAATGTTCATGCGCTCGCTCACGTCCTTCAATTTTTCGGCGGTTTGCATCATTATTTTTTCGTCCTCAATTACGCATGGTCCACTAATCAGAAACAGGTCTTTCGACCCACAATCAATGTTTCCAACCTTTACAATTTTTTTTTGCATGATTTAATTTTCTTACAAAATAAACATATTCGTGTGAATAATAAAAGCCTGCAGGCAAACACGTGTTAGCCGCCATGAACGTACTTTATGCTTATGGAAAAAGTACACCTTATTGCCATTGGAGGAAGCGCCATGCATAACATGGCTTTGGCATTGCATGAAAAAGGGTTTGCAGTAAGCGGCAGTGATGATGAAATTAATGAGCCCAGCAGAAGCCGCCTGGAAAACGCCAGGTTGTTGCCCCCCGCCATTGGCTGGTTTCCGGATAAGCTGAGTTCAGACACAAGCGCCGTTATATTAGGCATGCATGCAAGAGCGGATAATCCTGAATTGCTTCGTGCAAAAGCACTGGGCTTAAAAATTTATTCCTATCCCGAATACATTTACGAAGCCACAAAAGATAAAACGCGCATTGTGATTGGCGGCAGTCATGGTAAAACCACCATTACCGCCATGTTATTGCATGTGTTTAACAAACTGGCGATAGAAACCGATTTTATGGTGGGTGCTCAATTGGAAGGGTTTAACACCATGGTACGTTTGAGCAAAACAGCAAAGTTTGCGGTGATTGAAGGCGATGAGTATTTGGCCTCGCCCATCGACCGGCGACCAAAATTTCATTTGTACCGGCCCAACATAGCGCTTTTAAGCGGCATTGCCTGGGACCACATTAACGTGTTTCCCACCTTTGAAAACTATGTTGAGCAGTTTCGTGAGTTTATACGCTTAATAGAACCTAAGGGTCAGTTGGTGTATTGTGAACAGGACCCTGTGTTGGGGCAATTGTGCAAAGAACATCTGCGTGAAGACCTAACGCGCATCCCCTATTCTGTGCCTGAGCACCGCATTGAAGATGGGCTAACCTCTATACAGTTAAAAAATAAAAATTACCCTTTGCAAGTGTTTGGGGATCATAACCTCATGAATTTAAATGGGGCCATGCAGGTGTGTAAGGTCGTTGGTATTAAAGAAGAAGATTTTTTAATGGCCATACAAAGTTTTAAAGGTGCTGCCAAACGTTTGGAATTGGTGCATAAAACCAATGATTTTAGTTTTTACAAAGATTTTGCCCATTCCCCATCCAAACTCAAAGCCACTACCGCTGCTGTGAAAAAGCAATTTCCTTTGCGCCACGTTGTGGCCTGTATGGAATTGCACACCTTTAGCAGTTTAACAGAAGAATTTCTGAAGGAATATAAAGGGGCCATGGATTTGGCCGATGAGGCCATTGTGTATTACAATGCCCACACCCTTGCACACAAAAAACTAAAAAACATTACGGAGGAACAGGTGCTAAAGGCCTTTGGGCGTGAAGATGTTAGGGTGTTCACAAATAGCCAAGATCTTAAAACCCATTTGATGGCCAAACACTGGAATAACAAGGTGTTGCTAATGATGAGCAGCGGGAATTTTGATGGCATGGATTTCAAGGCGCTGGCGAATGATTTGAAGTCCAAATAAATTTTGTTCGGGTATTTACGGAATCTTTAAAATGTTATTTTTGCCTTCGATTTTTAAAATCGGGCTGTAGCACAGTTGGTAGTGTACTAGCATGGGGTGCTAGGGGTCGCGTGTTCGAGTCACGTCAGCCCGACCAGGGCTGAAAAAGGGAGCGAAAGCTTCCTTTTTTTTTTGCGCAGCAAAAACGTG
>JALOMJ010000121.1 GCA_025455485.1 Bacteroidia bacterium | reverse complement strand
AAACGATGAACAAATCAATACATCCGATTTAAACCAGTACCATGCCATCGTTACCGGCGTAAGAGCTTACAATGCCAATAAAAACATGCCACGCCACTACACTAAATTAATGGAATATGTAAAAAATGGCGGCAACCTCATCGTGCAATACAACACCAACAACAATTTAGGACAACTAAAAACCAGTATTGGTCCTTACCCGTTTACCATCTCAAGAAATAGAGTCACAGATGAAAATGCCCGCGTAAAATTTCTGGATTCAAAACACCCAGTGCTCAACACACCAAATGGCATTACAGAAAAAGATTTCGAAAACTGGGTGCAGGAACGTGGCATTTATTTTGCATCTGAAGTCGATGAACACTATATTTCGCCTATTGGCTTAAGCGACCCCGGAGAAAAGGAAAATACGGGTAGTTTAAAGCGACCCCGGAGAAAAGGAAAATACGGGTAGTTTAATTATAGCCCCCTATGGCAAAGGCAATTTTGTGTACACCGGATTGGCGTTTTTCAGACAATTGCCGGCTGGTGTGCCGGGGGCCTACCGTTTATTTGTGAACCTGTTAAATTTACCTCAGCACTAAAAATGCCGGAACAGAAAAACGATACAACCAAAGTAAGTGAAACCTGGGGCAAAATTTATGTTTTGGTCATTGGTATTTTACTTGTTGTAATGACTTTGCTTTACGTTTTTACACAACATTTTAAATGAGCACAACCGATTGGCTTGTACTAAGTGTAACCCTGCTTTCCATTATTGGTTATGGCATTTATAAAAGCAGGGGCACCAAAAGTATGCAGGGCTATTTGCTGGCCGATCGTCAACTGCCATGGTACCACGTAGGCTTTTCGGTGATGGCCACGCAGGCCAGTGCCATTACCTTTCTTTCAGCACCGGGTCAAGGGTATACGGATGGGCTGCGTTTTGTGCAATTCTATTTTGGCCTGCCATTGGCCATGGTGGTGTTGTGCATCACCTTCATTCCCATTTTTCACAAATTAAATGTTTACACCGCCTACGAATACCTCGAAAAACGCTTCGATGGGAAAACACGTTTGCTAACGGCATTTTTATTTTTACTGCAACGTGGGTTATCAACCGGCATCACCATCTATGCTCCGGCCATTATTCTTTCCACCATTTTAGAAATTGATATTTTGTACACCATCATCGCCAATGGCATTCTGGTAATTTCGTACACGGTATACGGCGGCACTAAAGCTGTATCTCACACGCATTTGCTTCAAATGAGCATCATTTTTGCAAGTTTATTTTTAGCAGCCTGGCTGGTACTGCACCTACTACCGGCAAACGTAAGCTTTAGTGATGCCTTGCACATTGCAGGAAAAATGAACAAACTGAATGCCCTTGATACAGGATTCGATCTGAACAACCGGTATAACATCTGGTCGGGACTAATTGGAGGCTTTTTTCTTCAGCTCTCGTATTTCGGCACCGATCAATCGCAAGTGGGCCGCTACCTCACCGGCAAATCCATCAACCAAAGCCGTATGGGACTCATCATGAATGGTTTGATAAAAATTCCCATGCAATTTTTTATTTTATTGATTGGTGTGTTGGTGTTTACCTTTTATCAGTTTCATAAAGAACCGGTTTTTTTCAATAAAGTAGAAACCCAAAAACTGGAAAACTCTGCATACAAAAACCAATACAAACAACTTGAAACTGACTTTAATGCTGCCAATGCCTACAAATTAGCTTGCGTAAATGAGCTGGTAGCAGCGGTTCAAACCAAAAGCGAACAGGCCATCACAGCGTCGCGGACAAAAGTTCAGCAAGCCAATGTACAAAGTCTTGCCATCAAAAAGCAAGTAGTAACTCTGATAGAAAAAAACAATGCCCTGGCCGACACCAACGACAGCAACTATATTTTCCTGAGGTTTGTTACAGAACAATTACCTGTGGGTGTTGTGGGTTTGCTCATTGCCATTATATTTTTAGCGGCCATGGGTTCAACCGCCAGTGGTTTAAATTCTCTGGCCTCAACAACCGTAATTGATTTTTACAAACGGATTTTTAACAAAGAGAGCAGCGATGCCGGCTACCTTTCCGCCACGCGCTGGGCCACCTATGCCTGGGGTGTGTTTTGTATCATCACCGCCATATATGCCAGCAAATTGGGCAACCTGATTGAAGCTGTTAACATTTTAGGTTCCCTATTTTATGGCACCATACTGGGCATTTTTATTGTAGCCTTTTATTTTAAGAAGGTGGGTGGAAATGCCGTTTTTATTGCCGCCCTTATCGCCGAAGTGTTTGTAGTTGGCGCCTGGTTAATGGAACTCACCGCATTTTTGTGGTTAAATGTGATTGGTTGTTCGCTGGTGGTAATCTTTTCTCTTGCCTTGCAAAAGCTACAAAAAAATAAACCACTAAAACACTAAGGCTATCGATGTTCACTAAGAAAATTTTACTTAGTGTTTCTTAGTGCGCTTTGTGTCTTAGTGGTTTTCAAGTTTTATTTCTTCGAAGCATCAATAATTTCCTGCCCCATCTTCACGTAATCGTCATTTTTATCTTCTTTAGCCAAAGTAATCACTTGCTGAGCAGTTGTTGCAGCACCTTTTTTATCGCCGGCTTTTAATTGAATTTTTGCTTTTAACAACACCACCCAATACGCTTTTGGATTGGCCTCTACCGCCTTATCCGCCCATTGTCCGGCTAAAATCAAATCTTTATCGTTTTCATAATAATAGCGAGCCGCCTGATAATACGGTCTGTTATCTTTTACAACATTGGTTTCAATGGCCTTCATAATTTTAGCATCAATATCGGCACGCACTTTAAAGGCTACACGGGTTTTTTCCCAAACCATTTCAACATTTGCTGAATTGGAAGTGATGTCGGTAACTTGAATAGCAAAGGTCTCAACCTTCTCATTCAATGCAGCGGGTTTTACAACAAAACGTAACACCTCATCTTCTTTTTTGTACGCTGATACATCTCCGCCCATGTTTAAATCTTTGTAAAGCATAATGTCCCAGCTGTCTTTATTCGGAATGCTGTAAATGGCATAAGTACCCGCCTTCACATCCTGACCTTCTACTTTTACATCTTCTCCAAAAGTTATTTTAGTGGCATTGTTGGCACCGGTGCGCCATATTTTTCCAAAGGGCACCAAATCCCCAAACACCACACGGCCTTTTGCACTCGGACGCGAGTAATCAATGGTAATGTCGGATAAAGCAAAAGCTTGTTTTATGGTTTGTGCAGGACTGGGAGCCGGAACTTTTAAAGCTTGTGCCTGCAAGTTTTGGCCAAAGGCAATTGCCAAAGCCATTACAGTTGTTTTCAATAGTTTCATGTGTTTAAGATTTAGGTTAAAATTTTGATTAAGGTTCAAAAATAAAGGAATTAATTTGACTGAGTTGCCTACAAATGTTAAGATTCTTTTGCAAAGGAAATTGAGATTAGAAGCCACCTCAAAAATAAGTTTTAGAAGATTTGTGAAGGATTTTTCCTCCAGGCAAGGCTCTTTTCGTAGCTCATACTCGCGCAGTATGGGCAAGAAAAGGAACGACGCGTGGAGGTAAAAGACGAGCAAATCGACAAGAGGTATTTTTGAGATGGCTTCTAGTCAACCTCACGTGGCAGCGTGTCGGGTTTTGCATAACTGAGGCGACTTAAGCGCTTAACACCATAATAGGTGTCTAAACCTGAACAAGTAATGCTTCCCGCCGCTTCCAAGTCCATGTGCCCGTCCTGGAGCAAACAGTGCTCCGGATAATAAATGCAAACTATTTCGCCAACAAGCAGAGTGGTGCCATTTAAAACAATGTCCAGCTTTTCTTTAAACATCACACCCAATTGAATAGAACTTTCTTTTACAAAGGGTGCGGCAAAATCATTTTTGTATTCTTCATGTAAACCCACCGCTTCAAACTCCGATTGGGTTTTAGGATAGCGCGCCGAAGTTTGATGAGCTTGTTTGTATATGGCTTCGTTCACATGGTTGATGGTGTAATACCCTGCTTCAAGAATATTCGAAAGCGTGTGACGCTCAACAGAATCAGGCCGAACAATACAACCAATCAAGGGTGGATGGGCTCCCAGGTGGACTATGGAATTAAACACAGCCAGATTGCTTTGCCCTGCCTTGTCAATGCTGCCAATCAACGCAAGACTTTTAAAACCGCCTATGCTGTTGATGAGATGAGTGCGGAAACGCTGCTCCATACCAGCCAAATCCGTCTGTAAAAAATAATGCTCCTTTTTAATTTCCATCACGTAAAAACAATGCAAATGAGAATAAGTTCAACAGGACTCTTAGAAATCAAGCAATTTAAAATGTAAGCAAACAGTCGTCAATTCTATTGCTAAACCACCAAACAAATTTTATTTAATATTCCGGTACTGCAGGAGGATTCCATTTTTCAAAATACTGCGGGTACATTACTTTTTTCAACTCCTTTTGGGTTCGGGGCTCCTTATTGTTAAGGTAGGCTGGCACATCAATCAACTTTTCTTTGGTGTACCAAATGGAATTGGTGCAAAGATCAACAATTGGGCTTATGCCCAAGGTAAAAATGCCGGTGATAATTAAAAACCCAATGGCCGGTTTGGTTTTGATTTGCACCTCTGCACTTTTTGACCCAGATGTTAAAGTAATGGTGCTGTGTTTGGTTAATTTGAGTTTTGCCCCCGGGTGTTTAAAATGTATGTAATGCTCCACACCTGCACCACTTGTGCCGGTTTTTGATTTTTGAATGGTAATGTTTTTTATTTTTACCTGCTTGTCCTTGTAATACAACTTTGTATCCGATGGCAGTTCACCAAGAAAAATTGGCTTTTTGTAACCCATCATGGTCATACAGGAAGATAAGCTCAGGGCGGAAAGTAATACTAATGCATAAAAAAATTTCATGTCTGGTTTTTAATAGGTAAATAGTAATTTAAGAAAATGAAGGGTTAATTAAATGCACATTAGCGTAATCCTGCATTTACATCGTTAAGCGCCTCTGCTCCGGGACACAACTCTTGTTTGCCCAGAGAATTCAGAGGATTGTGACTGGAATCAATGGTGTGATGCAAATCCTTGCTTTCAGGATTCATATACAACAAACCGGTAAGAATTTCGCCTTTTTGTTTGGCCTCGCTCAAAGCCTTCATGGCCGAAAAACGATTTTGAAAATCCCAGTCCTGATCCAGTTTATTCAGATGAATGAATGAGCCGTCGTGCATTTTTACTTTTTGGGCAGTGCCTTCGGCATACGATGTTGTAATCTCCTTCATTTCAGGTACAAAATCAATGGTGGATGTAGCCTCCACATGCTCACGCACATAATCATAAGATTTAGTTGAACCCATGTTGTTGTTAAAGGTCACACACGGAGAAATCACATTGATAAACGCAAATCCCGGATGTTTAATGGCCGCCTTTAACAAAGGCACCAATTGTTTTTTGTCGCCTGAAAAACTTTGAGCCACAAAATCTGCACCCAATTCAAGCGCTAAGCCCGCAAGATCGATGGCTTCAAAGGGATTAACATTACCGCTTTTATTTTTAGAACCCTGATCCGCTGTTGCAGAATCCTGACCCTTGGTTAAACCATAACAGCCATTGTTCATCACCACGTACACCATGTTTAAATTACGGCGAACCACATGCACAAATTGCCCCATGCCAATGCTGGCCGTATCCCCATCCCCACTCACCCCAAAATAAATCAAATCGCGGTTGGCCATGTTTGCACCAGTGGCTACTGAAGGCATGCGACCATGCACAGAATTAAAGCCATGAGAGTGACTTAAAAAATACGCCGGTGTTTTTGATGAACATCCTATACCCGAAAGTTTAGCCAGCTTGTGTGGCTCAATGTTTAATTCGTAACAGGCTTGCACCACCGAAGCTGAAATGGAATCGTGTCCGCAACCGGCACAAAGCGTAGAAAGAGAGCCCTCATAATAATCAAGCGTGTAGCCTAAGGCATTTTTTGGCGATTCGGGGTGACGAAATTTTGGTTTCAGGTAACTCATATCAGGCCTTGTTTAATACTTGGTGGAAGGATAAATTTCTTGAAATCTCATTGTAAATATGGTCGGCTGTAATGGGCATGCCATCGTAATTTAAAATAGAAATTAATTTGGCAGGATCAGTGTGTTCTTCAATCATGATCAGACTTTTCATTTGGGCATCGCGGTTTTGTTCTATAACAAAAACCATTTTGTGGGATGCAATAAAATCACTGACTGCTTTACTGAAAGGAAATGCCTTTAAACACAAGGCATCCAACACAGCGCCCTCCTCCTTCATCATGTCCATAGCCTCCTCGGCAGCGTATTGCGAAGTACCAAAAAACAATAATCCATAATCCGATTGGTTTTGCTTTTGGTAAAGCACCGGGGCAGGCAACATGGTCTTAGCCGTTTCCCATTTTTTCATTAAACGGTCCATGTTGCGTTTATACGCATTGCTATCCTCAGTATACACTGCATATTCATCCCGCGAAGTACCGCGGGTAAAATACGAGCCTTTGGTAGGATGTGTGCCCGGATACGTTCTGTAGGGAATACCATCATTATCCACATCGTGGTAACGGCCAAATTTTTCTATTTTCTCAAGGTCATCAGCGCTCAATACTTTTCCGCGTTTGTATTCCCGCTCATTGTTCCATGCCAAAGGAGCCGAAACATGGTCGTTCATACCCAAATCCAAATCGGTAAGCATAATCACCGGGGTTTGTAATTCTTCGGCAAGATCAAATGCATCGGCCGTTAAATCAAAGCATTCTTTTGGTGTGGATGGAAACAACAACACGTGTTTGGTATCGCCATGTGAAGCATAAGCAGCTTCCAGAATATCGGATTGTTGCGTGCGCGTTGGCATGCCTGTAGAAGGACCTGTACGCTGAACATCAATCAACACCACAACATCAATCAACACCACAGGAATTTCAGCAAAATACGCCAAGCCCAAAAATTCATTCATCAGCGAAACACCCGGACCACTGGTGGCTGTAAACGCCCGCGCACCATTCCATCCTGCACCAATGGCCATGCCTATGGCCGCCAATTCA
This sequence comes from Bacteroidia bacterium, assembly GCA_025455485.1. Taxonomy (GTDB): domain Bacteria; phylum Bacteroidota; class Bacteroidia; order B-17B0; family Aurantibacillaceae; genus Aurantibacillus. Next base: position 879 of record JALOMJ010000121.1, on the reverse strand, counting down.
TCTTCTGCTTGTACAATAGCCACATTGCGTTTTCCCGTCACCTTATCCACACGAAACTGATCGGCATAATCCATAAATGCTTCTACTACCGATGTAGAGGGTGTAATGGGATACCAGGCAGCTACGGTAGCCCCCGCATAAACAGCACCAAGACCGCATGCCGAATTCCCATCCATTAATATGGAATCGCCCAACAGCGCTCTGCGTTCTACACGAACATCAAGGGGGTAAGAAAAATGTTCTTTGATGTAATTGATGCCCAACTCCAGTGCCTTCACATTAGCAGGAATTAATTTTTCCTTGCCTTTGAACTGATCGGCCAGCAAACCTTCGAGTACCGAAAATTCTATATCCAAAAGAGCAGAAAGCGCTCCAACATAAATAATATTTTTAAACAATTGTCGCTGACGAGCATCGCTGTAATTGGCGTTGCACATTTCCATTAATGGAATACCAATGTAATGAATGTCGTTTCGAATGTATTCCTCGTGTAATTTTTTTGAATTATCGTACAAAAAATATCCCCCGGGTTTAACAGAAGCCACATCACTGGCCATACTCTGTGGATTCACGGCAACCATAATGTCTATGCCTTCTCTTCGCCCCAGATAGCCTTTTTCGCTTACCCTCACCTCATACCAGGTAGGTAAACCCTGTATGTTGGAAGGAAATATATTTTTTGGTGTCACAGGAATGCCCATCCTGAAAATAGCTTTGGTAAACAACAGGTTTGCACTGGCCGAACCTGTTCCGTTCACATTCGCAAAACGAATCACGAAATTGTTGAGTCCCGAAGGCTGAGAAAATAAATTAGTGTTGTGCTGTTGCGGCATGTTTTCCGGCTTTGGTTATGTTATAAAAGAATTTTTGCATGTCCCA
>JALOMJ010000120.1 GCA_025455485.1 Bacteroidia bacterium | reverse complement strand
AAGGTTCACTTAAGAATTACATGTACCTTATTTTCATCTGAACCTTTTGTTTCTGGTCCTTTAGCACTGTAAACTTGAACACTTCAAATTTTGGTTTAAATAAGCCGGTGAGGTAATAGTTTGAAAAACCAAAGCCTTCTTTTGGAATGCCAAACATGTTATAATTCATTTCGTTGTTGTTGTTCTCGTCATCCATCATAGCTAGTCCATAGGTGCCCGGAGGCAAATTTAGTGTTACCGTAATTTCTCCATTTTTTAACTGTGTTTTTTTATAAGTCAATCTTTTCAGCGGGATGTCTTTATCAAACCCTTGTTCATTGGTATACACGGACAATACAATCTGACCAAGGTTTGACCGTATGCCTGAAAAAACAACTTCTAAATTTTGAGCGATTGCAAGCCTTTGGTTAAGGCATAAAACCAGAAACAAACACAGTACTTTACATTTTTTCAAAACCAACATCATTCTATTTTTAAGATTTTTTTCACCTGCGGTGCAAAATTGCCTGAAATAGTAAGGTAATAGATTCCCGGGGCAAAAGCCGTAAAATCAATTTTAGAGTCACCAATTTCAAGATGCTGACGATGCAGTTCTCTGCCACCAACATCCAATAAAAGAATCTCCGTAGGCTCAAACGCTTCTAAAAGAATTTCTGTTATAACCGGATTAGCAAGAATTTTCAAGGGTGCAATAGTTTCTTTTTCTTCATCCACAGCGGTGCAGTTAAATACATTTAAGGTAAGCGTAGACTTGGAGCTGCACCCATTGGTGTAGGAGCCTGTGACAGTATAAACCTGTGTGCTGCCCGGCGAAACCGTATAGTTAGATCCAGTATGATTTCCGGGCATCCACGTGTAATTGTTGGCCCCTGTTACGGTTAAAGTGGCTTTGGTATTGATACAAATTGAAACGTTTTGCACCGTTAGAGCCGGACTTCCCAAAAAATTGACCTGGGTTGAGCCTGTTATGGAACAACCGTATTGATCTGTAACATTCACTGAAAACACCTGCGTACCGCTCATGGTTTGCGTCGCCACAAAAACCGGTGCAGGCGGGCCACCGAACCAGGAATACGTGTACGCTGGCGTGCCTCCTGCAGCAATAGCCTGTAAAGTTGCCGTGCACACCTGAACCACTGGTGAGATGACTGTAACACTAAGCGCAGGCGTTTGCAAAATTTGAAACGTGCTGGTAAATGAGCAATTTACATCGTTAACAGTAACAGAATATATGCCCGCAGAAAGGCCTGAAACACTCGCTGTGTTTTGCGAATTGCTCCAGTTGTAACTGTAGTTGCCGGTACCACCGGTGCCCATGTTTATACTCAGATTGGCGGTTCCGTTGTTTGCACCATAACACAAAGGTGTTGTGTTCACGGTAGCGCTTAATGGTGTGCTGGGCTGAATGGAAGTGGTGTGTGTGTAATTGCAATTTCCGGCTGCATCGTTCACGTGTATGGTATACGACCCTGGGTTTACCGTTGCAGCAGATGTGGTTTGGGCTGAAGGCAGCCAGGTATAAGTCAATGTGCCGGTTGTTCCCAACACATTAACTGTAGCACCACCAGATGCCGTGCACGATATGGCGCTGGAATTAACCGTAATGGTGGGACCGGCAATAACCACATTTTGGTAAATTGTGTCGGCGCCACATTGGTAATTGAGTATCAGTTTTACCGGAAAAACACCCGCACCATTAAAATTATGTGTTGGCATGTTTACTGTTGAGGTGTTTGCAGGACCAGTGAAGGGTTGACCAAAATCCCATAAAATACTTTGAACAGCAAACTCTGATGCCCCACAGCCAACATTTAGTGTGGGATTTGGTGGAGCCATAAAAGTAGCCGTTGCACAACTTACCAGCGGGTTTAAGGTATATGAAAAGCTTGGCAGGGTTTTAAAAGCACCACCGAAAAAATTCGGCAAACACGCACCGTTAGACCCTGTTGCTACCGATTGCGCTGAAGGGGTAAAATTGCAAGCAAGTCCTAAAACGTTAGGATTATTGATTGCCGATAGTGTTTGTGTGCCCCAGTTCACCAGATAGATTTTACCATTGGGTGCCAATTGCAAACCGCCAACAGGCCAAGGTGGAGTTCCTATGTTGGTTTTAGAGGCGAACACAAGTGCATTCGATCCCGCACAAAGGTCCCATTGGTAAACAGCAAGGGGAGGTGCCTGATTATTGGAGGAATAAAATTTTGTTCCATCAGGTGAAAATTCGCAGCCCCAGTAGTTGACGGTTCCTGTATAAAGCGATAAATAATTGGAAACAAGCCCTGAGCTTTTGTCAAAATCAAAAACAGCAACTTCATTGTTAGATGAGCCGTTCACAAAAGTAAGTCCAAGCTTTTTTCCATTCGGTGAGAGTTTTATAGTCCCCTGACCGTACACAGAATTGTTTGGTATAAAGGTTGGGGGTGCCGGACCAATGGATGAAATAACGGGAGTGAGATTTAGGCCGGAGGCTGTAAGTAAATACGTTCTGAAATTATTTGAGGTTAACTCGTGAGTAATGATCCACATGTCTACTCCATTACAATGTCTTGTTGCACTCAATTGTTCGGTGCAGGGGCTTGTAATTGTGGCGTTCTTAACTGTAACTGAACCCATGCCGGCTGCCAGACTCATGTCAACCAAAGAATAGCGAAGGCCATTTGCGCCACCTTGAAAGTCCTGGGTAAAAACATAGTAAATGTTTGTGTTACCCGGTTGTTTGACTATGAGCGCCGATTGTACTGTGGAGGAATTTCCCAGTAATCCGGTTCCGTTTGCCATCACAACCTGTTGTTTGTTCCAGATGGTGATACCGTCGGTATAAAACAGCAGGTTACCGTTACCATCCGCCACACTTGCGCTGCCTTCAAAAGTGTTCATGGTGGTGTGGTTAATAACGGCCGGTGGGTTGCTCATAAAATCCAATCCGGTGTATCTGCCAAAATACCATTTGCTGAATTCGTTTTGACCCAAAGCGAATAAAGTGCAGGCTATGAGTAAAATGCTAAGACGTATTTTCATTCTTATTTCATTTCAAAATGATGAATCAAGATAGTAAAAAAAGTTGATGGTTCCTAAGGCCAATTAATAAAATACATGAAACAACAATTATTTTAGAACTTTCCAGTGCATATCAGGCCCTCTCCTTATCTTAGTTTACCATGGCCAATCAAAATCGAACAGACTTAGGGTTTGCTACCGTTTTTAAGGACAAAATGGGATACTCATCATCACCATTAAGGACCATTAAAAGCTGGATGAAATTGACGTGATTAACATTAACCTCAGTTTACGGTTTATGGCTAAGTGCCAACCGGCGCTGAAGTTATTAGATGCCCGGGTAAAGTGGAGCATGAATAAAAAAGCGAGAGAAAGGGCCAGACTGGAACATGCCGCAACACAAACCTAAGCTAGGGCTATTGTGGTTTCGGGAGCTGTAAATGCCGCGCTTATGGGCTTTTTAGCCAGTTTTGGTAAACACCATTATCCTAAGCGCATTTTTTCGGATTACGAAGAGGCCTATGCATGGCTGAAGAGTTTTATTGAATTTAAATAATCCTTGCCTCGCTTGCTTTATGGCGAGTCCCGCTCCGATACTCCTGCGATTGCAAAAGTCAAAACCCTTCGGGTAGCTACTTTTTATCAAGCAACAATTTGATAAGGGACGTGCCGCGCTTTCGCGCTGCGAGTCACCTTCCGCTTGTCCTGGAAATGCAAAAGCCAAAACCCTATAAGTTTTGCTTTTTTTGTTTCTTCGTGCTTCGAAAAGCAAGCTTTTCTCGCACTTCGAAACAAAAAAAGGCCAAAGCTTTCGCTTTGGCCTTTTGCGCTTCAACTGTACCCGGAAGGGGACTTGAACCCCTACGCCTTACGGCACACGCCCCTCAAACGTGCTTGTCTACCAGTTCCAACACCCGGGCCAATTGTAAAACCTGAGATTTTGTGGTTTTACGGCGCCAAAATTAGCAAAAAACCCTGAATTTTTGCCTGCATTTCAAATTATTTGTATATTTGCCTCCCGTTTCAAAGCCGCTGTTTACACAAGGTAAAGTATGCTGGAAATGATAATTAAATAAAAAAACAATGAGCACATTATTAGATTACGCAAAACAAACGCTTACTGCAGAAGCGAAACACCCAAAATTCAAAGCAGGAGATACTGTAACCGTGTCATACAAGATTAAAGAGGGTGATAAGGAACGTATTCAGCAATACACCGGTGTAGTGATTCAGCGCAAAAACGAAAGAGCAACCGCTTCTTTTACAGTTCGTAAAATGAGCAACGGTGTTGGTGTTGAACGTATTTTTCCGGCTGCATCGCCTTTCATTGAAAAAATTGAAGTGAACAAGGTAGGTATTGTTCGTCGTGCCAAATTGTTTTATCTCCGTGAGCGTACCGGTAAATCGGCCCGTATCCGTGAAAAACTCCAAAACAACTCTGAAGCTTAATAAAAGCAATACATAAACTAAAAGAGCCGGTTATTCCGGCTTTTTTTATTTTGCTCACGCCTTAATAAAGTATTCAATAAGCAGGTCAGATTACAGTATGGTTTTTGACACTTATTGCTATATTTGATAGAGAATACACTATGATCACAGAACTTTTCATTACCTTTTTACTGATTCTTATTAATGGTTTTTTTGTTGCAGCCGAATTTGCACTTGTAAAGGTAAGGGCTTCGCAGCTTGACCTTAAAATTCAAAAGGGAAGCACACGAGCAAAATTGGCTAAAACACTTCTTGAAAAACTCGATGCCTATCTTTCTGCGACACAGTTAGGGATTACATTGGCATCTTTGGCCTTGGGTGCTGTGGGTGAAGATGTAATTTCTCATCTTGTAAGCGCCACCTTTTTAAAATTCGGCATTGCTATTGATCCCATTAAAATGCATAGCATAGCGCTTCCCATTGCTCTTACGTTGCTAACGTTTTTTCATGTCACCATAGGGGAGCAAATTCCTAAAATGATTGGAATAAAATACAGTCTGCCCACTACATTGCTTATTGCTTGGCCCATGCGAATATTTTATTTCATCTGCTCTCCTTTTATTATTTTTCTGAACAAATCCTCTAATCTGGCTTTGAGAGTGATGGGCCTGCAACAAGCCGGGGAAGAAGACATACATTCTGAAGAAGAATTGCGTTTAATTCTAACCGAAAGTGAAGAAGGCGGCGCCATTAAGCCCAGCGAAAATGAACTCATACAAAATGTGTTTGATTTTGATGATCGTATCGTAAAACAAGTGATGGTACCCGAAAAAAGAATTCTGGCCATCGATGTTGAATTAGGACGTAATGAACTCATTAAACGTGTGGTAGAAGAAGGATTTTCCAGAATACCTATTTATCTTGGCGACATCAACAACATTATTGGCATTGTGCACAGCAAAGACCTTCTCCGCGCTGTAATTGACAATAAATTCAGAACCATTAAAGAAATCATGCGGCCGGTACATTTTATACCCGAAAGCATGAAAATTAACGAATTACTCAGGGATTTTCAGAAACGCCATTATCAAATGGCCATTGTTACCAATGAATTTGGCTCAACCGCCGGATTGGTGACCATGGAAGATATAATTGAAGAATTAGTAGGAGAAATTCAGGACGAACACGATGAGGAAAAACCCAACGTGGAGAAAAAAAGTGAAACCGAATTTATTGTGAATGCCCAGGTAGCCATCAGCGATGTGAACGAAGCCTTGCCCATTGCCATCCCTGAAGATTCTCATTACGAAACAGTTTCCGGTTACATCAATTATATTTTTGGTCGTATCCCCGCAGAAAATGAGAAAAAATCGATGGATGGTTATACCATTACGATACTAAAGCGCAGCAGGCAATATGTTGAACTTATAAAATTTGAAGTGAATGCAACCTAAAGTAGCTCTTGATAAAAACTACTGGGATAAGCGATACCAAACTTCCGATTTTGGTTGGGACCTTGGAGAGATTTCTCCTCCTTTGAAACAGTACTTTAATACTTTATCCGACAAAACGCTTAAAATTCTGATTCCCGGAGCCGGCAATGCCTACGAAGCGGAGTACCTTTTTAACAATGGCTTTCAAAATGTTTTTGTTTGTGATTTTGCCCGAAGTGCATTGGATAATTTAAAAAAACGTTGTCCGGATTTTCCCGAATCGCAGTTATTGGAAAGCGACTTTTTTAAATTGAACGAAAAGGGGTTTGACCTGATAATTGAACAAACTTTTTTTTGTGCCATTAACCCTGCGCTAAGAAAAAACTATTTCGAAAAAATGTATGAGTTGCTTCAAACCAATGGTAAACTGGTTGGTCTTCTATTTGATGATGTGTTGAATGCCGATGTGCCGCCATTTGGTGGTTCTGCAGCTGAATACACACCCTTATTTCAAAACTTATTTTCCGCGCTGCACTTTGCACCTTGCACCAATTCCATTCCTCCGCGTGCCGGCAGAGAGTTATTTATTGAGTTGCTAAAAAAAACCTAGTCCATTTTTTATGAACCAGCGTGAACTTTTTCTGGCGTCATGTGGCCCAAACTTCAGATGCGCCCATGCTGGGCATTGACGTGAATATTGTAAAAGCGGAAGGTTGCATGCTTACCGATGTGAATGGAAAAACGTTTACCGATCTCATCAGTGGCATTTCGGTGAGTTCCATAGGGCATTGCCACCCTAAAGTGGTAAAAGCTATTCAGGTACAAAGCGAGAAATTTATGCACCTGATGGTGTATGGGGAATACAACCAAAAACCTCAGGTGGATTACGCCACATTGCTTTGCTCACAATTGCCGACTCAACTCAATTCGGTTTACTACACAACCGGAGGAAGCGAATCAGTTGAAGCGGCGGTGAAACTTGCCAAGCGGGTTACCGGCCGAAGCGAAATCATCAGTTTTCAGCAGGCTTACCATGGCAGCACCCAAGGGGCTTTAAGTTTAATGGGTGACGAATACTTCAAAAACAGCTTTCGTCCTCTGATACCAGGTGGAAGAATTTTGCATTTTAATGCGATGGAAGATTTGGAACTCATAACTGAGCAGACGGCCGCAGTAGTGATTGAAACCATCCAAGGTGAAGCCGGTGTTAAAAAAGCCGACAAAACCTATTTGCAAGCTTTACGCCAACGTTGCAGCGATTGTGGTGTACTTTTAGTGTTTGATGAAATCCAAACCGGATTCGGAAGAAGCGGAACACTTTTTGCTTTTCAGGCGTATGGCGTTGTGCCTGATGTTTTGCTATTAGCCAAAGGAATGGGCGGAGGTTTACCCATTGGCGCCATGGTGGCTTCGATTGAACTTACCCGTCAGTTTACTCAGAATCCGGTATTGGGGCACATCAATACGTTTGGTGGAAATGCGGTTTGCGTAGCTGCAGCAAAAGCCAGTTTGGAAGTGATATTGGATGGTAAACTTTACGAAAAAGCCTTGTGGATAGAAAACACGATAAAGAAAAAATTAATTCACCCTGCCATCAAAGCATTAAGATTATGTGGTGCTTTAGGAGCCATTGAATTTGAAACAGAAACAATAAACAAAGCTGTGATAAAAGCCTGTATTGAAAACGGTGTTATCAGCGATTGGTTTTTATTTTGTCCCACCGCCATGCGCATTGCCCCTCCCCTTACTATTAGTGAACAAGAACTCAACGATGCTCTGGAAATTCTGTTGAAACAAATTGATTGCGTTTCTAAAATGGAATAAAAGAAAACGCTATGCTCTGGTTAAGGCGGTAATTTCGTTTTTATGTTGAGGAAATTTTTCCAGCAAATCCGTTCGCGTTGCCATTTCAAAATCGTCAAAATCAAAGCCGGGAGCAACCGTACAGCCCACCAGGCTGTAATTACCACCCGCCGTTACGCGTGATGCAAACCAGGTGTTCGCCATAACGGTGTATTGCAACTGCTCATTGCGTTCCAAATTTCTTCCTACAGCAGTTTTTTTCAGCGTTCCAT
>JALOMJ010000119.1 GCA_025455485.1 Bacteroidia bacterium | reverse complement strand
TCAGGCACTAAACCCTACCACTTCACTCCACTCAACTCTACTCAAAAAACGGGAGGGCAAAAATACATACTCTATAACATATGAGCAAGGGAATTTTAACGAATTGTTAATAATTTTATTCTTTAAGACATTAATCCCTGACTACGTGGCAATTATAGAAAGTGTAATTTCGTAAAAACACTCTTTAAAACAGTGTGAACTATTAAAAAACAGCCGTATGTCAGGAGTAAACAAAGTAATACTCATTGGAAATCTGGGAAAAGACCCCGAAATCCGTTATTCAGAGGGAGGTATTCCCCGGTTAAACTTTAGTTTGGCGACTTCAGAATTTTATAAGGACAAAAGTGGCAACCGAAGTGAACACGTGGAGTGGCACAACATAGTGATGTGGCGCACCCTGGCTGAAAATGGTGAAAAACTATTGAAAAAAGGCATGCAAGTATACATCGAAGGCCGCTTACAAACACGGCAATGGAACGATAAGGAAAATATTAAACGGAGTGTGACGGAAGTGGTGGCCGATCACTTTGTAATTTTGCAACGCCGCGATCAACCTACTCAAGGTTCCTCGGGGGGCACAGAAACAGAGCAAGGTGAGGGTTCAGGAAGTGAAAATTTACAGTATTGAATTTCTCTAGTAAATATACAAAAACACTCTTATACATCTAGCTTTTGAAAAAAATTCTCCTGATTACAAGCCTTACAGTACTTTTTGGATGTATTTCCTGCGGTGAAGAAGAGGATGTGCTCTCACCAAAACCCCGTGGTTACTTCAGAATTGCATTTCCTGAAAAATCGTATACCCTCTACGATAGCCTTTGCCCTTATCGTTTCGAGGTGCCTCGCTATTCTGAAGTGATGCCAAACACCCAAAAAAACGCAGAACCCTGCTGGCAAAATATTGAATTCAAACGGTTCAAAGCCACGCTATACCTGAGTTACAAGCCTGTAGACAAGAACTTACCCAAATACCTAGATGACGCGCATGAATTTGCCAACCGCCATCAAATAAAAGCGAATGGCATGGAACAAATCGCAATCATAAGAGATTCGGCTAAGGTGTATGGTCTGCTGTTCGATATCAGCGGCAACACTGCTTCTTCTGTGCAATTTTATCTTACCGACAGCACCAAACATTTTCTGAGGGGCTCTCTGTATTTCAACTGCACACCTAATGCCGACTCATTAAAAAAAGTTATAGAATTCTTAAAGCAGGATATTTTACATCTGATTAACACAACAGCCTGGAAAAACACAGAAAAAATCAGTTAATCACCTTTAACAAATTACCATCGTAAGCGGTGCCGTATAAACGTAAGGGCCACTCAGCAGGACCTTGTATTACAGCCCCATCCAGGATTCTCCATGTTGAACCACTAACAGTGTCTTGTAAGGTAAAATTATCGCTTAATACGATGGCCCTCGATTTGGAATCGGATGGGTTTTTTGTTGAGGTTCTTTCCAATGCAATAAATTCCTGCTCCGACTTCCTGTATATTACAATGCCATTCACACCCCCTGTAAAATACATCCAGCCACCAATGGCCTGAATGTTGAAGTTTAAAGGATCGTTGGGGTAAATGGTAAGATTAACCGGAACAGAAGGCACTGGGTGCTGTCTAACAACTTGAGGCTCGTCTTTTTTACACTGAAAAAACAGAAGTAAAACAACAGCAAAACAAAATTTAAGAACTGTTTTCAATATCAGGTTAAATGAATCACACGAAGTTAATACATTTAAGCCTGATTAAATGCTTCAAATGCCGGAATACCTATCTTAAACTTTTATAAAACCTGCTCTCGTGAACGAAACAACTGAACATACCGATTCTGCTAACCAACCAAAAAATAAATTTTATTTGCCGTTTGTCATCTCGGTATTCTTTGCCGCCGGCATCGGTTTGGGCTATTTTTTTACGTTTAATAATTCTGGTTCCAGTGTAAATTTTACTCTACGGCAGCACGAAAACCCGGATAAAATCAACCGTTTGCTCGATTACATTGAAACGCAATACGTGGATACAGTTAACCGATCACAACTTGAGAACAAAACCATTCTGTCCATGCTCAAGAGCCTGGATCCGCATAGCGACTACATACCTGCTTCGGAATTTAACCTGGTAAACGAACCATTGGAGGGCAACTTTGAAGGCATTGGCATTGAATTCAACATCCTAAACGACACCATACGCGTTATCTCTCCTATTGAAGGCGGCCCTTCTGAAAAACTTGGTATCAGAGCAGGAGATAAAATTATTAAAGTAGATGGCACGCAAATGGCAGGAATAAATGTCACCAACAAAATGGTGTTTGATAAACTTCGTGGAAAAAGCGGTACAGTGGTAACCGTTAGTATACTTCGCCACGGAAATAAAGAAGCTCTCGATTTTAATATTAAGCGTGGAAAGATTCCCATCTACAGCATTGACATTTCCTATATGCTAAGCCTAGATATTGGTTACATCAAAATAAGTCGTTTCGCCGGCACCACCTATCAGGAATATCTGGAAGCCTTTAATAAACTCAGCGCCAAAGGCATGAAAAAACTGGTACTCGACCTGCGTGGCAACGGCGGTGGTTTTTTGAAGGCCGCTGTAGAGCTGGCCGACGAATTTCTGCTGAATGGATTGCAAATTGTTTACACTGAAGGAAAATCCCATCCTAAAAAAATGTACAATGCCTCAAGTAAGGGAGGCTTTGAAAATAACCCGCTTGTTGTACTCATTGATGAAGGCAGCGCAAGTGCCAGTGAAATTGTTGCCGGCGCTTTGCAGGATAACGATCGTGCCACCATCATCGGCAGAAGAAGTTTTGGAAAAGGATTGGTTCAGGATCAAATTGATCTGCCTGATGGTTCAGCAGTGCGTTTAACCATTGCGCGCTATTACACACCCACCGGACGCTGCATACAAAAACCTTACAACGGAAAAAGCACTGAAGATTATTTTAGTGAAGAATACGAAAGACTCGAGCACGGTGAATTGTACTCGGCCGACAGTATTAAGGTGGATAAAACGCAGGAATTCACAACTCCTGGAGGCCACATTGTGTATGGCGGCGGCGGCATAGTGCCAGACGTGTTTATACCGGTAGACACCTTAAAATACAATGCGAAAGTCAACCGCTTGTATTACGCGGGTGTAATGAACGCCTTTGCTTTTGATTATGCCGATCAACACCGCAATCGTTTTTTAAGTCAGTATAAAAACGCTGAGGCTTATGTGAAGAATTTTTCAGTGAGTGAAAAAGAAATTCAAGCTCTTAAAACCTATATGGCCAAGAATAAAGAAAACAAAATAGAGCTCAGTGGCAAGGAAAACGGCTTACAAACCCTTTTAAAAGCCATGATAGGCCGTAATTTGTACGACCGGGATGCTTATTATCCTGTCTTGAATGGTGATGATGCGGCCATCTTAAAAGCAATTGAAACCCTGAAATAATCCAGAAATAGATTTGTAATCCGTTTTAATTCGCCTTAAAGCACGTGGAAGGCTTTTCATCAACTTAAAGCTGTTCCGATTACACTAAAGCTTATTACTTGGCCTAATCGGCATTAAATCATCTTTTAGACCTATTAAGCAGGAACTTCACAAGAATACGTTTCGACTTAACTCAAATAAAAGAACCCGTCCTTTTGGAACGGGTTCTTTTTTTATCTAGGCGAAAAAAATTATTCTTCCGATTTTGTTTCTTCAGCAGAAGTTTCTCCTTTGGCAGGTGCAGCTTTTTTAGCGCGGCTACGACGGGTTGTTTTCTTTTCAGCGCCTGCGCGACCTTTCTTCACACTGTAAATCTCGTTAAAGTCTACCAATTCAATCATGGCCATTTCAGCGGCATCACCCTGACGGTTGCCCGTTTTAATAATGCGGGTGTAACCACCATTACGTTCTGCTACTTTCACAGCAACATCTTTGAATAACGTGTTCACAGCGTCTTTGCTCTTCAAATAGCTAAAAGCAGTACGACGGCTGTGTGTGCTGTCGTTTTTGCTTTTGGTAATAAGCGGCTCAACATAAGTTCTAAGCGCCTTTGCTTTTGCAAGCGTGGTAAAAATTCGCTTGTTTTCAATCAGGGCACAAGCCATGTTGCTCATCAACGCCTGACGGTGAGAAGCAGTTCTGCCCAGGTTATTTATTTTATCTCCGTGTCTCATTTTAATTTACGATTTTGTGATTTACAATTTACGATTTACAAATTGTAAATCTTTTAAATTGTCAATGCATTTTAGTCTTTATCTAGTTTATATTTTGCCACATTCATCCCAAACTGCAATGATTTGGATTGAACAAGATCTTCCAGTTCAGTCAATGATTTTTTACCAAAGTTTCTGAATTTCAAGAGGTCGTTTTTGTTGAACGACACAAGTTCTCCTAAAGTCTCAACATCAGCTGCTTTTAAGCAATTTAAAGCGCGAACGGAAAGGTCCATGTCAACCAATTTGGTTTTTAAAAGCTGGCGCATGTGCAGGCTGGTTTCATCAAATTCTTCTTCGCTGCGTTTTTCTTCTGCATCAAGGGTAATCTTTTCATCAGAGAACAACATAAAGTGGAAAATAAGAATCTTTGCAGCTTCCTTTAAAGCATCCTTAGGATGAATAGAACCATCGGTAACGATATCAAGTATCAAACGCTCATAGTCAGTTTTTTGCTCAACACGGTAGTTTTCGATGTTGTACTTAACATTTTTAATTGGCGTGTAGATGGAATCAATAAAAATGGTGCCTATGGAGGCGTTATTGCTTTTGTTTTCTTCCGCTGAAACGTAACCACGGCCACGCTCAACAGTTAATTCCATTTTAATACGAACAGAAGGATCGCAGTTAAAAATTACCAAATCAGGATTTAAAATCTGAAAACCATTTACGTATTTTCCGATATCCCCTGCAGTAAATTTATCAGCGCCATTAAAATGTACGTTAATCTTTTCTGTTTCGTGGTTATCCAATTGTTTTTTGAAACGCACTTGTTTCAAGTTTAAAATAATTTCGGTAACATCTTCTACCACACCTTTTATGGTTGAGAATTCATGTTCTACGCCTTCAATTTTTACACTTGTAATTGCAAAACCTTCCAAAGAAGACAGCAAAATGCGGCGAAGTGAGTTGCCTATTGTAATTCCAAAACCCGGCTCCAGTGGTCTGAATTCAAACTGACCTGTGGTTTCGGTGGAACTAATCATCACCACCTTATCGGGCTTAACGAAATTTAAAATTGCCATATCTGAAACTTATAATGTTATTAAATGAGTTTATTATTTAGAGTACAATTCGACGATCAGTTGTTCCTTAATGTTTTCAGGAATTTGTGAACGCTCAGGACGGGAGATAAACTTTCCGCTTAAGCTCGCCTTATCGAATTCTAACCAGGCGTGTTTATTAACTGTGCCGGATACCGAGTTGGAAATAATTTCCAAAGTTTTAGATTTTTCGCGAACCGCAACCACATCGCCCGGTTTAAGGGTAAATGAAGAGATGTTTACCACATCGCCATTCACAGTAATGTGTGCATGCGAAACCAATTGACGGGCTGCACGACGAGAAGGAGCGATGCCCATACGGTACACCACGTTGTCTAGACGGCTTTCGATAAGCTGTAAGAGCACCTCACCGGTAATACCGTGTGAACGGGCCGCTCTGTCAAAAGTTCTTGCAAATTGTTTTTCCAGAATACCGTAAGTGTATTTGGCTTTTTGTTTTTCCATCAACTGAACAGCGTATTCAGATTGTTTGGCGCGTTTTTTACCTGCACCATGCTGTCCCGGAGGATAATTCTTTTTTTCTAATGCTTTGTCAGGACCAAAGATTGGTTCCTTGAACTTTCTAGCGATTTTTGATTTTGGACCAGTGTACCTTGCCATTTTAAATAATTGTTTTTTCTTTTGTCATGAAGCTTAGTTTTGCTCCATGCTTGTTGTTTGTTTATTATTTAAGTTGAAAACCCTATAGGTTAGCAACTCCATATCGCGAGGTTTTCACTCGCGACCGGCTGTTTGTTTTGTCTTATACGCGACGACGTTTAGGAGGACGACACCCGTTGTGAGGGATAGGTGTGATGTCCATAATTTCAGTGACTTCGATACCAGAGCTTGCAATGGTTCTGATGGCGCTTTCTCTTCCACCACCCGGACCTTTTACAAACACCTTCACCTTGCGCAAACCTGACTCGAAAGCCACTTTGCTGCAATCCTGAGCTGCCATTTGAGCGGCGTAAGGGGTGTTCTTTTTAGAACCCCTGAAACCCATTTTACCGGCACTGCTCCAGGAAATAACCTGCCCTGCATTGTTGGTAAGGGAAATGATGATGTTATTAAAAGTGGCGTTGATGTGTGCCTCGCCTGTAGCTTCTACCTTAACGGTGCGCTTTCGTGTGGAAGCTTTTGCTGTATTTGCAGCGGTAGCTTGTTTTGCCATTGTTCGTTTACTTTGTTTTAATTATTATTTAGTCGCCATTTTCTTGTTGGCAATTGTCTTACGTTTTCCTTTACGGGTACGCGCGTTGGTTTTGGTGCGTTGACCACGGGTAGGAAGTGAGTTACGGTGACGGATGCCACGGTAGCTGTTGATGTCCGTCAAACGTTTGATGTTCAACTGAACCTCAGAGCGAAGAGCACCTTCAATCTTAAAGTTGTTGTTAATGAGGTTACGGATGGCGTTTTGCTCATCATCCGACCATTCGCTCACTTTTTTATCGTGTGAAATACCGGCTTCATTCAGAATTTTAGAAGCTCTGCTTCTTCCG
>JALOMJ010000118.1 GCA_025455485.1 Bacteroidia bacterium | reverse complement strand
GTTTGGCACCGAACTCGAAGGTATTTCAGAAGAAGTGGTAAAAGCAGCCGATGCGTTTGTGCGTATCCCCATGTATGGTTTCACCGAAAGTTTTAACATCAGCGTAAGCGCGGCCATTTGTATGTATGAACTCAGCCGAAGAATACGCGAAACGGTGCCCAATTACCATTTGAGTGAAACAGAAAAAACCCTTGTGTATTTTGAATGGCTAAAAAACACAGTTCAAAGCAGCGAAGCCTTGATTGAAAATTTTTTATCAAAGCAAAAATAAGTCGGAGGCAATGGCATCGGCTTGCAGAAGGCCGTCTTCATTCAGGGAATAGACCCCGTTTTCAATTTTAAAAACCCCCTTCTTTTTGTTAGCCGAAGTTTCGAAATGGTTTTTGAATATTTCCCCAAAACTTCCTTCAATCCATTGTACATTGCAACCTCCCGAAGTTCTTAAACCCGTTAATACGTATTCGTTGTAACGTTCCTTAATGCTGAGCACTTCCGATTCGTAATGCGCTTCACCGGCTTCAATAGTTTTGCAGTACCTCGCATTATTGGCATAATTCCACTGCCGTGAATTCAGATCAAAAGAGTGCGCCGAAGGCCCAATGCCCAAATACGGCTCTTGTTTCCAATAGGCGCTGTTGTGTTTTGCTTTAAACCCGGGTTTTGCAAAATTGGAAATCTCGTAATGCACATATCCGGCATCCAGCAACTTTTTCCTCATCCTTTTAAATTGTTCCACAGAAAGTTGATCGTCAATTCCCGGCTCAAGTCCTCTTTTGTGTTTCAACCCTAATTCGGTTTTTTGTTCTATTGTAAGATTGTACGCTGAAACATGTGCGGGATTTAAAGAAATCGCCCGATCCAGCGTTTCTTCCCATGAATTCAGATTCTGAAACTTACTGCCGTAAATTAAATCTATACTGATGTTACTAAACCCTATGCTTTGTGCAAGTCGTACTGCTTCAACACTATCCTCCTGAGAATGCTGGCGTTTCATCCATTTTAATTCTTCGTTGTTAAAACTTTGAATGCCAATACTAAGGCGATTAATCCCGGCGCGCTGCCAAAGTGAAAGGGCAGAGGCGTTTACGTCATCAGGATTAACTTCAAAGGTGATTTCAGCATCAGGGCTCAGCTTAAAGTACAATAAAGCCGTTTGAATAAATTGGTTTATTTCCTCCTCCCTCAGCAAACTGGGAGTTCCCCCTCCAAAATAAATACTGCTTAATTCGTTCGTGCTAAGATAGTTTTTACGGTTTTCCAGCTCCAAAAGCATGGCTTTTAACACATTTTCCTTGTCCTTTAGCACAGTGCTAAAATGAAAATCGCAATAATTACACGCCTGACGGCAAAAAGGGATATGAAAATAGAGTCCGGCCACAGGCATGAATTTACCTGATATTTTTAAAGCCCTGCAAAAAAAATGTAAACAGCGTTGTGGCCTTTATCCAAGGCTGGCAGAACTCAATAGACCCTAATCAGTTATGATAAGCATGTTTAAAAAACTTAATTTCTTTACTATTTAAAAAAAATTATTATTTTAGCAGCCGTCTAACCTTAATGCAGAGTATGAAAAACACAAAAAAGTACACTTTTTTAGCGGCCGCCGTATTGATATTATCGATTGCAGGCTTCTCACAAAAAGCTTTACAGAAAGCCGACGCTGCCTTCCAGCAACATAATTACTACACGGCCATCAACCTATACAAACAAGTGTATTCGGATGCACCAAATGATAAAAAACCATTGATTTTGTACCGCTCAGGTTATGCCAGTCAGGAAATTAACGATTATAAAGGGGCAGAAACCTACTATAACAAAGCCATTGCCTCCAATTTCGACGACCCAATTGTGTATTACAAGCTTGCAGAGGTGTTAAAAAGCCAAAAAAGGTATGACGACGCCATTGTGGAGTACAAAAACTACAAAACAAAGGGCGGAAACGCAAAAAAAGCTGATTTGGGTGTAAAATCCTGCGAGTTAAGCCAGCAATGGTCTGACAACCCTCTGCGCTACAAGGTGGAGAACATGTCAATGATTAATTCAAAAGAAAGAGATTATTCTCCTGCTTTCAGCGATAAAAAATACCAAACCCTAATTTTTACATCCAACCGACCCGGCAGTTTGGGCGAGCAGGATGTAACTACAGGAAACTATAAATCAGACATTTATGAGACCAAGGTGGATAAAAACGGTAAATGGTCTACACCGGTACTACTTCCTCCCGGAGTTTGTACTGAAGTGAACGAAGGACAAGGATGGGTTAGCAAAAAAGGCGACATGATCTTTTTTACCCGCTGTCCGGAAGAGAAAAACAAAGTAAACAAATGTGGCGTTTACATGGCCAAAAAACAAGGAAGTACTTGGGGCCCAGCAACTTTACTGCCTTTCAATATTGATACAATACACTTCGCCCACCCATGTCTTTCAAGTGATGCTAAAAGATTGTATTTCTCCAGCCGAAAATCAGGCGGTTACGGTGGGATTGACATCTGGTATTGCTCTTTTGACATTAAAACAAATAGTTGGGGTAACCCAGTAAATGCCGGACCTGCAGTTAATACTGAAGGTGACGAAATGTTCCCTACTGTTTCTAACGATAACAAATACCTGTATTTCTCCTCCAACTATCACCCAGGTATGGGCGGCTTGGATATATTTTCTGCTGAAATCGGCACCGATGGTAAATTCACTAAACCTGTAGAAAACCTTAAAGCTCCAATTAATTCTTCTTACGACGACTTTGGAATTGTTTATGAAGGAAAAAAGAACAAGGGGTACTTTACCAGTAACCGCGAAGGTGGCAAAGGCGGAGACGATATCTGGAGTTTCTTCCTTCCCCCACTTAATTTTACCGGCAAAGGCTATGTGTTCAGTGAAGGTGATGCAAATACCGGAAAAGGAAGAAACGAGCCTGTTGAAGCTGTTAAAGTGAAAATCATCGGGAGCAATGGTGATATTTCTGAAGTTATGACCGGTAAAGACGGAAGTTATACCTTCAAACTTAAAGAAAAAACCACTTATACCATCTCCACCGAAACCAGCAAAAGCTCAAAATCAAGTACATTTTCAAAAGATGGTTACTTGGCCAACAAAGATCAACGCGTAATTACCACTGTTGGACTTGATAAGTCGCAGGATTTTGTTGCCGACTTTTTTGTTAAACCGGTAATTGCCAACTTGCGTATGCCAGAAATTCTTTATGAATTGGGTAGCGCTGCATTGCTTCCACAATCCAAAGACTCTTTAAATTACCTGTTCAACATTCTGAAAGACAACCCTGCCATTGTGGTGGAATTGAACTCCCATACCGACAGCCGCGGCGGTGCTGCCGACAACATGAAACTGTCACAAGCCCGCGCGCAATCCTGCGTTGACTTTTTAGTGAATGAAAAAGGAATAGCTTCTGCCCGTTTGGTAGCCAAAGGGTTTGGTGCGACACAATTACTGATTTCAGATGCCACCATTAAGGCGGCCAAAACCAAGGAGGAGCAGGAAGCCCTTCACCAAAAGAACAGAAGAACCACCTTCAAAGTATTGAGCTTTGATTACGTGGATCCAAATGCACCTAAAACTCAACCAAAACCGAAACCGAAATCGGAAGACGAAGAGGAAGAAGAATAATCCTGAAAACAATTCATAAGAAAAAGACCGCTGAAAGGCGGTCTTTTTTATTTTAGCACAAACATGAGCAATTTTGTTGTTTATAAATCGGGTGCAGGCAGCGGTAAAACCTTTACGCTTGTGAAAGAATACCTGCGTCTTTGTTTATGCGATAAAACAAAACTAAATAGCAATTACAGGCGCATACTGGCAGTAACATTTACAAATAAAGCGGCAGCCGAAATGAAAAGCCGTATCATTGAAAATCTTCACCGCATTTCGCTCGGGGAAATGAAAGGCACAGGGGAGTTGCTTTGTGCTGAACTTGGTATTGGTGAAGAGGACATACAAGGCAGATCATCTGTGGTTTTAAAGGAACTCTTGCACCATTATGCTGATTTTTCAGTAAGTACTATAGATAGCTTTACCCATCGCCTTGTTAAAACCTTTGCTCACGACCTGAAGCTCCCGGTAAATTTTGAAGTTGAACTGGACGAAGACCGTTTTTTTTATGAAGTGGTAAGAGAACTAATTTCCCGAACCGGAGAAGACCCCTACATCAGCAAACTACTGAAAGAATATGTTTTGTTGCGTTCTGAAGAAAATACCGCCTGGGACCCCGAACTTCTAATTCAGAATTTTTCCAAATTGCTGCACAAAGAAAATTCAGGGCCCTTTGTTGAACTTTTAAATAGCCTTGATGAAGAGCAACTCAAAACCTCCAAAACGCAAATAAGGGAACAAATCAGTACATTTTATTCCCACACGTCCGATCTCGCCACTAAAGCCATTATGGCAATTGACAAAAGCGGATACACAACCGACGACTTCCATTTCAAATCCTCGGGGGCGCAAAATTTCTTTTATAAAGTACAGGCTAAAACCATTGAACTAAAAGATGCCAATAGCAGCAGATTATCGGAAGCCATACAAAAAAATAAATGGTTTTCGGTTTCACCCGACAATGACAATAAAAAAAAGGAACTCGCCTTGCTCCTCAGCAGGCTCGCTCAGGAGTTGGTTGCCTATATTCTTTCAGAATACAAATTGTTTTCACTTTGCCGAATGATTGATAAACAATTGTATCCGCTTCTGCTGCTTAAAAAAATTGAAGAAATCAGCAGAGAAAGAAAAGAAGAAGCGCGGGTTGTGTTTATCTCTGAATTTAACCGCAAACTCTTTGAACTGATACAAAACGAACCTACTCCTTTTATCTACGAACGCTTGGGTGAGCGTTACCGTCATTTTCTACTCGACGAATTTCAGGACACAAGCAGTTTGCAATGGCAAAACATGTTGCCTTTGATTGATAATTCTCTTGCCAGCGGGGGCTACAACCTTCTGGTTGGAGACGGAAAACAAAGCATTTACCGATGGAGGAATGCCAACATAAAACAATTTACACGCTTGCCTTATACCGAATATGAAGCAGAAAATTGGGTAATGCAGGAAAGAGAAGCCAATCTCATTCGCAATTTTGAGGAAAAACAACTCGATAAAAACTTCCGTAGCCTACAAACCATTGTCGAGTTCAATAACAGTGTGTTTCATCATCTTTCATCGCAATTATTAAATGAGACAAGCATAAAAATCTACGAGAAGAGCGCTCAGCTGAATATGGGTGGTGCAGGAGGCTATGTGAGTGTGTTTACCTTTGATTCTAAACTAGAAGACACTGATCAGGCCAACTTTACTCATGTGCTTCTACAAATACACTCCTCGCTTGAACAGGGCTTCTCGCTAAGCGACATTTGTGTGCTCTGTAAAACAAATCAAAACGGGCACAGCATCGCTCATTTTCTGATGTTGCACAACATTCCTGTGGTGTCATCTGATTCACTATTGCTTACCTACATACCGGAAGTACAAGTGTTGCTCTCATTTTTCAGATATCTGTTAAACCCTGAGGACAAAATCAGTGCAGGCTTGGTAATCAATTACCTTTTTCAAATCGGAACCCTACAGGAAGATGAATGCCACGCCTCCCTTCAAAGCGTTTCACAAAATGCCAATTTATTTGTTTTACTCAATCGCTTTGGGTTTAAACTAAATGAAACCCATCTTTTTAGAAGTAACCTGTTTGACCTCGCCGCAGAACTCAGTCATGTGCTTCAACTAAACATAAAGGCCGGATTGGCTATTCGTTTTTTTCTTGATGAAATCAACCATTTTCTTCAAAAAGGAAATTCCAACCTCAGTGAGTTTTTAAACTGGTGGGAAATTCGTCAAAAAAAGGCCTCATTAATCATTTCTCAAAACACCAATGCGGTTAATGTAATGACCATTCATGCCAGTAAAGGGCTTGAATTTCCTGTGGTCATCATCCCCTATTGTCACTGGAAAGTAGACCAATTTCGGGAGAATTGGGTTTTAATCCATGAAAAGAAAATCGATCTGCCTCTTGCAGTGGTGACGTTAAGCGATAAAGCCATCGACGCGGGATTTGAAAAAGAAGTGAGTGAGGAAAAACAAGCCATGGCGCTCGACAATCTGAATTTGCTTTATGTGGCTTTTACCCGGGCCGTTGAACGCCTTCACATCATTTGCCAAAACAAAGGCAATACAGGCAATACTGTAAATGCCTGGTTACTATCTGCATTGCCAGAAAACATGAAAGAAAAAACCACAGGCTTTTATGAATGCGGTCGGATTGAACCAAAGCAACACAAAGAAAAAAAGACCACGAAGGCTACTTATCCTCTGGCGCCACTTACTTTTTCAAATAAAAAAGTGCAGTTTTCTGTAAAACCTGCGTATCTACACAATAGCAAAGAGGAAAATGCGAGAACTCAGGGCATTTTATTGCACTGGATTTTATCCCAGATCAATACAGCACTTGACCTGGAGGAAGCCCTGCGCAGAGGCGAGTTGAAGGGCTATTACGGAAAAACCCAGATACCTGAACTCAAAGACATGTTGAAAAACATACTCAATCACCCTCAGCTGAAATTGTGTTTCAGCGAAGGTGTGAGCAGTAAAAATGAAGCGGAACTTCTAACTGAGCAAGGCCTTATTTTACGCCCCGACCGTATAGTTTTTCTTGACAAAGAAACGGTGGTACTGGACTACAAAAGCGGGAAGGAGCACACGAAACAACATGCAGCTCAGGTGCAGGCATACGCGGAGGCCTTGCAAAATTTGGGATTCAAAACCATACGAAAACTGCTTGTGTACCTGGAAGAAAATAGAGTTGTAGAGCTAAATTAGTATCTTCGTTTTTGTAAT
>JALOMJ010000233.1 GCA_025455485.1 Bacteroidia bacterium | reverse complement strand
AGTTTTTTCATGGTGTATGAGTCTGGTGTCCCGAAAGTAACCATTATAGTACAATCTGACAAAATAATAATATTCGGTGCTGAAAAAAAGTGTGCCTAAATGGCTAGCGTTTTTAAGTTAATTTATTGGATCTGAAGTGAGGTTTCTGTTATGCGATTATCTGATAAAATGCTCACCTTGATTTTAATACCGTTTTCAGCTTTAATTTCAAGCAAGCCGAAGTTCTCCTCATAAACCAAAGCCCCTTTTCTGTATTTATTGGCTTCAGGTGATTTTGTCTTCCATCCATGCGTTAAACTACTGGAAGTGATTTCAAAAATCTTTTTTCCTTTCCATTGAATTTCAGAAATTTCAGCGATGTGCCTGTCACCGCTCAAAAGAATAGGCGATTGAGCTCCTGAAGATACGATGAGATTCAACAAACGCTCCCTTTCGAGTGGAAAATTCGCCCATTTTTCGTAATTGTGTTCTTCCGGGAGCACCTGAATACTACTCACAATGAGGTTGACGTCAGCCACTGAAGACTTCAATTTTTCCTCGAGCCATTTCCATTGCTCATCGCCAAGGATGGTGCCTGTGTCCTTAGGAACACATTTGCCATTGATCTTTTTCAAATCGTCTCTGAAATAACGGGTATCCAAAAGCAGTAATCTTACCTTAAGCCCATTCCTGTATATGTCTTGACAGGTGTATACTCCTTTTTGAGTTCTTCTGGGATCCAAAGCCGGAACATCTAAAAAATCAAGTAACAATTGTTGGCTGGAATCCTTTTTAGGATAAGTTTTACCACCGTCATTTTCTCCATAATCATGATCGTCCCAGGTTCCGGTTATCGGACAGTTTTTGAGCAAAATTTGATAGAGGCTGTCGCTGTGCTGTTTGCGGTATTTGGATTGAAGCAAAGCCATATTTTCGGTGTCTCCATAAACATTGTCACCTAACCAAATCCACAAGTCCGGCTTTTCTAAAATCACATCGTCCCACAGTTTTTGTTTTTTGTCTTGATGGCTGCAGGAGCCAAAAGCCATTTTGAGAGCAGGCTTGGGTTGAGAGGATAAGGAAAAGCTAAAAATAAATGCTAAGCAAACGAGCCAATTCAAAACAATGTGTTTTTTTATCATGATGTATCAAAAGGAATTAAGCTTGCTGAAGCCAAACTGCAGCATAAAATTATCAATTTGAAGGGAGATAATTTCGAACAATTATTGGTGAATGTAAAAAATAAGTTTTTTTTCTATCTTCGGCCAATGAAATCAATTCTTTCCTTATCCCTGTTGGCCTTAGTTGCGCTTATTTCCTGTTCCACTTCTCAAGACATTGTGGCGACCTATATCGATCGCCCCAACCTTCCTAAAGAGCCCTATAAAAAAGTATTTGTGATGGCTTTGATACAGGATAACATTGTACGCGGACAAATAGAAAACAAAATTGGGGCTCAATTGGTAAAAAGGGGTAAAACGGTGGTGAAAAGCTCCGAGTTGTTCCCGGTGAAAATGAGTAAAACAGAGGTCAGCAACGAAGATTTGATAAAAATCATCAAGGATCAGGGCTGTGACATGGTGTTTACCGTGGCTTTACTGGACGTGAAAACCACACAATCCTATCAGCCCGGCACTACCTACGCGCCTTATGGATACGGGTATTACGGTTCCTATTATGGGTACTACGGGTATTACGCGGGTTATACTTCAAGTCCGGGGTATTATGTAACCGATCGCTCTTACTACGTTGAAACCAATTTTTACGATGTAAAATCCGATAAATTGCTTTGCTCCATTCAGTCTGTAGCCTATAACCCCAGCAGTTTTGATTCCTGGTTTGTGGATTACTCCCGCCTTCTCATATACACCCTCAAAAAAGAAGGGGTGATTAAAGAATAACAGGAACATCAAACCTCAAACAAGGAACACCCAACTTCAAACCCCAAACCCCTGTGTTTTGGGGTTTTTTCTTAACTTTAACTGTGCTGTTAAGGATCAACGAGGATAACATCCGTTTTGAGGACATTCAAACCATTACCAACTGCTTAAAAAACGGGGGCGTTATCATTTACCCCACCGATACGGTTTATGCCTTGGTTTATGCCTTGGGTTGTGATATTCATAGCATGAAGGCGCTTGAAAAGATTTGCAAACTCAAGGGCATAAAATTAGAGAAAGCCAATTTTTCTTTTGTCTGTTCTGATCTTAGTCACCTTTCAAGTTACACCAGAGCCATACCCAATCACGTGTTCAGGGTGATGAAACGAGCTTTGCCGGGACCTTACACGTTTATTCTCGAAGCCAATAACGAGGTGCCAAAACTTTTAAAACAAAACAAAAAAACCATAGGCATTCGGGTGCCAAACAACAAAATTTGCAGCGCCATTGTAAAAGGGCTGGGCAATCCAATTATCTCTACCTCCCTTCACGACAACAGCGACGACATACTGGAATATTTTTCCGATCCCGAAGTCATTCACCGGCAGTACGGTGAAATAGTTGACCTTGTTGTTGACGGAGGCTTTGGAAACATTCACCCTTCCACCATTATTGATTGCAGTGGCGACGAAATGCTTGTGGTCAGAGAAGGCATGGGCAGTTTGGATGTCTTGGCCTGATGAATTCCTCACCTTTTGGAGAAACCGGAGGAGATGACGTTTGTCATGTTTAGTCCGGGAACGAAATCATAGCTTTACCAAAAGCAAAAACATGAACCCTTCAAACAAAACCATTGTGGTTACCGGAGGCGGTAATGGCATGGGCCGTGAGTTAACACTCCTCCTCCTTAAAAAAAACGCCCGTGTGGCTGCCGTCGATATCCGACAGGATGCCCTTGATGAAACGGTAAAACTGGCCGGTGCAAACAACAAAACCATTGTGGTTACCGGAGGCGGTAATGGTATGGGTCGGGAGTTAACACTCCTCCTCCTTAAAAAAAACGCTCGTGTAGCTGCCATTGATATCCGTCAGGATGCGCTTGATGAAACGGTAAAACTGGCCGGTGCAAACAAAAGCCGTTTATCAACCCATGTGCTTAACATTACCGACAAAGCAGCGGTTGAACAATTGCCTGAACAACTCATTGCACTGCACGGCAGTGTTGACGGGCTCATCAACAACGCCGGCATTATTCAGCCCTTTGTAAAAATAAACGATTTGCAATACGAGGCCATTGACCGTGTGATGCAAGTAAATTTTTACGGCATGTTGTACATGAGCAAAAGTTTTTTGCCCCACTTACTCAAACGCCCCGAAGCCCACATTGTAAACATTTCAAGCATGG
>JALOMJ010000117.1 GCA_025455485.1 Bacteroidia bacterium | reverse complement strand
CCCGAAGCGGCAATGCCAATCACGAAGTCTTTTGAAGTGATGTTGTATTTCTTCAAATCTTTCCAGCCCTGTTTCAAATCGTCCTCAGCAAATTCAACCGCTTTTCGAATGGCAGCATCGCCCCCGGCAATTAAACCAATCACCAGGCCATGCTCCACACCAAAGGTGGGCGGACATTCACTGGCGTCTACAATGCCTAATCGCCCGCTGGTTCCGGCGCCCAAATAAAACAAACGCCCGCCCTTTTTCATTTTGGCGTAGAGTGCCTCCACCAGTTTTTCTATGTTGGGGAAGGCTTTTTTAATGGCCTTGGGTACTTCCTTGTCCTCTTTGTTCATGCCCTTGAGCAAATTGCGGGTGCTCATTTTTTCAAGGTGATCGTAGTTGGAATCGGCTTCAGTTGTTTTCATTGGGGAGGGGCTTCAGTAGCTAAAGGTAAGGGCAAAAAAAAGCTGCCCTTTTCGGAGCAGCCTTTTTATCAAGAAGTGCATGTTATTTGGTAACAATGAGTTTGGCGGCACGTTTTACTTTGCTGTCGCCACTCACGTTTACAATGTAAATGCCGGCATTTAAATCACCGGTGTCAAGACTTTGTTTCATTAAACCTGAACCCTTTTGTGCAGGAAGCGATTTAACCAACCTACCATTCAAATCATACACCTGAATTGTGGTTTCCTCGTTGTTTTCAGTGTCAAACTCAATGGTTACGGCACCGCTGGTTGGGTTAGGGTACATGGTAATGTTGTTTTGCGTTACTCTGTCTTCAAATTCACTTACCGAAACATTGAAGGAGTTAAAGAATGCATTGTTGGTCCAAATACCACGGCCATTGGTGGCCACATAAATCTGCCCTGAATTATAACAGTTATAGCTGTTCACCGTTTGTTGTTCAATATCAAAAATCTGAACGTTTGGTAATTGGTTGTTGTTGGCCTTTACCCAATTAGGATTTGCTGCCGTTACGTCGGCGGTGTAGAACAATCCATTGTCTGTACCAATGAACATTTTTTTATTGTCTTTCATTTCGAGTATAGAGCAATAGGTAATTACATTGCTTAAGCCGCTTCCGTCTTTTTTGGTCCAGCCAATGTTGTTTGAGTTGGATGTTTTTATGCTGTTGGTGTTATACATTACCACCCCTGCAGTGCCGGTTGGAGCAGGGTCGTTGAACGTAATGGCCATAAAATTATCATCGTTGGTAATGCTAATGCTGGTAATTGGTTTAGTAAAGGAGCCAATCATGGTAGTACGGTAAGGGGATACAGGGTTAATGGTGGTGGATGTAGGATTTCCACTTGGATTGTAAGCAAAAATGTCGGTAAACAATTTTCCTGAATAACTCGAGGACGATAAATCCATAATGTCGGTGATGTGCGAAACACGGTAGAGTTTGTTATCATCGGTTGCATAATACAATTCTGTGCCATTTTTACTCCATTCAATTAAGGTTGGTTTTCCCGGAATGCTGATGGTGCTATTTGTTGGCGCACCTGTGGCATCATCGGTTAAACAGCCGCTTTGGCTGACCCTCACAAAATTCAAAGGATCGTTAAGATTCAAGGGCGATTTACACACCACCACCGCATTCTGACCGCCTGTAATTTGCAGCACATTTAAGGCCATAGCAAGACGGGCCGAGCGTGTGGTTGGGATTTTAACCGTGGCATTTCTGGTCGGAAAATCCACTAATCCTGAATTGCCAACGGTACTATTGGTTCTAACAACAAGAGTGGTAAAGGTAGAAGAAGTGTTGTTTCCGGTAAGTGTATTGGAACTTAAGCCTTGAATGGTATAAATGGTGTTGGCCGTTGGCGTCACAATAAAATTTAGTCCGGATTGCGACACAGTGCCGGGTTCAAGAACAAACGTAGAGGCGCCTATTGTGCTGTAGGTGTCTGCTGTAATGGTACCGTCTGTTGCCACAATGGTGTAAATGGTGGTTGCTGTTGGTGTTACCACAAAAACAGAATTGCTCTGTACAACCGCATCCGGAAGCAGTGTATAGGAAATGGCGTTAACAGGCGCATTTGCCGCAACCAAGGTGTGTTCAACAGGCACACCATTTAGTGAGTAGGTGCCTAAGGTAGTAATGGTGTAAGAAATAGGTCGCCAATTGTTTACAACAAACGTTGGTGTTGCCGAACTCAGGTTGCCAGGCGTTAAAACAAATGTGGGGTTTGGCACAGGCGTGCTCGTATTGGCTATCAAGGTATAACTTGGCGCGGTTCCATAACGCCAGTTGAGTGAAGTTGTTAAAGCAGCAGTGTAAGTGCTGGTTTTTGTTGAAATTAAATTGTCAACTACCTGAACCGAGTCGCCTGCCTTGTATTTGTAAAACACCGTAGCAAACACCCTGTAATAAGAGGCCGGATCAGGAACGTTGGCAAAGGTTTGTGTTTTGTTTGCAAAAGGCGGAGCAGTAAAAGTAATACTGATGTTATCGAGCAAGGTTTCGGCATTTAGCGTAACGCCATGCACGGCATTGCTGCTCGGGCTTGGTCCGTAAGGCGCTGTAAACGTGGTGCCCGGTGTTATCTCCGTCACAGTAAAGGATGGCGTGGTGGTGGTAGAGCCCGCAGTGTAATTGGGGGTAATACGTATGGCCAGGTCTTTTCTGTCGGAACCTGAAAATGGTATGCTTAAGGCAGGAGCTCCCGGTACCGTTACCGTTGCCGTGCGAACAATGATGCTGTCGATAAGTGCGAATTTACTTGGACGGGCAGCGCTAAAGGTAAAAGTAGTTTGTGTGGTTAAGGTCGCTAACCCTATCATGGATGCCTGAAAACGGCTGGAGTCGTTGTAAAAGATGGCGTTGTCTGTGGCAGGACTAACCTGACCGTAATTTTCCCAAAGTTTGAAGGGTGTACCACTGGTGTTGTGCCCTGTGTTGGTAAACGGCACAGCGGTTGGAGCCACGCGCGACAGAGGACCTGTGTAATAGTTGATGTTTACCAAGCCAGGGTTAGCACTTTTGGCATTTGTTGTACGGTAGAAAGCCCCCGAGCCGGATGTAATCATAGCGGCATCGGGTAAAATTTTTGAGTATTCGGTATTATAAACTTCTCCGTTAAGATAAGATCTTTCAAGGGTGACATTGGAGCCTGTGCCACTATAATAGGTCACTCCGGTAGCGCCCGTTCCACCAATAAATCCGGAGTAAGGCACTACAGGAGCGCCTTGAGGTAAACTTGTAGGGTTACTGGCAGTTAGCGGAAAGCTTTCAATGCTTACAGAGTTGAATTGTCCGGTTACCAGGCCGCTGTAAAATGGCTGGAAAGATGGAAGTATAGAGGTGTTGATAATATCTGTCGATCTGTAAATGCCGGCATCGGTAATGAAGAAGAATTTGGCAGAGCTGCCGGAACCGCTGATTCTGATGTCGTGAATGTTTTCGTGCAGGTAGAGTGGGGTATTCAGAGCAAAAGGACTTCCAAGGTCACTCCAAATGCCAAGAGGATTATTATACGAGCTACTGCTCGATTTGGTCCACACCTGGCAATAGTAGCCGCCAATAAAAAGTTGATCGGGGTTGTTTGGGTTGACTAAAAGTACATGTGAATAATCTCCGGTGGCAATGGTTCCACCGTTGGATAATGGATCGATTGCTGAAGAGCCCTGAACAATCAAACCCCAGGTAGAACCCATGTCGTTACTTACAAACAAACCCTGAAGCGAGGCGGTATTGTTGTTATCTGAACTGGTTCGTATAAATTTTTTGGCGCAGGAAGCATAAATTATATTCGGGTTGCTTGGCGAAATACCAAGTTCAATTCTGCCGTAATTAACATTGGATAAAACAGCAGAAAAAGGCGTGATGTCGGTAAAGCTGCTCAGGGTATTATCGGTTGAACGGAACACCCTGGTTGGAACCGCGTTTAAGGTGCCTGTACCAACGGGATTGCCGATGCTGAAAAACAAGATGCCTGAGGCGCTGAATTTCACATCAATACCCACCGTGGTGTTTACTGTGGTGTTGGGCACACTAACAGTATTAAAACTATTGCCGGAGTCGTTAGAGATGAGTATACCCAAATTGGTGGCCAAAACAATAATGTCTTTGTTGGTAGGGTGACAGGCAATGCGGTTAATAACCGTACCCGTTATGGCTGCAGTGGCCACAGGCACTAAGCTGCTGCCGTTAAGGCGATACAATCCGGTGCCACTTTGTGCTTTGGCCAACTGACCCGGACGTAAAAATCCTTCGCCTGTGCCTACATATATAATGTTGTCAAAAGCCTGAGCCATGTAAGAGATGTTGCGCACCGTGCCCTGATCATCCAAAGGGGCCCAGGTGGAACCGCCGTTGATGGATCTGAATACGCCGCTTGTGGTACTGCCCACAAAGAGAGTGTTTCCGCTAACATCAGATTTGTCAACCACCATGTTTCTTGATCGGCCTGCGGAGTAAATTGGACCGGCCGGAGCCCAGTCAAAGTTCTGAGCATCAAGTAGTCCTGATAGGGAAAGAAAACCCACTAAACCTAAAGTTTTGCCAAGCTTCGTAAATCGTTGAATCATCATACAGTGAATAAAGTGTAAAGTATTTGTAAATTTTAACAAATTTGTTCAAATATACTCAATTATCAAAATGAGAATGCGCTCTTTTTCTCAAAAAAACCATCTTTTTTTAGAACTGGTCTGATTTTGGATTCAGGCGGTTAGAAAATGAAAAAACCCCAATCGACTGAACGTCAGTTGGGGTTCCAAAAAGTTAGTGGGTTTTGTTAAAACCTTTCGAGTTGAGAAAAGAAAAAGTCGGCTTCTGCCAAGGCGTTTTTATCGCTGTCGCTGCCGTGCACGGCATTGGCTGCAATGGATTTCGCAAACAATTTGCGAATGGTGCCCTCTGCCGCTTTGGTTGGGTCTGTAGCGCCAATCAGCTCTCTGAAATCAGCCACCGCATTGGTTTTACTGAGAACCGCAGCAACGATTGGTCCACTGCTCATGTATTCGGTTAATTCTCCGAAAAAAGGCCTTTCCTTGTGAACCGCATAAAACTGTCCGGCTTGCTCCCTGGTTAGGCGCATATATTTCATGGCCTCTATTTTAAATCCTGCTTTATTAATCATGGCCAAAATGGGACCGATATTATTGGCTTCTACCGCATCCGGCTTAATCATTGTAAAGGTTAGTGTACCTGTCATTTTGTTTTAATTTGGGCAGCAAAAGTAGGCAATACCTGTGGTTTATGCAAATGGCATGCTTTTCAAACATCAGATTATTGGAGCCACTTTTTTTATTTCCCCTTTCCTGAAAGGCTTTGTTACATTTGTTTTTTTCTTTAACCGTGCGCCAAACTTTTGAATTGCTCATACTCGGAAGCTCCTCTGCCAGCCCAACCAACGGCAGAAACGCCAGTGCCCAATTGCTGAATATTGCAGAAAGGTATTTTTTAATTGATTGCGGTGAAGCCACGCAAATTCAGTTAAGGCGCTTTAAAGCCAAATTTCAGGCCATCGACCATATTTTTATTTCGCACTTGCATGGCGACCATTTTTTCGGACTGCCCGGTCTGCTCAGCAGCATGCATCTATTAGGGCGTAAACAAAAGCTCTTCATCTATGCGCCCCCCGGTTTACAAGAGCTTATGGCCAAATTGAATGCGGTTTCTGAAACAAAGCTTAGTTTCGAAACACACTGGCAGGAAACCAGCGCCAGCACGTCAAAACTATTGTTTGAGGATGATAAGGTAGAGGTGCTGTCATTTCCCCTGCAACACAGAATACACTGCACAGGGTTTTTGTTTCGTGAAAAAAAATACCCGAGAAAAATAGACAAATACAAGTTAGAGAAAAACAAAGTATCCACAGCCGACATTCAACTTTTACGGAAAGGGCTGGATGTGCTGAATGCCGATGGGGAACTGGTTAAAAATGCTGAGCTTACCATTGATCCCTTGCCGCCGCGTTCGTTTGCCTATTGCAGCGATACCCGATACAACGAAGATGTGTGCAGTTACATTCAGGGCGTTGATCTGTTGTACCACGAAAGCACATTTCTTGAGGATCAGGCGGCACGGGCTGTTAAAACTTTTCATTCCACAGCCAAACAAGCTTCAGAAATTGCCAGGAAAGCGGGCGCCAAACAATTGTTATTGGGTCACTTTTCTGCGCGTTACAGGGTGCTCGACGATTTTATCAAGGAAGCTTCGGAACGTTTCCCCAATTGTGTGTTAGCATCCGATGGAAAATTAATTAAAATTTAACAGCAGTTTACCCATACTGTCTTATCTTTGCAGCATGGTTAAGGTACTGGTTGCCGATAAAAATTTTCTGTCACGCGTGGGTCTCGAACTTTTAGTGGGAGAACTCAAGGGATTTGAATTGGTGCCTTCCGTTTGCGGGGAAAAAGAAGACCTGATTAATCAGCTCCAACTTTCCAAACCCAAACTGGTTATTCTCGATTTTATTTCCCTAGGCATCAGTATTAAGGAACTTGAGCAACTGAGCAAAAAATTCAGCAAAACCCGCTTTTTGGTGATTACTGAAATTCTCTCCAAATCCGAATTCAGTGCTATCTTGGCTACCGGCATCTCAAGTTATCTTTTAAAAGAATGTGATCGTCTGGAAATCCTCGAAGCCATCAACGCTTCCCTCAACGGCGATAAATTTGTCTGCAGTAAAATCGCCGCCATTTTAACTGCCAGTTCTGAAATTGCGGTAAACAATTCGTTTATCAAATCCCTGGCCTGCGATGGTATTCCGGTAACCGACCGCGAAATCGACATCATCAGAGGCATTGCAGA
Source organism: Bacteroidia bacterium (assembly GCA_025455485.1). Taxonomy (GTDB): domain Bacteria; phylum Bacteroidota; class Bacteroidia; order B-17B0; family Aurantibacillaceae; genus Aurantibacillus. The sequence continues at coordinate 384 of JALOMJ010000117.1, read as the reverse complement.
GGGTTTGTCCAATAAACTTATTGCGGATAAACTTAACCTCAGCACCCATACAGTGACAAAAACATCATGCACAAGTTAGGGGTGAACAACACCGCCGGCGTAGTGATGTTTGCAGTAAAAAATGGTTTGCTCGAAACCAATTTTAATTTACATTCCTGAATTTTTGCAATTTAAGGTAAGGCGTACTTCCGTTTTCTAAGAAAGCTAACCAACCAACCTACTGCAATCAACACAAGCAGCGGTAAGGCCACGTTCAGAACCTGCCATTTGCTGCGCTCAGTGTTTATTTTTTTCTTGTCGAGCAAACGCAGTTTTACTTCCCTTGAGCGCAATTGCAGCATGCCTTCATCATCCAGCAAATAATTCACGCAATTCAATAAAAAG
>JALOMJ010000116.1 GCA_025455485.1 Bacteroidia bacterium | reverse complement strand
AGGAGTGCCTTATGTGGCGGTGTTATTGCAATCGTTTATCGCCTTGGGCATGGTGTTTACGTCTTCGTTTGAATCCTTGATTACCTATGTAAGTTTTACACTGAACCTGTTTACTTTATTGACCGTGTTAGGGATTTTTATTCTGAGAAAAAAACACAAACCCATTCCCGGCGCTTACCGAAGCCCTTTGTTTCCCTTACCGGCCTTGATTTTTTCCACCGTCATGCTTTGGGTGTTGGTTCACATTTTAATCAGCCACCCAATAGAATCTTTGCTGGGATTGGGAACGGTATTATTAGGTTTAGTATTTTATTTTTTACTCAAAAAGAATGACACCGCCATAAATTCCAGATAATAAAACGAACATCTCACAACAAAAATCTTAGCTCTTGATGTTTAACCACAGAGTCCACAGAGTAAAGCACACCCACCTGACCATTCGGGCAGGGTGTTACACAGAGTATATTTTTCTTAGTGAAACTTAGTGCGCTATGTTAGTGGTAAAGGGACTTGCTATCTAAACCCGAAATACAGTCCGCTGGACCATTATCGAAAGAAGGAACAAGTAGAATTTTAGAATCGGATCTCGCTTAAATAAACTTACATTTTCTGCTCGCAAAAGCACACATGCGCAACAAAATCAAACCGTGCTTGAAGCGTGAAATGTTGGTGCTGCCATAAGTTCTTTCACGGTAACGGATGGGCACTTCCACAATTTTAAGATTGAGTTTGTGCGCCCCGAACAAGAGGTCGAAATCACCGAAGGGATCAAAATCGCCAAAGTAAGTTCGGTTTTTGGTGAGTTTAATGTAATCGGTTCTGAACATCACTTTGGTGCCACACAAGGTATCTTTAAAGCGTTGTTCTAGAAGCCAGGTGAAAGCCCAGCTGAAAAAATGATTGCCGAGGTAATTCAAAAAACGCATGGCTTCTTTGTCCATAGGGTACACCAGGCGGGTGCCATTGATAAAATCGCCCTTGCCTCCGGCGATGGCATTGTAAAATTTCGGAAGGTCCTCAGGCGGCACAGTTAAATCAGCATCCAAAATCATCAGTATGTCACCTGTTGCAATCTTATATCCTTCTCTCACCGCATCGGCCTTGCCTTTGCCTTTTTGCTGGGCAATTTTTATGTCGTGCGTGGCGGCGTATTTTTTCTGAATTTCCTGAATTTTTTCCCAGGTATCATCCGTGCTGTTACCTTCTACAAAAATAATTTCAATGTGTTTTCCAAATTTCGGTAATCGCAAAATCGCATTTTCAATGTTGCCGCTTTCGTTACGGGCCGGAATAACAACCGTGGTAGAATATTTGTTTGCATAGTCCTCCGGCTTATCATCCGACAAGGGTTTGGCAAAGCTGTAAATATTGAAACTAAAAAAGCGAAAAATGGGAAACTTGGCCAGGTATTTATTTAATAGAGAAGAAATTATCGGAAGATAAAAAGGAAAAATCAGGCGTTTGTTGTTTCTGTATACTTCAAAACCTGAAATGTAAAGCAGGTTGTTGATGTCGCGGGTGCTGAGCCAGTTTTGAGTGGGGGTTTTTTGTTTTAAACCCAGGGTTTCCGAAAGTTTAATGAGGGGTTCCCAAATGGAATTGTAATACTGCACAATTACCTTGGTGTTGGGGTGACAGCATTTTTTAACTTCTTCAAACACGTGTTGAATGTCATCCACAAAACCAATCAGGTTGGAGATGATGATGAGATCGTATTGATGTTCGAGCTGAAGGTTATTGGCATCCATGTGCAGGAACTCAATGCCTTTATCAGCATGTTTTTCCTTGGCCCAGGCAATGTAATTTTCGCTGTAATCTATGCCGGTTTTTTTTGAGCCCTGAATTTTTGCGCTTAGCGGCAATGCGGTTAAAATAGTCTTGTTTAGAGGTTTCCAAAATATAAGAGGCAAATGTATTGAATTAGAGGGATTTTAGCTATAGAAAAAGACGGAAAACACAGAAAGGAATTAAAGGGTTATAGAACCTTTGTTTACGAATGAAACATTTGTTTCTATCACTAAAAGGGTTTAGAGTTTTGAAGCCTGTTGTTTTGAAACCTGCACGTGCTAAAATTTAATTTGAATCTTAAACTTTTTCTTTACATTTAGGTTGAAGTCTATTGCACAAACCCAAAAAAAACATCATGAAAAAAGTAATATTACTCTCCGGCTTTCTGTTGAGCTTATCCGTATATGCACAGGAAGCATCAAAAAGTGCAGCTAAATGCCCGTTTATGGCGGGTGCAGAAGATCAGACCATTAGCGCAGGTCAGGGCATGAGCCATTCTAAAGTTTCTGAAACCGCCGGCACCAGCGATGAAAAAAACGCCTTTACCTGGTGGCCTAATCAACTTGACTTGAGTATTCTTCGTCAAAATTCAGGCAAATCTGATCCCATGGGCAAAGACTTTGATTACACAAAAGCATTTTTAAGTTTGGATATACAGGCTTTAAAAAATGACATCAAACTGCTGATGAAACAATCGCAGGATTGGTGGCCTGCGGATTATGGGCATTATGGCCCGTTATTCATTCGCATGGCCTGGCACAGTGCAGGTACCTACCGCACCGGCGATGGCAGAGGCGGAGCGGGTTCCGGTCAACAACGTTTTGCGCCACTCAACAGCTGGCCCGATAACGTGAATCTAGACAAAGCAAGACGTTTGTTATGGCCCATCAAACAAAAATACGGCAACAAAATATCCTGGGCCGATTTAATGATTCTTACCGGAAACGTAGCGCTTGAAGACATGGGCTTTAAAACGTTTGGCTTTGCCGGTGGCAGAGCAGATGTTTGGGAACCTGAGACAAACGTTTACTGGGGTTCAGAAACCAAATGGTTGGAAGACAAACGGTATTCAGATGGACGAAAATTAGAAAACCCTTTAGCCGCGGTGCAAATGGGATTGATTTATGTGAATCCCGAGGGACCGAATGGTAATCCTGATCCAATTGCTGCAGCCAGAGACATACGCGAAACCTTTGGCCGCATGGGTATGAACGATGAAGAAACCGTGGCGCTGATAGCAGGAGGCCATACTTTTGGAAAAGCCCACGGCGCAGGAGATGCGTCTTTGGTTGGGCCTGAGCCGGAAGCCGCCGGCATTGAAGAACAAGGCATGGGCTGGAGCAGCAAATATGGAACAGGAAAAGGAAAAGATGCCATTAGTTCAGGATTGGAAGTGACCTGGACCTCTACACCAACGCAGTGGGGCCATGGCTATTTTAAAATTTTATTTGGTTATGAATGGGAGTTAACCAAAAGTCCGGCCGGGGCAAAACAATGGGTGGCAAAAAATGCAAGCCCCAGCTTTCCCGATGCGTTTGATGCCAATAAAAAACTTTTGCCTACCATGCTCACCACCGATCTTTCTTTGCGTTACGATACCATTTATGGAAAAATTTCAAAACGCTTTTTGGATAATCCAGAACAATTCACCGATGCGTTTGCTCGTGCCTGGTTTAAACTCACGCACCGCGACATGGGTCCCCGCAGCCGCTACCTGGGCACTGAAGTTCCCAAAGAAGAATTGATCTGGCAAGACCCGATTCCGGCGGTAAATCATCCATTAATTGATGAGAAAGACATTGCTGCATTAAAAGTAAGCTTGCTCAATTCCGGTTTAAGCATCAGCGAAATGGTGACTGTTGCCTGGGCGTCTGCCTCTACTTTCAGAGGCTCTGATAAACGGGGTGGAGCCAATGGCGCGCGCATACAATTGTCGCCCCAAAGAAATTGGGAAGTGAATAACCCGGCACAACTGGATAAGGTTTTAAAAACATTGGAAAAAATTCAAAAGGACTTTAACAGCAAATCAGGTGCAAAAAAAGTGTCGATGGCCGACCTGATTGTTTTATCAGGATGTGCAGCAGTAGAAAAAGCGGTTAAAAATGCAGGCTATGCAGTTAAAGTGCCATTCAAACCTGGGCGCATGGACGCCACTCAGGCACAAACCGATGTTACATCCATGGCTGTATTGGAGCCAATGGCCGATGGCTTTCGCAATTATTTAAAAACACAATACACCATGCCAACCGAGAAATTATTGGTGGATAAAGCCCAGCTGCTAACTTTAACCGCGCCTGAAATGACAGCGCTTATTGGTGGCATGCGGGTATTGGATGCCAATTATAACGGTAGCAAAAAGGGCGTGTTAACCAACAAAAAAGAGGTGTTAAGCAACGATTTTTTTGTAAACCTTCTTGATATGAATACTGTGTGGAAAGCCGCGTCTGAATCAAAAGAGGACTTTGAAGGACGCGACCGTAAAACCGGTGCTGTAAAATGGACCGCCACCCGGGCTGATTTAATTTTTGGTTCCAACTCTGAGTTACGTGCTTTAGCAGAGGTGTATGCCAGCGATGATGCTAAAGAAAAATTTGTAAAAGATTTTATTGCGGCCTGGGATAAGGTGATGAGTCTCGATCGTTTTGATCTTAAATAATCCAAGGTTTGCACTTTCTGATTTTTAAAGAGGGTCGGGGCATTTCATGCATCCCGGCCCTTTTAATTTGCGGACACTCAGCTTATGTTTTACCGGTGCATGAGGTTGGTAAATAAGTCGAAAAAAAGGGCAATGGAAACAGATGGTGCGTGTTATAAAGTTAATCGCACCCCGGTTGACCAATAAAATCCGGTTTTTATTTCTTCGGTATACGTTCCGGTGGAGGTAGTTGTGGTATAAGGGTTAACCGGAAATGCCCAGGTGGCAGAAACAAAAAATTTTATTTTGTTTAATTTGTAAATGACTTGTATGTCGGCTTCGTAATCTAAAATTTGAAATTTTTGAGTTTCCGATGTTTGAATAGTGCCGGTGCCGGATTGCTGTGCGCCTTTTCCTTTGCCTGAACCGGTTTGGCTGCTTCTGTTATTATAATATTCGGTGTAGTAATTTTGTGTACCTGTATTCAAATAAAAAGCAGGTGTTATGCGCAATTTATTGTTGAGAGCATAAAAGGTGTGGTTGAGCTCTAAACCTAAAAACGCATCGGTTTGGCCGCTAAAGCCCAAACTGCCGTCAACATAAAGCATAAACAGATTAAAATCATATCCTGCATAGCCATACAAATACGTTGATATTTCAGACTGAACTGCAAAGCTCATATCACTAAACACAAATTGGGTGATCGATGCGCCTGTTTCAAATTTGTTTTTGTAAAAATCATAGCCTCCCGATACTTTAAACATGTCTATACGCGATTCACCTTTCACTGTAAGGTAAGAGATAGAGGTATTTATGTAAAATCCCGATTTGTGCACATAAGCAAGGCCGGGGGAGAGGTAGGGGGCAGGCAATGAGTCTGAACGCCCCATAAATAAATAGTCGCTGCTGTACCGCATAAACAAACGGAATTCGGATTTTTCAGTGTTCGCGGAATCCTTAATGGGATTTTTAAATGTTTGGGTATGCAATGTAAAGCCAAAGCCAAAAAGAAAACATGCTAAGTAAAAAGTTAGTGTGACGTTGTGTGTTTTCATTTTCGCTGCGGTTCAAAATAAGAAAAGGCGACCGGTTTTTTTTACTGGTCGCCTTTTATTTATACTTTGGGCTTAATTTTTTCCGCCACCATTTCCACCTTTTCCGCCACCATCTCCGCCTTTACCGCCTTTTTCATTTCCTTTTCCTTTCTCCTTATCTCCGCCTTTTTCCTTGGATTTTCCTTTATTGCCTTGTGCTTTTTGTTGTTTCATTTTTTCCTGAGATTTGTACATGTTGCCTTCCATGTCGATACATTCTCCGTTTTTCAATTGTTTTTGTTTTTTGTCTTTCAGCGTGTAGGTTCCTTTAGGATTTACAGTGGTGCCATTTTGCAATTGAACCTGTTCCTTTAGTTCAATTTGTTCCTCGTTTCTGATTCTGTACATTTTACCATCCTTCAGCATAAGGTGCTCCTGAAGTTGTTCCTGTTTTTGTTCCTGAACCTGATCCTTTTTTTGCTCCTGAACTTTGTCCTGAGCGTTCAGGGAAACTGCGCTTAGTATTAAGACAGCTGTAGCTAGCATTGATTTTTTCATTTTGCTTATGGTTTTAGTTGTTTAATTAAATTTACTTTTAGCCATTATGGCTGTTTATTAGTTTGTTTTTTATTGAAGGCACCTTACAAATCTTAAAAAGTGTGCGTTTGTGTTGTTCAATTACAACATGGTAGTTGGGCAAACGTATTCGCTCAACTTAAATTTATTTGATTTTTTAATCTCGGCGAAGCCTCCCTTTACATCAACCAAATTATTGAACCCCCTGGCCTTAAGTATAGATACAAAAATCATCGAACGGTAACCGCCTGCACAATGTACATAATAGGTTTTGTTTTTATCAATTAATGACATACTATCATTAATGGAATCTAAGGGTGCGTTAACAGCATCAATAATGTGTTCACTGTAATATTCACTTACTTTTCTAACGTCAAGAATATTCACCTTTTCTTTTTCTATTTTGCTTTCAAGTTCTTGAACAGATAGTGAAGGGATTTCATCCGTTTCTTTTCCTTCTTTCTTCCATGAAGCAAAGCCTCCTTTTAAATACCCAAGTGCGTTATCATATCCAACCCTGGCCAAACGCGTGATCACTTCCGCTTCGCGACCTTCATCCGTTACAATTAATAATTCTTGTTGTACACCAGGAACTAAAGTACCCACCCAGGTGGCAAAACTTCCATCGATGCCGATGTTGATGGAATTAGGAATAAAACCTTTGGCAAAAGTTTGCGGGTCACGGGTGTCGATGATCAATGCCCTGGTTTCGTTGGCAGCCACTTCAAATTCTTCAACGCTAAGTGAGCGCAAACCTTTTTGTTTTACAGTATCAAAACTTTCATACCCTTTGATGTTCATCAAAACATTTTGCGGGAAATAACCCGGAGGAGGCATCAAGCCTTCCAACAACACCTTAATAAACTCTTCCTTACTGAGCTTTGGGTTTAAGGCGTAATTCACTTTCTTTTGATTGCCCAAAGTATCCGTGGTTTCTTTGCTCATGTTTTTACCACAGGCGCTTCCGGCACCATGGTTTGGATACACAATGAGCTCATCGCTTAAGGGCATAATTCTGTTTCTTAAGGAATCAAACAAATGTGCAGCCAGCTTTTCCTGGGTTAAATCGGCAATCACGTGCTGTGCCAAATCCGGACGCCCCACATCACCTATAAACAGAGTATCGCCGGTAATGATACCGTGTTCTTTTCCATTTTCATCTATCAATAGATATGTTGTGCTCTCCATGGTGTGACCAGGCGTGTGTATCACTTTCACTTTATACTTACCAACATTAAAAATCTGATTGTCTTCAGCTACAGTAGCTTTGTAAGCAGGTTTAGCAGTCGGTCCAAAAACAATCTCAGACCCTGCATTTTTCATTAAATCGAGGTGACCGCTCACAAAATCGGCATGAAAATGCGTTTCAAAAACGTATTTTATTTTGGCATTGTCTTTTTTTGCACGATCGATATAAGGTTGAACTTCCCGTAATGGGTCAAAAATAGCAGCTTCGCCATTGTTTTCAATATAATACGCTGCATGTGCAATACAGCCGGTATAAATTTGTTCTACTTTCATGGTGATTGGTTTTTGGTTTATTAATCAAAGTTCGGAAAGGAAAGAAATTAAATTGGCAACATTTGTTACCCTTAATAACTGATATTCGTCAGTATTAAAAGGTTGAATTACATTTTTCCGGTTAAAATTTTATTCCAATAAAGCCAAGGCAAAACTTTGGCTTTTAGCTGATACATGCTCCACCTCTCTTTGCTCTGGTCGAATGGAAAAGTTTCTGTAGGAACATTGTTGTAATCAAACTCAGCCAATACCAGTTTGCCATAACCTGTAATAATTGGGCAAGAAGAATAACCACCATAACTGGCACTTGGCGCTTTGTTTGCCATAACTGATAAAAGATTGGCGACCAAAACAGGAGCTTGTTTGCGTATGGCAGCCCCGGTTTTGGAGGTTGGTAGCCCTGAAGCGTCCCCCAGAGTAAAAATGTTTTTAAATGTGGGGTGTTGCAAGGTGTTTTTATCGACATCCACCCAGCCTGAAGAATTTACAATTGGGCTGTTCCGGATGAAGTCGGGTGCTGATTGAGGAGGAGTGACATGAATCATATCGTAATCCACCCAGGTTTCAATGTTTTTGTTGTTTTCACCAAAACCAACAAATCTCGCGCGTTTGTTCGCACCATCAATTTCTTCCAGCCTTTGATAAAAGTTGAGTTGAATATTATTTCGTTTAACAACTTGCATCAGGGTTTGTTCGTATGTAGGTAAGGCAAACAGTTTGCTGCCTCCGCTCCAATACTGAATACTAATGTCTTTAAGTACCCCATGTTTCCTGAAATAATCAGCAGCCAAATACATGATCTTGTGCGGCGCACCCCCACATTTAACTGGCGTGTGAGGGTTGTGAAAAATGGCTTTCCCTTTTTTTAGGTTTTTGATTAATTCAAATGTATAGGGCGCATGTTTAAAACTGTAATTTGAAGTCACACCGTTTTTACCCAATGCGTCTTCAAGTCCTTTGACTGCTTTCCAGTTGAGCTGAATGCCTGGTGCAACAATTAAAAAATCATAACTCAGTTTTGTTTGGCCTTCAAGCACAACAGTGTTTTGTTCAGGTTCAAAAGCAATTACTCTGTCTTTCACCCAATCTGCACCTTTTGGCATCACAGAAGCTTCTGTTCTTTCTGTTTTTTGAATATCAAATACACCGCCTGCAACCAATGTCCATGCCGGTTGATAATAATGTTTTTCAGAAGGCTCAATGATTCCGATATCCAATTTCGAATTTTTGATGAGAAGCTGTGAAGCAACTGATAGGCCGGCGTTTCCACCGCCAACAATCAGAATTTGATAATGGTTTTTCATGACTATAAATTTAAATTGCTACTTTAT
>JALOMJ010000115.1 GCA_025455485.1 Bacteroidia bacterium | reverse complement strand
CGAAATTTTATGGAACTCCGAAACCCATGATATTCTTGGAAAAGACACAGTAGAAGGGGTGGTGGTAAAAAATAGCCAAACCGGGGAATTGCGCACACTGAATGTTACAGGCTTTTTTGTAGCCATTGGTCACAAACCCAACACCGATATTTTTAAAGGGCAATTAGATATGGATGAACTTGGCTACTTGCAGGTGATTCCGGGCAGCAGCAAAACCAACATTGAAGGAGTGTTTGCCGTGGGCGATTGTGCCGATAAAACTTACCGTCAGGCAGTTACTGCAGCAGGAAGCGGCTGTATGGGCGCTTTGGATGCCGAGCGGTATCTGGCGAGTGTGATGGCCCATTAACTGGTCTGATAGTTTTTGTTAATATCCTGTTACTTAAATGAACTTTGAGCTCGGCTCAATTTTTCTCAACTTTAGAGGATGAGAAAAAATTCTGATTCCTCAAAACAGGAGGAAACCAATGCGTCTCAAAAAGAAGTTTTAAGAGATGAAGAGGTTTCTCCCCGAATTGGCGATTTGTATCAGGACATGAATGAATTTACCGAAGCGAAACGCAGGGTTCAGGCCTTTCTTCGGTTGAGACAAACTTTGCTTACACAAGACGGTTCTAACTTTGCTTTGCTTTCCGAAGAGTTCAGGCGGTACAGGCAGTTTGCCCTCGAAGCCATCGACCGATTGTTTTCTAACTATAGCCCAAGTTCAAATCACCGGTAGGGCCCAAAATAAAAGAAATTTTTAAGGCCATGAACGATGCAAATACACGTTAAAAGCAAGAGGGTTCAGGTTCTTCCAAACAATTAAATCCTTAAGTTTACGTGTTGTAGTTACTATGAGAAAATTTCTTGCTATTCTGTTTCTGGTTCCGTTTTTTTATACTGCACAAGTAAAAGACCACTACCCATCACTTCTTTGGAAAATTTCAGGTAAGGGCTTAAAAAAACCATCTTACCTCTACGGCACCATGCACGTGAGCAAACGCGTGGCCTATTACCTTTCCGATGAATTTTTCAAGGCGCTGAAGAGCGTGGATGTGGTTGGGCTTGAAACGAATCCCGGAGAATGGATGGAGAACATGGAGAAAACCGGTGAGCTTTCCGAATTTTATCACTTCAACTCAAACAATTCGCGCAACCGAAATTTTTACAAATACACGTTTACTGATAACGCACCCGATGACGAGGTGCTGAAAGGACTGCTCAGTTACGACCCCGACATTGTAAACGGTTTGCTCTACCGGCAGCATGGCTCCCGCGAAAATTTTGAGGAAGGCACTTACATTGATTTGTTTATCTACCAATCGGCTGTTAAGTTGAACCTTCCGGTTATGGGTCTTGAAGATTTCAGATTATCAGAAATTTATTCGCGGCTTTCAGAATTGCCCGATGAAGATGAAAAGGAAACCGATTACGCAGCTTACACAAACCGAGGCAACATCAGTGAGCAAATAGAAAATGCTTACCGCAATGGTCAGCTGCATACACTGGATAGTTTGAGTAAGCTGGTGAGTTCAGCTAACACCGTTAAATATCTTATAAATGAACGAAATGCCATTTTTGCCAACACCATCGATTCGATGCTGCAACACCAAACCCTGTTTTCTGCAGTGGGGGCGGCGCACCTGCCGGGTGAATTGGGCTTGATTGAGCTCCTCAGAAAAAAAGGTTATACTGTAGAAGCTGTGATGCCCCACGTTACTGAAAACAGCCGCAAACAGCGCGAGAAACTTGAATCCCAAACAAAGGCACTCAGTTTAAACCGTTACACAGCGCCTGATTCGGCCTTTACTTTAAAACTTCCGGGCAAATTGTACCCCCTGTCCAGTGTAGACAACATAAAATACTATTTATCCGCCGACATGGTGAATGGCGCGTTTTATTCGGTTACCAGGGTAAAACACTTTGGCACCTTGTTCCAGGTGTCGGCCGCTGAATGGCAGGTAAGAATCGAAAAGCTTTTGTTTGAAAATATTCCCGGAAAAATTTTGTCCAATAAAAAAATAAGCAACCAGCCCGGACTGAGAGGTATGGAAATAATCAGTCAAACCCGTCAAGGCGATCTTCAGCGCTATCAGATTTATTTGAATGATATTGAACTGATGATTTTTAAAGTTGGCGGAAAAGGGGATTATGCAAAAGGCGATGCCGCAACTACCTTCTTTAGTTCGCTTGTATTTCACTATGCACCAAAAGGCGAAACAGAGTATTTACCAAAGTTTAATTACAAGGCAAACAACCCAAGCGCCATGCGCTGGCGTACTTTTTCGCCGGCAACAGGAGGTTTCACCTGTTCTGTGCCTGAGGGTTACAGTTATGAAAAATACAGGAGCACCAGTGTGTCGGGCGTTACAGAAGATCTCAGGGCATTTGATCCATCAGGCAAAACAACGTTTGGTTTAAAACATGCGGTGTTTAATGATTTTAATTATCTGGAGGAAGATACGTTTGAATTGAATCAATTTGCCATGAACGTTTTAAAATCCTACAAATACACCAAAGAAACGGAATACACCATTGCGTATGAAAACCAACTCCCTTGCATACGTTTTAGTGGATTAAATGACAAGGCTTACAGTTTAAGCGGAAAAGTTTACATCAGAGGGGTTCATTATTATTTTGCGTATGCCATATCACAGGAAAAAGTTCCGTTTGAACACACGTTTTTTAAACAACTGGCCCTGGGCGAATTTAAATTCATACACCCTACCAAAATAATTACAGATAAGTCCTATTTTTTTAAAGCCAAAGATGAGGTGACTGATGATGCACAAAGCAGATTCAACGAACTCTATGCCAACATGTATGCGCGTGATTTTTACGCTAAGAACAAACGTGACCTTGGTTACGACATTAAAAACGAAAACAAATATTATTATTCGCCATCCAGTAACGAATGTGTGAACATTAGTTTTGATAAATACAACGATTATGATTTTCGTGATTCGCTTGAAATGGAAGAACGAATTTTAAAACGTTACAATAACAATTCAACATTTGTTGTGGAGAAAAAGCACAAAAGTCACAGTGGTGGTATTTTTAAAGCCTTTTATGTACTTAAAGATACGGCCACCAGCCGCGCCATTGATACCAGAATTTTTATCAAAGGCGGTGTGCTGCTCGAAATTAATGCCCCTATGGATACTTTGATTGGTTTAACCGGATGGACCAAAGACTTTATGGACAGTTTTGAACCCATGGATACCATCATTGGTAAACCGGTGTTTGAAAACAAATACAGCACCTTGCTGGATGACTTGTGTTCAACCGATACTGTAAAAAGAAACATGGCCAACATCAGTTTGTCGAATAGCGTGTCGTTTCAAAAAGCCTTTACCAAACAATTCGTTGACTTTTTACTTTCGGGTAAATTGCCTCTGGTGAGTGAAGAAAGCAAAGCCCAATTGTTTGTAAACGGTGGTGTTTTCGAAAGCGATGTGATTGTAGGGCCGTATAAAACCCTTTATAAACAATATCAGGATAGCTTTTACCTTCAGTTGTGTTTGTTGAAAGGCTTATCGGGATTAAAAACAAAAACAGCCTACGCCGCTTTTTATGAACTCATTCTTTCTGAAACCCCTTTGGTGGGATCAGAGGCCACAGTGAAAGATGTGTTTGCCACGCTGCATGATTCATTGGAATTGTGCAAAACGTTTTTTCCGGGTTTGTTGGCCCTTACCAAATACGATGAATACCGCGATGCCGTGTATTCACTAATGGCAGATCTGGTGAATCAAAAGGTTGTGCAACCCTCTGTGTATGCTGCCTTCAAAGGCACAATTACCGCTGAAGCTGCACTGAGTTTAAAGCGGTTTAATCCTTCGTTGTATTCGGCCGATGCAGATAATCCAACTTCTGCCTTTAATTCACTTGATAAAACCAATAAAGAATTAGCCGAAAATCTTAAACACAACATGGCTGTTTTGCAAAACAACAGGAAATATGCTGGCACACAGTATTTGAGAACGGAAGACGCAAACGCCCGCATTCCTTTGGTAAATTATGCAATTGTACTGGCTCCGTTTTATGGCAATGATGCTAAGGTGAAACAATTTTTTGAAGGACTTTACAAAACCAAACTTTACGCCATTACGGTGCCGGCGCACATTGCGCTTTTAAAACAGAAGCATACATTAAGCGATACCTTAAGCGCTTACTATTCGAAAAATAAATACACACGGGCTCATTTTTACTCTGAACTTGAAAAGGCCGGACTTACGAGCGTTTTCGATAAAAATTACGCTTCACAAAAACACCTTGTGGAATCGGTTTTAGCGGCACAACGGCAATTAAATCAGTTTTACCGTTACGATAAAGACAAACTGCTAAGCGACAGTTTGGTGTTTGTGAAGGAACTACCGGTTGCCAATAAACGTCAGAAGGGAAGTTTGTACTTATACAGAACCAAAGAACTCAGCCCTTCCAAACAAAAATGGAGCACGGTGTTTGTGCAATCAGGAAAGTCGCCCGGATCGAACATGATGATTTATACCATAGACTACCAAATGAATGAGGAAAAAACACCCGCTGAAATTGAAGCCGGATTTGCCGAGTATTTTTCACTTGGCTACAGAAACAGAGCATTGGACCGATCGGATAATTAATTAAAGCTAGTAACACGACTTATGAACTATAACAACGATAAAGCAGCAGTAGAAGGATTTGTTTCAAAATACGCTGAACTCACAAAGGAGATTGGAAAAGTAATAGTTGGACAGGAAGAAACCATACACCATGTTCTTGTATCTGTGTTCAGTAAAGGCCATTGTTTGTTGGTTGGTGTTCCGGGTTTGGCAAAAACACTTTTGGTGAACACCATCGCCGAGGCGCTAGGTTTAAGTTTTAACCGCATTCAGTTTACCCCCGATTTAATGCCCAGCGACATTACCGGCAGTGAAATTTTGGATGAGGACCGGCATTTTAAATTCATCAAAGGACCCTTATTTGCAAACATTGTTTTGGCTGATGAAATTAACCGTACACCACCAAAAACGCAATCGGCACTGCTTGAAGCCATGCAGGAAAAACAAGTAACAGTAGCCGGAAGAAAATACCCTTTGGAACATCCGTTTTTTGTTTTGGCCACACAAAATCCTATTGAACAGGAAGGAACTTATCCATTGCCGGAAGCGCAACTCGATCGTTTTATGTTTAATGTGTGGTTGGATTATCCAAAAATTGAAGAAGAATTGCAGGTTGTAAAACAAACCACTACGGGCTCTCAGGTTAGTTTAAATAAAATTATGAATGGTGAAGAGATTCTTTTCTTTCAGGACCTAATTAGGAGAATTCCGGTGGCCGACAATGTGATTGAATATGCTGTTCGCCTGGTTAGCCGCACCCGTCCGGATACAGAGCACAGCGCCGAACTTACCAAAAAATTTATTGAGTGGGGTGCAGGGCCAAGGGCATCACAGTATTTAATTATTGGTGCCAAATGCCATGCCGCCAGCAAGGGTAAATTTAGTCCGGATATTGAAGACGTAAAAGCCATCGCCATCCCAATTCTTCGTCACCGCATTGTTGTGAATTATAAAGCAGAGGCAGAAGGTGTGAAGGTGGAAGACATCATCAAACAATTGTTATAACATGAAAGAATTATTGAATGAAGAAGAGTTTGATCCAAAAAAGCTCTTCGACAAAAATGAATACAACACCTTAATTATAGGACGAGAAGGGTTTACCAAAGGAGAGAACGCTATTGCCGATGTCTTGGAGAGTTTATTTGAGAAGGATGTAACGCGGACCATGCGTGAAGCAATTTTTGCTCAGCTGAAGGAAATGAACGCGGTGGACATGCTGGTGAATACCATTAAAGAAACCAAGGACCCTGAACAACAGGCCATTCTTACCGAGGCGTGTTGGGAAAGCGGTTTGGATTTTAAAGACCATTATTTGTTTTTCGTAACGCTGGCCTGCTCAGATCATTTTCATTTAGCACATGAAGCCATCACCGTTTTAGAATACAATGAAACCCGTCCGGGGGATGATGTGATTCAAAGCGCCCTTCAAATTTTGAATAACGCAAAAAGTTCACAAACCGTGCTTATAGAAGAACTTAGATCACTGCTCACAGGCAAGAAAACGTGAATTCTTTACTGCCAATTAAGCCATGAGTACCATGCCAAATAAAAGAATAATTATAGTGGGTGCAGGTTTCGCAGGACTGCAATTGGCCAGAAAACTCAGGAAAGAGAAGGTTGAAGTTGTGTTGATTGATAAAAACAATTACCATCAGTTTCCGCCATTATTTTATCAGGTGGCTACTTCAGGTTTGGAACCAAGTTCCATTATTTTCCCCTTAAGGAAAGTATTTCAGGGCCAAAAGAACATACAGATTCGCATTACGGAGGTGAAAGAAATTCTGCGCGAAGAGAATAAAGTTATTACCGGTGTTGGCAGTTTTGATTACGATTATCTGGTTATTGCCACTGGCGCCGACACTAACTTTTTTGGAAATGAGCAAATCGAACGTTTGGCGCTTCCAATGAAATCAGTGGGTGAGGCCCTTCACATCCGTAACACCTTATTACAAAACATTGAAAATGCTTTGGTGGCAGCTCAAGATGAAAAAGCCGCTTTGTTGAATGTGGTGGTAGTTGGTGGTGGTCCAACAGGCGTTGAAGTGAGTGGTGCTTTAGCCGAAATGAAAACACACATTTTACCAAAAGATTATCCTGAAATGGATTTTACGGCCATGTATATTTATTTAGTGGAAATGGGGTCTAAAACCCTCAGCGCCATGTCCACTCAGGCTTCCGAAAAATCAAAACTCTATCTGGAAAAGCTTGGTGTAAAGGTGATGACAGAAAACAGGGTGTTAAGCTACGATGGGGATGTGGTAAAGCTTAGCGATGGAAAAGAGATTCGAACTAAAAATTTAATTTGGGCCGCGGGGGTGATGGGAAATACAATTAAAGGCTTACCTGAGGCTTCAATTACACCTGGAAAAAGAATTCTGGTTGACCGGTTTAGTAAAGTGCTTCACACCGAAAATATCTATGCTTTGGGCGATATTGCCCTGATGACCACTGAAAAATT
>JALOMJ010000037.1 GCA_025455485.1 Bacteroidia bacterium | reverse complement strand
TAGGGTTTGTAGTGGTTGAGATAGTATTCAATTTCTGTATCGCTAAGCATTTTGAAATAAACCGCGGTGCGATCGTAAAATAACTTTTGTTTGTTTGCTGAGCGGAGACAAACCGCCGTGTATACCTCATGCATTTTTCCACTGAGCTGCCTGAGCATTTTTTTACCCTCTTCAAAATCCAATGGTTTATTGAGCACCTGCTTATCACACCACACAATCGTGTCGGAGGTAATCAACACCTGATTCTCCTTCAATCCTCCTGGATAAGCTTTTGATTTGAGTTCTGCCAAAAATAGTGGCACTTCATACGCTCCTAAATGTGCCGGCCATTCGCTTTCATTGGCATCTATGGCCTGTACGCTGAACTGAAGTCCAAGACCTTCGAGCAATTGTTTGCGGCGGGGCGATGCCGAACCTAAAATAATCTCAAAAGGAAAGGCTATTGTTCGATTCTCGGGAACAAGCATACGGGACTAGGAATAATAAAACACAAAACTGTAACACAGGCCCATGAGCATCACAAATTTCAGCACCAAGCTGGCCCTTGTAAAGGCTTTGCTTTCATTAGCGCGTAACACGTACACTGAAAGAAAAAGCAAAGGCAGAATAAGGAAAACCAAAATGTAGAGGTTATTAAAATTAAAAACAATTCGGTAGGTTTTAATGGTATTGTAAACCACAAACAATAACAAAATAACGGTAATGATAATCAAAAAGAAAGCGTTGAACTTGCTGGTGCGAATGCCCCAAAGCACAGGCATGGTGAGTCCCCCAGTAGCTTTGTCTCCCTTGTAATCCTCAATATCCTTAATAATTTCTCGGGCAAGCGAGGTAATAAAAGCGAACACACAAAACAGAACCGTAATTTTCATGGCAGATAAAATCATACGCTGGTAATCCATCAAAAAACTTGAATCTTGTTTTTGCATCAGAGCCATTTCGTAAACAAAAGGCATGAACGCCACGGTGGCCGACAAAATGGCCACAAGAATATTTCCGAGCAACAATTTCTTTTTAAAATCGGTGCTGTAAAACCACAATAAAAGTGCAGCGGTTAATTGAAAAACAAAAAGGCGCAGGTAACCCGTTTTTAAAGCCACAAAAACTCCGAGCAGTAAACCCATTGCGGTGAGTGTGAGATGCAGTATGATGGCCCAGCGGCGTTTGATGACCTTATCCACCACCACGGTATCAGGGTGATTGATCAAATCGGTTTTAACATCAAAATAGTCGTTAATAATGTATCCTCCGGCCGCAATAAGCACTGTACTCAACACCACCAAAAAAAACAAAAGGTGATCCATCTCCAGGGCCGACCCGTTTTGAACGAGGATTTTTCTCAACACAAAATACCTCAGCACATATTGTGTAAACGCAATCATGAACAGGTTTTCTACCCTCACCAGTTTCAGAAAAGCCAAATACGGATTATTTAAAATTCTTTGCATGTTTGCGTTTTACCACTTAACAATTTCCCACTTTTCCTGAACCCTCATGATCTGTTCCAGTATGTCCCGAACACATCCCTCTCCGCCGTTTCTGGGCGAGATGTAATGGCAAATCTCTTTAATCTCCACCGCAGCATCGTTCGGACAGGCGGCTAAACCTACTCTGCTCATGATGCCATGGTCCGGTAAATCATCTCCCATAAACATCACTTCTTCATCCTTCAGGTTATTCTCCGCCAAATAGGTTTCGTACACCGCCATTTTATCGTGAGCATTGATAAACACATCGTTAATTCCGGTTCTCGCCAGAAGGTGTTTTATGCCCACGTTGTTTCCCCCGCTTATCACACACATTCTGTAAGCCTTTTGCGCTGCCAAATGCAGGGCATACCCGTCTTTCGAATTTAAATTCCTTAGCACTTCACCGCTCTCCATCACAAACACTTTGCCATCGGTTATCACTCCATCAATATCAAACATAATGGTAGTGATCTTATTTAAACGCTGTTTGAAGTTAAGCATAAATTTTGTTTTGCTGTTTAGCAATGATGGCACTCATTAAACGGTAGAGTTTACTGAGTCCCTTGTTTTTTTTAAGTACTTGAAGGTGTTTTTTCATCACTACCTTATCCTTCCGCTTTGCAGGTCCTGTTTGGGCTTCAAGAGGACTCATGGTATCCAACTTTCCGAGACCATTTTTTATGAATGGTAACATCAATTGAAATAAATCCTGAGAATAGTTTGATCCCATTAATTCCTGCGCCTCAGCATACAAGGCATTGGTAAAGTTGTTCACTAAAACGGCTGCCAGGTGTATTCTTAAACGGGACTCGTCCTCGCACAACACTTTTTTACCCGGGAACAACTTGAGCAGTTGAGTGAGCTTTTTATTGGCTGCAGTTTCAGATGCCTGCAAAAACAAAGGAATATCCTTCCAGTTAACTGCTGTATTTTTACTAAAACTTTGTAAAGGGTATAACACGGCTTTGTTTTGATGCGTTTTACTGAGTTCTTTCAAAGGCATACTTCCTGAACAATGCAAAACAAGAGCCTCTTCTTTGGCGGTTTTAATTTTCTTTGAAACCTTAGCAATGTGCCGGTCACTTACACAAATAAAATAATAATCGGCATCTTGCCTGATGTTATTTAAACCGGAAACCGTTTTTAATCCCAGTTTTTGTTTGAACTGTGTAAGTTCTGCTGAAGGTCTATGGTTATACACCTCAGGTTTTAGTTTTTTACTTTTAAAAAAAGTAGCCAAATGCCAGGCCAGGTTTCCGCTGCCAATAATGACAATTTTTATTGAGGGAGCAGAAGCCATGTTTTACGCTGAACGTTTTAATAACCTTACTCTTTCTACGATTGCGATAAACGTACCGAATGCCATAACCAGGCAACCAAGCCACAAAATATTGATGTAAGGAAATACATAAGCTTCCATGACAATAAAATCTTTGTTGTTACTTAGCTTTTCACTCATGGTGATTTCTATACTGCCATTTTCAGGATTGATTTTCCAAAACACAAATTTTAAACCCAGCGCATTTACCACATCTTCTTTGGGAATGATGATGTTGTTTTGAATTATAAATTTCGGACGGGCAAAGTAAACTTTATTCATTACATCCACACAGCGCAACACAGACGTCACAACTAAAAAAGAATCGTTTCTTTCGTACTCTTGTTCAGAAAGGTTACTGTAAAGCGAATCAATTACTACTATCGCATTACTTGAAAATATGGTATCCCCCACATGACCAATAAAATTTTTCGCACTGGCGTAGGCGTCAGAATTAGCTCGTGTTGTATCTACTTCCAAATCTGCATAGGTTACATGCGTATACAAATCTCTGTTTAAATAATGTTTTGTATCCGGGTCAGGGGCTTTTCCCATGCGGGGATTATCCTGAACTTTTGGTGATAGACGGAATAGCAGATTTAATTCGCCGGTTTTAGTTTTAGTGAAATAATCCACATCGAAAAAAACATCCATTCCTGTTTTACGTTTACCTGAGAAGGTTACAAAATAAGGACCCATAGGCAATGTATCTCCTCGGGTGAGTAAAATGCTCTTTGTGTCATCGTAATCTTTTCCCAAACCGGATACCTTTCTAGTGGATGTGTTTTTAGAAAGCACTACTTTTTTAGACGTAGAGATCAGAGCGCCAAGAATTAAAAGAGCGAAACCGATGTGCGCAATAGACGCTCCGCTCTTTCTTAATTTGCCTCTAAGCACCACCATCCAGTAATCGGCATTAGCCAGCACTGCATAAAGCGAAACAATCAATAAAATTGAATAAGAAACAGCGTTCCATTTTTCTGATGCAGTATTAGCTGCAGTATCGTTCAAAAAATACAATGGAATAGACGCCACGATACCGAACACCAAGGCAAGAACAAATGTGTAAGAAATTCTTTTTAAAAGCGGTTTTGATTCTGTTCTTTTATATTTAAGGAATTGGGCGCCGGCCAAAAATAACATGATGAGGATTGCGAAAGGCACAACCCAGGTATTATATACAGGCACTTTTGGAGGAGCGTAGGCTGTACCAAACAATTTATTGATTACCGGTACGGATGTAAAATAGGTAATAATCATTGCTGATAGAATAAGTAAGAGAGAACCCAAAAACATCCAGAACTCTCTTGAATACAATTGTTCTTCCTCTTTTTCTTTTGGAAAATAAAGTGTGTAGCATATCGCGGTGATAATGGCTGAAGCCGAGAACCAAACAATCAAAGCAATAATCTGATAATCATAAAAAGCAGCAAAAGCCAATGTTAATAAAGAAAGAATAACATAGGTTGTTCGAAAAAGTACATCACGAATAAGCAACAATACACTTAAAAACACGAAACTTAAAAGATACAACAACAACTGCCCTGTCATACCTAAATCGGTGAAGGCATGCACGGAAGCATTTCCCAATACGCCGCTTCGGGTTAGGAAAGTAGAATACAAAATCAACAGAAACGCGGTAATGGTGAGAAAATGTGTGGTAAATAAGGAGCCGCCTTTGTTTTTATTAATAATCATGGTGTGGGCTGCGGCAACCAAAACCATCCAGGGCACCAAAGAAGAGTTTTCAACGGGATCCCAGGCCCAAAATCCACCAAAACTTAGAGCTTCATAAGCCCAGGCGCCTCCCATGAGAATGCCAACGCCCAAAACAAGTACCCCAAAATAGGTCCAGGGTAGAGCAATCGCCTGCCACTCGGTATATTTTTTATTCCACAAAGCGGCGAGTGAAAACGCAAAGGGCACCATAACAGAGGCAAAACCAAGAAAGAGTGTAGGCGGGTGAATGGTCATCCAGTAATTCATCAGCAGAGGGTTTAAACCGCGACCGTCAATCTTTTCTAAGTAATTTGGAATTTGAAGGAAAGGCAGTTTATTGAACTCTTCGTGTTCTCTAAGTAATAAAAATGGATTGCTACCAATTTTATATCCGAACACATAAACCCCTAAAAGCATGCTGGCTAAAAACACTTGCACCAAAGCAACCATGCTCATCACCGGGGCTTCCCATTCTTCGTTTCTCAATTGCCACCGCAGTATCCAGCCCAACACCACATTCCAAAACGTCCACAACAAAAAACTTCCCTCTTGTCCTTCCCAAAAACAAGACAAGATGTATTTCATATTCATTTCGGTATTGCTGTGCTGGTAAACATACTGGTACTCAAAAAAATGATTAAAGAGCATAAAGAACAGGGTACCCGCAATGCCAATTACAGCGAATCCGTGGAGATTGTAAGAAATGCGGGCAAGTTTTAAATAGGCAGTGTTGTTTTTTGAAAGCACAAAGGCAATACACGCCAATAGCGCACTAATAAAAGAAAGTACTATAAAAAAATGTCCGGTTTGCCCTGCCCAAATGCGTTCTCCAAAATCTGTAATGTTTTCCATACCCCTTTAATTCACAGGATTTCCTGCCTCGTTGTATTTGCTCGGGCATTTCATTAAAATGTCATTGGCATGAAATTCATCGCCTTGCATTTGTCCTATCAAAACAATTTGTTCACTTTTATCAAAATCTTGCGGTTTGCTTTTGTGAAGCACAACAGATTTTGTTAGACCGGCATTATCGGACATGGTAAATCTAAACTCATCAGGATTAATTTTAGGTTCATACACTTGCGGTTGAGATTTGTCCAGCTTTCCTACTACGTGGTATTCTTTTTCCGGATTGGCCATGGCTTCAGTAAAATCAGCATACGTGCTGGTATTTTGTAAGGAAACCAAAATTACTGCAATGGCGATGCCAATAACAAGTAGTCCTATGATGTGCAGTTTTTTCATTTTATGTTCAAGATTCGATATTCAAAATTCAAGGTTTGCTGTTTTAGGTTTAAAGCTTGTTTTTCTCTTCTAATTCCTTTTCCAGTCGTTTCAATTTTCTTTCGAGATAGATTAAAAAAAATACAAGAGATAAAAAGATGATGGCAATTACTGATATCACCACATAAATTTTTCCTTGTTCTCTGAATTGATCGGCCATTTGAGGACCAACTTCCTGAGCTTTCCCGAGAGAAGTTAAAAGAACAAACAAACAGAGAAGCAATTTAGTTTTCATAAAGTTGATATTCTAATTGACTGATACGGTTTTTAATCTCATACATCCAAAAACTTAACAAAACCCAACCAACAACTGCAGGATAAAATACCAGGCGCATGTTATCGTCGAGGTCGTATTTGCCAAAAGCCGGATTGCCTCCATTGCCGGGATGAAGCGAGTCGGTTAAACGCGGGAGTATCATGATAAACACATTCATCATCACAAAAGCAAACACATTGTATACGGCCGAAATACGGGCCTTTTTTTGTTCGTCTTCCACCGACAAACGAAGGATAAAATAAGCGAGATAGATGAGAATACTGATGGCCACCCCGTTTAATTTAGGATCCTGAAAAGTCCACCAGGTGCCCCAAGTGAATTTGGCCCAAAGCGACCCGGTTAACAATCCCGGGATACTGAAAAACAATCCAACAATGGCGGCATTTGTTGCCTTGGCATCGTTAAACAAGCTATTGTTTTGAAGGTAACGCAGACTTTGAATCAGTGACAGGGCCATCATAAACAACATGGCAAACCAAACCGGAACGTGGTAATAGACATTGCGAATGGTTTCGTTGAGGATATCCAAACGTGGCACAGTATTGAGCAGTCCCCAAACCAAGGTGTAAAGGATGAGGAGAACGGAACTGATCTTATAGGCTCTTTTCATTTCTAATGGCTTAAGATGCTGATAATGAAGGTTCTAAATTTCATTTTCCGGCATCTGTTATGCCTCTGATTTAATCTCGCCAAAGATAAGGAAATAATAGAAAGGAAAGAGCCAGTGTGAGCAGATTTAAAGCCCCCAGAATCATTAGCAATTGGGTTGAAACACCGGCCCATTCAATGCCATCCACCGCCATTTTACTGAGCCGAATGATGACCAAAATAAGGGGCATTAGCACCGGAAAACTCAATATACTCATGATTCCAAATCCCGCGCTGGCTTTGGCGGCAATGGCACTCATCAAACTAAGTATCCCCCCCAGACCTGTGGAAGCCAGCAACAAAACAAGCAAAAACAGACTCATGTTTTCCACCTCATTCCGGATAAAGAAGGCGTAAAAGAAAAAGGTCACCAAGCTGAGGACCAGCATCAGAATCATGTTAAACAAAATCTTGGCAAAAATAAAATGCAGAGGAGAATAATGCAGGTAGTTGAACAGGGCCTGCCCCCCGCTCTCTTTCAAAAAGCTTTTTCCGCAAATGTTTACAGAGGTGAACAAGGTAATCACCCAAAACAAGGCGTTCCAGGTAGGTTTATCCACTTTGGCTTTAAAACACAGGGCGCTTACAAAGATGGTGCCGATTACGTATACCAGAACACCGGCCAAGGAAGACTTCTGACGAAATTCGAGTTGGAATTCTTTTTTGATGAGTTGAAGCAACAAAGCCTATTATATTACTTGGTTAATTATGACATCAAATCCCTGCCAATATCCCTGCGGTAATATTTACCATCGTATTTGATTTTATCGGCAGTTAAAAAACTTTTTTTCACAGCATCCTCTATGCTTCTTCCAAAGGAAGTTATGGCAAACACCCTGCCTCCATTGGTCAGCACATTTTCTTCATCCTGTTTAGTACCCGAATGAAACACCAGGGATTCTTTTACATCGTCCAACCCCTGTACCCGCTTACCCTTTTCAAATTCTCCCGGATACCCACCGCTGACCATCACTACAGTAGTAGCAATTTCATCAATAGTTTCGTGGCTTTTACTCTCAAGGGTTTGTGAAGCTACCCCTTGAAGGAGATCCAGCAAATCGGATTTTATTCTTGGAATCACCACTTCGGTTTCAGGATCACCCATTCGGCAATTGTACTCTATTACTTTGGGTTCTCCGTCGCAATTCATCAAACCCACAAAAATAAAACCGCGGTAATCGATGCCTTCTTTATTTAAACCCTTAATGGTGGGTTTTACAATTTGCTCTTCTACCTTTTTAAGAAATTCTTTATCGGCAAATGGCACCGGACTCACCGCTCCCATTCCCCCGGTGTTTAAACCGGTGTCGCCTTCCCCGATGCGTTTGTAGTCTTTAGCGGCAGGCAGCAATTTGTAAGAAACACCATCGGTTAACACAAAAACGGAAAGCTCTATGCCTTTCAAAAATTCCTCTATCACAACCCGGTTACTGGCTTCCCCAAATTTGGAATCCACCAGCATGTGTTTGAGCTCTGTTTTGGCTTCTTCCAGGTTATTTAGAATTAACACACCTTTTCCGGCAGCTAAACCATCGGCTTTTAGAACATACGGTGGACTGAGGGTTTCAAGAAATTCATATCCTTTTTCCAAACTGTCTTTTTGAAAGGTTGCGTATTTGGCTGTTGGCACCCCATACCTAAACATAAACTGTTTGCTGAAATCCTTGCTGCCCTCCAGTTGAGCCCCATCACGTTTCGGACCAATAACCGGAACTGTTCTTAACACCTCATCACCAAGAAAAAAATCGTGTATGCCTTTTACCAGCGGATCCTCAGGTCCCACCAAAACCAAATCAATGTCTTTTTCCCAAACCAGATTTTTTATGCCCTCAAAATCAGTCACCGGAATATTAACATTGGTGCCACAATGCGCTGTACCAGCGTTACCGGGTGCAATGTATAAATTTTGAAGTAACTTGCTTTGCGCGATTTTCCAGGCAAAGGCATGTTCTCTGCCCCCTGAACCCAATATCAATACATTCATAAGCTTCGAAAGTACAAAAATAGGCGTTGCATTCCCCTCAACTAATATTTTTTGCTTTTAAAACTTTTATTACCGCGATCGCGATTTTTCATTCGCTTTTTATTCTGGCGCTTAATTGTTTCTTCATTATCTACGTGACCCTCCGACCGATCACGCTTAAAAAGATAGCGGTTAGCTTTGTATTGGTTTCGGCGAGAACCGGAACTTTTATAGGTCCATGCTGCCTTGTCTTTTTTAAAAAGTCTTGATAAACGGCTCCTTCGCCCGCTATTGCCTCTGGCAAATTCATCGGCATGGCCTTTGCTGTTTGGCTTTTTAAGCACTAAACTGCCTTTTTGTTTTGCTTTTTTCTCCCTTTTGCGTCCGCCAGACTGAGAAAAAGCAGACATAGCGCAAAGTAAACTAAACAGTAATAAAAATATTAAATGTCTCTTTTTCAAGGTGGGTCGAACTAAACTTAGTTTAAGGACTTTGCCGTACAAAATTACTGGATGGTAGGATTATTACGTTCAAATACAAAAAAGGCTTCACAAATTTAGAAATAAATAAGCCCTCCTAAGGTTAAAGTTTGTGATTTAATAACAGCAGCACTTTCATAAAACCCGGCCATGGTGAAGCCGTGGGCCAAAATAAAATATAATTTTGAACGTTATAGAATGAGGTCTGCTCCTTTATTCACAGGCCAATTACAAATTGATCATTGAAACCATCACTTGCCATATACTTGTTGCTTTGTTTTCAACTTAAATCGCAGGTGAATGCGCCAGATTTACGCTGTTTGGAAGTGCAGGCAAATGGCAATGTAAAATTGAGTTGGATTAGCCCTAACGACCCAAATTCACAATTTTTTTCCTATCAAATTTACGCTTCAAACAACGCAGCCGGAGGATTTACATTAGCGGCTACCGTTGGTGCTCTGACTACCAACACCTTTGTACACAATGGCAATGCATCCGGAACAAGCCTCTATTTTTTTATGAGAACACGCTACGGTTCTGCCGGAGCCGACAGCTCTGCCAATTCAGATACCTTAAGAAGCATATTCTTGAATTTGATTCCGGCGGCGGTTGACCTAAAACTTGTGTACAACAATATTAAACAACCCAAATTACCAAGCAGCAGCAGCACCTATACCATACAAAAAGAATACCCTCTGGGTAACTGGTTTTTGTTTGGAACCACCGCCTCACAAATTTATCAGGACACCATTTCGGTTTGCGGAGACAGCATGGCTTACGTTGTTCAACTTCCAGATAACAGTGGCTGTATTTCAAGCTCAAATATTCAACGCGGAAAATTCTTTGATCAAAAACCCCCTAATGAACCGTTTGTGGATTCCATAAGCGTTTTACCGAATGGCCAAACCGTCATTGCCTGGAGAATTCCAAGAGACGAAGATATTATTGCATACAGTATTCTTCAAAATACAGGTATTAATGTATATATCGACACAGTGCAAGGAAGAAACAACACGATGTATACATACACATCTACTCTCGCCACAAACACGATATTAAGTCTATACATAGCCGCATTTGACAGTTGCGACAACATTAGCACCTTTGATGATTCACCCAACACCATTTACGTTATCAGTGAATACGATGTGTGCAAATACAAAACCACTTTATATTGGAACATGTATAAAGGCATGCCTTCCGGTGTAAAAGAATACTGGGTTTACTATTCTGTTAATGGTTCAGGATTTCAAAAAATTGGCAGCACAAAAGATTTACGTTTTACTCACGACAACCCAGCCCCGGGAAAAAATCTCTGTTATTTTGTGCGGGTAGTTAACAACGACGGCAACATAACAGCCAGTTCCAACCGGCACTGCTTTTTTAGCAGTCAGGTAAAAGCAGCAGAATACGTATACATTAAAAAAGTAAGCGTACATGCCAATTCAAGTATGCAAGTGGATGTTTTGCTGGACACCTCTGTTGTAAGCAGCGGAATAGAATTGTGGCGATCTGAAGATGGCGTTAAGTTCAACTCAATAGCAACTCTGGCCTTTAACGGCACACGAAATTATACCTATTTTGACACTGCTGCGGAAATTAATTCGCGCGCCTATTATTATAAAGCCATAGTAAAAGACAGTTGTGGAAATGGCAGAACTGTAAGTTTGCTTTCCCGCTCCTCATTTTTAAAAGTGCAGGCGGATAAAGACCTGCTATTCACACATCACTTGAGTTGGAACTTTTATCAGGGCTACGGAGGTGGAAATAGCGGATATTACATCTATAGAATCGTTAATAAATCAGACAATACCGTTCCAATCGGATTCACAGATGCATTTACCAACTCCTATACTGATGAATTGGAGGAGGAAGCTCCTGAAGGCACCCAAATTGACTATCGTGTTGAAGCTGTAGAAGGGATTACCAACCCATTCGGATTGCGCGAAAGAAGTTTCTCCAATTCAGTTCCTGTATACATGGAAGGTCGCATTTTTGTTCCTAACGCCTTTGCTCCTGAAGGTGTGAATAAAATTTGGAAGCCGATCACTCACTTCGTTGATAAAAGTGAATACCGTGTTCAGGTATTCGATCGCTGGGGTCACAAAGTATTTGAAACCAACAGCGATGATGAAGGCTGGGATGGCGGAAATTGCAGTTTTGGGGTATTTGCTTACCTCATTACTTACAAAAATGCACGCGGAGAATATTTAGAAACCAAAGGATTTCTCACCTTGATTCGTTAGTTTTTTACAATGGACTAAGTGAAAAACTATTCTCTGAATATTCATCGCAATTCCATGAGAATTGTATTTTTGATTTTATTCTGAAACCGGCTTATATACTAGTTCTACTTTTGCTTCTTGGCAAGCTCACTGCCCAAGAAGTCGCAAGTAACAAACCTACCCGTATACTTTTTGTGTTTGATGCCAGTAAAAGCATGTCGGCCAAATTTGAAGGCACCACGCGTATGGACGGGGCCAAACAACTCTTGTATAAATTCATTGACAGCCTGAGCAAAAACAAAAACTATCAGTTTGCTCTGCGCATGTATGGTCATAAAACCAAATACCCTCCGGGCAACTGCAAGGAGAGTGAATTGGTGGTGCCCTTTATTCCCAACAACCTTGCAGCCATCAAACAAAAGGTCAGTGAAGCCAAGCCTACCGGCATCACGCCCATCGAACATTCGCTCACCCAATCGGCCAATGATTTTAAAGACAGGAATTCGCTCAACATTGTGATCATCATCACCGATGGCATTGAAGAGTGCGGAGGCGACCCCTGTAAGGCGCGCCAAAAACTGCTCGACAAAGGCATCGTGCTTAAACCCTTCATCATTGGCATTGGCTTAACTCCCAAACAAATCAAAACCTTTGAGTGTGTGGGAACCTTTTTTAATTTCGAAAATGATAGCACCTTTAGCACCATTTCCAACCTGATTAAACAGCAACAAAACCCCAACAAAAGTTCAGCTCAGGTGAATTTGCTCGACAACAAATCCTTGCCCACTGAAACCAATGTAAACCTTACGTTTTACGATTCCTATACCGGCGCTTACAAATACAACTACATTCATACCTTAAATTCTTCTGATCGTCCCGATACTTTAAAATTGGACGAAAGCATTACTTACAAAGTGGTGGCGCACACCATTCCCCCAGTGCAAAGCAAAGACAGCAAATTATATTCAGGCATTCACAACATTATTCCGATTGATGCACCTCAGGGATTTCTGACCATCAACAGGGGCGATGGCCCTTACAACAACAACGCAAGAGTGAAGTGTGTGATCCGTAAGGGCAAGGACATGAACACCGTGCACGTTCAGGAGCTCAACACCACTGAAAAATACATCACCGGTGTTTACGATATTGAAATTTTAACCTTACCGCGCATTCTGCTTTCGCAAAACCTGATTGAACAATCCAAAACAAAAACCCTGGAAATTCCCAACGCCGGACAACTGACCATACGTTGCCTGGAAGCCGGTGACGGGGCCATATTGGTAAAACGTGGCAACAAACTGGAATGGGTGTGTAATTTAAACACACAAACCGTTCAAACGTATAATTTACAACCCGGGGAATACGTTACGGTGTGGCGCGCGAAAACATTGAGGGGAAGCATTTATACCATTGAAAAAAAATTCAGTATCCGATCGGATAATCAAACCGTGGTTGAATTTTTTAAGTAACGATTTTATTAAAAGTAGTTTTCTTTAAAGGACGACCGGGCGCGCCTGCCTGGTCGATCAGAGAGGCTTTCCCTACTCCACAAACTCCGGCAAGCGTCCGAGGGTACCCGGAAGTTTCGCTTTATCGGCTTTGGTTTCCATTTGTTCTGTAAGTTGTTTAAGCTCTTTGATCTGTGCATACAATATACCAAAACCTGATTTTAACTCTCTGAACTTGTCTTCCAGAACTTTTGTGCTGCCATAACTTTGGGCCCAGGTATAATACACCATGGTTTCCATATCGTCAACAAAACCATTGGTGGTCTCAAACTCGCGCCTGGCCATACTTCTATCGCCATAAAGTTTTAAATCCAATTCTTGTGCTCTTTTTTCAAACCCGGAAATGTCATTCAAAATTGCCATGGCATCCTGACCGCCTCTATAGGCTGCTTCTTTCAAATACTTCACCCGTTCTTTCAAATGTCTGTAATAATCTGAAGAACCCAGCACCACCCTTCTGAACTCGGCAATTTGTTGATTGGTTTCGTTTTGCTTTTTTAAATCAAGTGGAGGAAGCGTGTAGGCATTCAGTGATTTGATGGTCAATCCTATCTTATCGGTAAGGGTTTGGGTTTGCCCATTATACACTTTTTCAATTTGAGCGAAGTAATTACCGGGAACCGCAGCCGGACCCTGATCGGGCTCGTAGTAAGGATTCTCAGTATCCGGTGTTGAAAAGTTAACCGGAGCTGTTACCTCATAACGCCCATCCCAAACCACCTGTTGCATCCCTTTTTTATAATTGAGCTTTAATTTGCGTACTTCCCTTCCTCCCTCATCGGTTATAACAAGGTATAAAGCAGGAGCCGTTTCATTGTCCTCCAAACGTATGCTGTCGGCACTTGGGTAAAACACATCCTGTTTGTTTTTTATTTTTTCTTTTTCCGCTTCCTTGCGTTTGTCTTTTAAAGATTTGTATTCTTCATTCAAATACAAATTCACAACAGCCCCAACGGGTGGATTTTTTGCGGTGTAAAACGACTCCCCTTGAAACGATTTTCCCCTGTGACCATAAGGCCTTGATTCAATGTACACCAAAGCTTCTTTCACGGGGAAAATGGTGTTTTTCTTCAGGTCCTCCTCTTTGATGCTTTGTAACAAAGCATAATTATCGAGCACATAAAATCCCCTGCCAAAAGTAGCCAGCACCAAATCGTTTTCTTCTTTCTGAATGGCAATGTCGCGAATGGAAACCGAAGCCGGCATGCCGTTCATGAACCTGATCCAGTTTTTTCCTTGATCCAGGCTAAAGAAAAAACCAAACTCAGTACCGCAAAACAAAAGGTTGGGATTTTTATGGTCCTCTGCGATACAATACACTGAGCCCCTCTCTGGTAAATTAGAAGCAATGCTGGTCCAAGTTTTGCCCTTATCTGCGCTGCGCAACAAATAGGGTTTAAAATCGCCCTGACGCAAATTATTGAAAGCGGCATACACCACATTTTCGTTGTGCTGAGACGCCACCATGTATTGCACAAAAGTGCCAATGGTGTACCCGTTCAATTTTAATTCAGGTACTCCCGAAAACTTATCGATTTTGGTCCAGCTATCTCCTCCGTTTTCGGTGACGTGTATCAAACCATCATCGGTGCCCGCGTACAAAAGTTTTTCATTCAAAGGGGATTCGCACAATGAAACAATGTTACCAAACATGGAAGTGGATTGGTTTTTGGCCACCGCATCCATGCTCCATACTCTGCCCATCACCGGTAATTTATTCCGGTCGATGCCCCGGCTCAAATCCGGACTGATTAATGTCCAGGAATCGCCCCGATCGTTGCTTTTAAAAATTTTATTGGCGGCAAAATACAAGCGTTTGTTATCAAAAGCTGAAATCAATAGGGGCGAATCCCAATTCCAACGCCAGGCGGCCTCGCCTTGCTTTTCCATGGGTTTAATGGACACCTGCTCTCCTGATTTTCTGTCGAAACGAATCAAACCTCCGTATTGCCATTGGCTGTATACGATGTTGGGCTCTTTTGGATCCACCCGGCTTTGAAAACCATCGCCTCCAACAGTAACAAACCAATCGGCATTGGTGATTCCCGAAGCGCTTATGGTGCGGGCCGGACCGCCCAATGTATTGTTATCCTGAGTGCCACCGTAAACGTAATAAAAGGGTTTACTGTTATCCACACATACTCTGTAAAACTGAGTGATGGGCAAATTGGCTTTGTAATTCCAGGTTTTGGCTCCATCAAAACTTTCGTACAAGCCTCCATCACAACCAATGAGCATGTGTTTTACATCCTTAGGAAAAACATAAAGGGCGTGATTATCCACATGTTTGCTTTTTTCTCCCAGGGGCGAAAACGTTTTTCCGGCATTTTCCGATACCATGGCATAAGTGTCGAGAGAATAAATTTTGTTTTCGTTTTTGGGATCGGCTACAATTTCCTGATAATAATTGCCGGCTGTTGAAAAATCCCCTTGTTTGCTCCAGCTCGCTCCTCGGTCCTCACTTCTGTAAACTCCTTTGCCTTCGGTAGCTTCAACAATGGCATACAAAACATCGGGGTTGGCCGGAGAAATGGCCAAACCAATGCGACCCATGTCGTTCGCAGGCAAGCCATTGCTCAGTTTGTTCCAGGTGGTTCCTCCATCTGTACTTTTATAAACAGCACTTTCCGGTCCTCCGCTGATGTAGGTCCATTCGTGGCGGCGGCGTTGGTGCGCGCAAGCGTAAAGCACCTCAGAATTTCTGGGGTCCATGTGAATTTCATTAAAACCGGTGTGTTCGCTCACGTTAAGCACTTGTTTCCAGGTTTTGCCCCCATCAGTTGTTTTGTAAATGCCCCTTTCGCCTCCCGCACTCCAAACCGGTCCATAAGCTGCAACATACACCACATTGGAATTATTCGGGTCAATGGCAATCATGCCAATGTGTTCAGATTTTCCGAGTCCCATGTTTTTAAAGGATTTTCCTCCATCTTCACTTTTGTATACCCCGTCCCCATAAGCTACACTGCGCTGGTTGTTGTTTTCTCCGCTTCCAACCCAAATTACGTTGGGGTTGGTTTTGTCCAGTGCCAGGCAACCGATGGAATAAGCCCCGGCCTTATCGAAAATAGGTTCAAAGGTGGTTCCGGCATTTACTGTTTTAAATACCCCACCGCTGGCCGCGGAAATGTACCACACCGAAGGTTGTTTTGGGTTAACGGCAATATCGCTGATACGGCCGGAAGTCACGGCAGGACCCAAATTTCGAAACGCCAAAGCCGAATAGGTTTCAGGTTTTAATAAAGGGTTTTTAATTTCTACCGGAGTGTTCTCTTTTTGAGAAGTCGCTTCCGTTTTGTTTTGGGCATTGAAACCAAAGCTGAGGAGAAACAATAAAGCGGATAAAAGTAAAGACGTTTTCATGGCAAGGATTTTCTACAAAACTAAGGGAATACCTTGGCCAAACAAGTTTACCATCCCAGACCTGAAATTTAAACGACTTGAATAACAGTGAGATAAAAAAGCGATAGCGCCGTTTGTCGTTAACCGTAAAGTATCTAAAGGTTTTCAAGCCATGTAGCAGCGGTAACTTCGATAAAAATATGCGGTGCCTTCGACAAGCTCAGGCACCGCGACAAGCTCAGGCACCGCGACAAGCTCAGGCACCGCGAATGGTTCAAGAACCACAACGGGATTAGACACCGAACGGCGGCTGAGCCTGTCGAAGCCGACGCCCTCAATCCGAATTTAATTTCCTTTTTTAGATTTTGAAGACTTTGAAAGCCCTGGCAATAGATCATTACAACCGTTTATTAAAGCTTCTTTCTTTGCACGGCTCCAACCCTGAATTTGTTTTTCACGATAAAAAGCATGGTCAATCCGATCAAACATTTCAAAATAAACCAATTTAACCGGCAATCTTTTTTTCGTGTGGTTTGCTCCTAATCCTTGCTGATGTTGCAACAATCTTATTTCTAAATCTATTGTACTACCTGTATAATAGCTTCCATCACTGCATTCCAAAATATATACATACCCTTTCACTAATTCTGTTGGGTTATAATTCCGTTTGCCAACTCGATAGAACTCTAAGTTGAAATCACAGTTCTTTTTTCATGACCAACTTCAAGTTTGAGCAATTCCTCGATGAAGTTCTTTTTCATTCTCTAAAATACAAATTTTACTGACGAATAGCAGGATATCATCGGTGCCTTCGACAAGCTCAGGCACCGCGACGGGCTCAGGCAACGTCACAGAATCAGACACCGAACGGAGGCTGAGCCTGTCGAAGCCGACGTTACAGTAATCATAAATTTACGCGGTGCCTTCGACGAAGTTATCCGGTGCCTTCGACAAGCTTAGGCACCGCGACAAGCTCAGGCACCGCGACAGTCAGAGGGACCGCGACGGGCTCATCTACCACACGGCGGCTGAGCCTATCGAAGCCGATGCATCCTTAGTTCCAAGCAGGACCCGGAACTGGTTTTCAAAATTGTTAATTTTATTTAATCATTTTTAGACCAGCCTAAATTTATTTTTAGGGTATTATAATTTATTTTATCTTTGTGCCATGGAAATTTCGAGTACGGAAGAAAATTACCTCAAAGCCATTTACGCCCTTCAGTCCTCAGGCGACAAACCGGGCGTTAGCACCAGCAGTCTTTCAGAGCACCTGAACAACAAAGCGGCTTCGGTGACCGACATGCTGAAACGCCTCTCCGATAAAAAACTCATCCATTACAAAAAGTACAAAGCCGTGTCCCTGACCAAACAGGGCGAAAAACTGGCCATAGCCATTGTGCGCAAACACCGCCTCTGGGAAGTGTTTCTGATGGAAAAGCTGAATTTTAAATGGGACGAGGTGCACGACATGGCCGAACAACTTGAACACATTAAAAGTGACGAACTGATTGAACGCCTCGATGCCTTTTTGGGCCAACCCAAATATGACCCCCACGGTGATCCCATCCCCAACGCAAAGGGGGTTTTACCCAAACCAAAAACCAGCGCCCTTAGCAACATCCAAAACAAAGGCCATTACATTTTTGTTGGTGTAAACGAACACCATGTGGATTTTTTAAGACACCTCACTTCCATTGGCCTGAAAATCGGCGACCAGATTAAAATTGAAGAACACAACAGCTACGACGGCTCTTACCTCATCCGCATCAACAAAAAACCGGGGCAATACATCAGCCATAAAGTTGCTTCCAACCTATTAATTGAAATGAAGTCATGAGTAAATCATTAGAAGAAGTAAATGCCAGCGTAAACACCGAGAGAAGGAGCAGCTTCAGACGATTGCTGGCCTTTTTTGGTCCCGCTTACATGATCAGCGTGGGCTACATGGACCCCGGCAACTGGGCTACCGACATTGCCGGAGGCAGCAAGTTTGGCTACAGTTTATTGTGGGTGCTTGTAATGAGCAACCTCATTGCCCTTTTGTTGCAAAGCCATTGCGCCCGTTTGGGTTTAGTAAGCGGAAGAGATTTGGCGCAAGCTTCCCGGGAAAATTACCCACGTCTGGTCAACTTTTTCCTTTACGTTCTTGCCGAAATTGCCATCGCAGCCTGCGATCTGGCTGAAGTGCTGGGCATGGCCATTGGTTTGCATTTGCTTTTTCCTTCCATCAGTATCCTCACAGGGGTTTGCATCACGGTGTTGGATAGTTTTATTTTGCTTTTTCTTCTGAACCAGGGTATACGAAAACTTGAAGCCTTCATCATCAGTTTGGTGGCCTTAATCGGCATCTCCTTCTTAATGCAATTGTTTATCGCCAAACCCGAAATCTCCGAGGTGGTTACCGGCCTTATCCCTTTTATTGAAAACGACGAAGCCCTTTACATTGCCATCGGTATTATTGGAGCCACTGTAATGCCCCACAACCTTTACCTTCACAGTTCACTTGTACAAACCCGATCCTTCAAACGCACCAACACCGAAATAAAAAAAGCCATACGGTTTAACGTGGTCGACTCGGCCATTGCCCTGAACCTGGCTTTGTTTGTGAATGCAGCTATCCTTATTCTGGCCGCCTCCGCCTTTTTTATGAACGGGCAACACGAAGTCACCGACATACAGGACGCGCACTCTCTGTTGGCACCCATGTTGGGCAGCACCCTCGCTCCAATTTTGTTTGCAGTAGCATTAATTGCCGCAGGACAAAGTTCTACCATCACCGGAACACTTGCCGGACAAGTGGTAATGGAAGGTTACCTGAATTTACGCTTAAGGCCCTGGATCAGGCGTTTGCTTACGCGTTTGATTGCCATCATTCCTGCATTCATTACCATTTGGATCATGGGCGACAGTTCCATTGGTAAACTGCTGATTTTCTCTCAGGTGGTATTGAGTTTGCAACTCGGTTTTGCTATCATCCCTCTCATTCATTTTGTGAGTGACGGCAAAATCATGGGAGAATTTAAAATACCCCAATGGCAAAAAGTATTGTCGTGGATTGCAGCACTGGCCATCATCAGCCTGAACATTAAAATGGTTTACAACGAAATCACCGATCTGCTTGTCAACGGTTCCCATCCCGTATTGGTGAGCTTTACTCTGGTACCCATTTGCATCTTTTGTTTTATGATGCTCATCTATATTTTGCTTCAACCCTTTATCAGGAATCGTTTCAAAAAAACAGAGAAAGCCTTTCACAGCGATTTTCGCCCCCTGCTTTTAACAGAACTAAGTCCAAGCAAACGTATCGCGATTACCGTCGACTTCAGTTCAAGCGACAACAAAGCCATCAACAAAGCCCTGCAATTGGGTAATAAAGCATCGACCTTTATTTTGATTCACGTGCTGGAAAGTACAGGGGCGGTGGTGTACGGCGAAGAGACACGCGATTTGGAAAGAGATGAAGACGGGGCCAAACTGATTGAATACCAAAAATTGCTGCAACAGGTCGGTTTTTTAGTTGACATCCAACTGGGCTTTGGTGATGCCAAAAAAGCCATTCCCAAATTGGTAAAGGAATTGAATTGCGATACGCTGGTGATGGGCACTCACGGACACCGTACCTTAAAGGACCTGCTTTTGGGTTCTACCATTGACAGTATACGCCACGAAATAAAAATTCCTATGGTGCTTGTTTAGGCTAATTTTGATCACAATGCGTTTTTGGGCGCTCCTCTTGCAGGCCAAAAGTATAAGGATGCCTGCTCGAGACCGCGCCCGCCCGAACGCTAACGCGGGCAGGCCTTCGCTAATCGCTGTGCGGACTTCAAAAAAACATCACTGTCCGCAAGAGCTCCAACATGCCCTGCCCGCTCACGCACATGCCTTGATGAAGCAGGCGGGCGCTCTGTCCCTAGCGCGATATTTCGGTTAACTATTCATTTGTTTGATTTGGAATCTTTAGATTCAGAATATGCGCCAGGGATGGGAGCGTTAGCCTTGTGAAAATTTGGCTTACATGCGCTTGAAGGGCGGAGGCTGCCCGATGAAGGCAGGGCAGACCCCGTAACAACTAGCGCATGTTGGCCAAATTGAACAAGCTAAAAGCGTACAGCCCGCATGGCGCCCTAAAAAAACACATGTTAGAAGCGACTATACGCCTGAAGGAAACACCAAACGAATCAGTTTTTTGGCGTTCAATTGATTATCGAAAAGAATGAGCAATTTTTTGCGATCGTTCAGCTGCTCCTGCCGCATTTGAACACCGGCCATTTGATTGATTTTGGAAACAAACTCCGCCCCATTTCGGGCCACGTACAAACCATCGTTTTCTCTTAAGCCTGTACCTTCAAGCATTTGGGGATTGCATACCACAAAACCGCAGGTATTCAACACATTCAATAATTTAAGTTTTAAGCCGGTAGCCTGAGCCGTGTACAACACATGAATGTTTGCTTTTCGAATTAATTCAATCATGTGGGCTTCGTTCGGACTCTTTATGAGTTTTACATTGTTTATACTTGACAAGTGATTTACTACACGTGCACTTGGTTCAAGTCCTGCAACGATAACCGGTTGTTTTAACAGGGGAAATACCGCTTTACTTAGCCACATAACAGCCTCTTCATTTTCAGAAACCGATAAATTACCGTGAAACAACACATAAGGTTCTGTTCCTACAAGGGATTTTAATTCACCCGGATGAAAACTCGGCAGAAATTCACAAGGCACCTCCGGAAATTTGCTTTTAAAATAATCCCTATCCCTGATGTTCACCGCCAAAATTAGTGAAGCGTGACGAATGATGGCCTCATAACGTTTTAGCTTAAGGGCCTCAAGCTTTAAATACACTTTATTCAGAAGGTTTTTTTCGGCTTTTGCCAATCCTGAATAATAATCGTGTTCAATATTACTGTGCCGGTAAACACAAAAGCGCCCTTTGAAGGCCTTGTCGCGCATTAGCCAGGTGGTATGCAAAACCTCAAAAAGAACCGGATGATGTGTTTTAAGAAGATCTTTTTTTAG
>JALOMJ010000036.1 GCA_025455485.1 Bacteroidia bacterium | reverse complement strand
ACCGCTGGGGTCACTCCCTGTTTTATACCAAAGACGTAAACACCGGCTGGAACGGCACGGTAAACAATCAAGGCAGTCAGGACATTAAAGAAGATGTGTTCGTGTACCGCATCAAATACAAAGACCTGGACGGCAATCTCTACAGCAAAATGGGACACGTGAGTTTGCTAAAATAGTTTTGTATCCTCCTTCAGAAAAGCCTTAATTTGTTGAGGCTTTTTTTTATGTCCACTTCCACCCCGTTTGTAAACACTATCGTATCAGGGTATTCCCCAAAAGGAAAATACATCACACTTGGCGCAGCGTTGTTTGAAGATCAACCTGTAAAAGATGCTCAGGTAAAAATTCCTATAAAAACATTTAACCGCCACGGCTTAATTGCAGGCGCAACAGGAACAGGAAAAACCATTACACTGCAAATCATTGCAGAAAGTTTATGTGCAGAAGGCGTGCCTGTACTCTTGATGGATTTAAAAGGCGATCTCAGTGGGATTTCAGAAAAAGGCAGTGCAAATGCAAAAATTGAAGAACGGCATGCCGCCATTGGGATGCCGTATCATCCGGAGGGCAGCAGCGCAGAATTTTTTTCCATCTCCGATGAGCCGGGAGTAAGGTTAAAAGCCACGGTGTCAGAATTCGGGCCGGTATTGTTTTCAAAAATTCTTGAACTCAACGATACGCAGTCGGGCATAATGGCCATGTTATTTAAGTATGCCGATGAACATGAACTACCCTTGCTGGATTTGAAAGACATAAAACAATTGCTTCAATATGCGGGTAATGAAGGCAAAGCAGACATTCAAAAAGAATACGGCGGCATCAGCTCATCATCTATAGCTACAATCACAAGAAAGATAATAGAACTGGAAGGACAAGGCGCTGATGTGTTTTTTGGAGAACCCAGTTTTGAGGTGAAGGACCTTTTGCGATTGGATGAAAAAGGCAAAGGAATTGCCTCAATCATTCGCTTGAGTGATATACAAGACAAACCTAAACTGTTTTCGAGTTTTATGCTTTGTTTGTTGGCTGAAGTTTATGCAAGCTTTCCGGAGTCTGGAGATCTTGAACAACCCAAACTCTGCATCTTTATTGAGGAGGCGCATTTAATTTTTAAAGAAGCCTCGAAGGCCTTATTGAATCAAATTGAAAGCATCATTAAACTCATACGCTCAAAAGGTGTTGGTGTGTTTTTTATTACTCAAAACCCTTACGATATACCGGATGTTGTTTTATCGCAACTCGGTTTAAAAGTGCAGCACGCCTTAAGGGCCTTTACGGAAAAGGACCGTAAAGCCATTCGTAAAACAGCAGAGAACTATCCCAATTCGGAATTTTATAAAACCGATGAATTGCTCACCAACTTAGGAATAGGTCAGGCCCTGATAACAGCCTTAAACGAAAAGGGCATACCAACACCCCTGGCCGCAGTACATCTGAAAGCCCCCGCCAGCCGCATTGGTACCCTAAGTAATGAAGAAATTGAACTAAAACTAAAATCAAGTGAATTAATTCACAAGTACAACAAAACCATTGACCGTGACAGTGCATATGAAATTTTACGCGAAAAAATACAGGAGGTAAGCAAGGCCCCCTTGCCATCAGAAAAAGAGACACGGAAAACAAAAGAAGAAAAAACGCTGTTGGATAAAGCCGGGGCTAATCCACTGGTAAAACAAATCGGAAGAACAGTGGCAAGAGAAGTCACAAGGGGATTGTTGGGCGTATTGGGAATTGGCACGCGCAGAAAAAAAAGCTGGTTCTAACTCCAGAAACAACAGGTTGTATGAAATCAGGTTCCCATCCCTTTCTTTACTTTTTAAATCAATTGCCGGTAGCGAATGTCAGAAGTTGCAGAAGTTTTGTTACTTTATACCTTTACGTTACAGACTGAGTCTATGAGGTTAATTGTGTTCCATTTCAGCCATTCAATGTTGTTTTTGCAGTGCCTTTGTTTTATTAAGGCATTCAGAAACCCAGGTTCAAGTAAAATAGCTTACACCCACACCCAAAAAGTGACCAACCTAATCTAAAGCAAAAAAGTAGATGCAAAATACTACTGCAAAGGCATTTTCCTGGTTACTCTTTCTCTTTGGCTTTTATTATTACTGTATTCGTTTGATAGGATTACATTTTGAATACACGCCGGGAGATTACGGCGATTCGCGCTTTATCAATTATGTTTTGGAACACGGCTACAAATGGCTTTTGGGTATTGAACCTGATTTTTGGAGGGCCAACTTTATGTATCCTCTTGAAAACAACATTGCGATTTCTGATGCCATGGGCGGGGTGTTGCCCATTTATGCCTTTTTCAGATTTCTGGGTTGTGATACAGAACATGCCTATCAACTCTGGTGGATGACCTGTTCGGCATTGAATTACTTGTGTTCGTATTGGGCTTTCCGAAAATTTGGCTTCTCCATCGTTATTGCGGCTCTCGGAGCGTATCTTTTTGCTTTTGGCATAAACAATTTGAACCAATTTATGCACCTTCAGATTAATTGTAAATTTTTTATTCCTCTGGTTATTGCGCAACTTTACCTTTTCCTTACTACCGGTAAACTCAAACATCAGGTATTTGCCTTACTCGCTTTTGTATTTCAATTTTACAGCAATGCTTACCTGGCCATTTACCTTGCCTTGTTTTGTTTGCTGTTTCTTGTATTCTTTTTAATAAGTGAAAAGAGATACACCACGTTTTCAAAATTAATAACTCGAAAAACCCTGCTGTTTGCATCGCTGGCCTTTGGTGTTTCCTTGCTTTTGATTTCTTTGGTTGCCTTACCGTATTATCAAATGGGGAAAACTCTGGGTGGCGCATTACCTTACACTGCTATTTCCCATGGGCTTCCACATTTTTTAAGTTATTTTTTACCTCACCAAATGGTTGTGGTTTGGGACTTCTTAAAATCATCGCCCATTAAACAGGATGACTATTGGTACCTGCACGACTATTTCCCTGGCCTGTTTGTTTATTTGGGTGCGGGGCTTGCCTTTGTTTATTTTATGTACTGGCTTATTACAAGCAGAAAGGGATTTCCCCTTCCCTTGATTATTTTTTTCATCTGCGTTATTTTTATTCTTTTGTTCTCCCGCACGCGCGATCATCATTCGCTGTTTATATATTTTCAATCCTGGCCGGGATTTTCAAATATGCGTTTGCCCGGCAGGTTTATGGCTGTTGTGGTATTCTGTTTCATTTGGCTGGGACTTTGGTTTTTAAATACGCTTACACTTAAAAAGTTCAGGTACTTGCCATTTATACTGGCACCCCTTATTATTGCTGATAATTTATTTGACATTCAGGAAGGCTACCTCCGAACGCCAAGCAGCGAAAGACGCTACCGAACCGCTGTGTTTGAGGAATTAATCCGACAATCCAATACCTCGAACGCAAAAATTATTGCCGTGGTAAACACCAAAAATGATGATGAATTGTTCCAAATTGATGTGATGCTGGCCACCCAAAAAATGAATTTATACACCTTTAACGGGTACTCCAGCAATTGCTTCGGAGAATTGTGTTTTGCTTTTCATGATCCGCTTCATAAACAATTAAAAGCCTGGATGAAACGGCATTATATTGATGATAAACAGGTTACTTTTATAAATTTTTAATTCCATCAGCGTTTTTTAGCCTCTATGTTCAATCCAAGCAGAATAAAATCAGCACTTTACAACCCCTACGTTCTGCTTTTTCTCATTACGCTCAGCTACTATTCCTTTTATTTTCTAAACGTTTTTCTGAACTTAAACACCTTGCTTTCGAGTTCAGTTGATGATTCTTTGAAAAATTATTTCACCTATGTTTTTCAAATTAAAAATTCGCCTTCGCCTTTGCATTTTACCGGCTATAATTATCCATTTGGCGAACATGTAGTGTATACCGATTGTCAGCCACTCTTAACATTTGTACTCCGGCTATTCCCATTTACTCACAACTACTCCATTGGTATACTTCATTTTTTGATGTTTGCTTCCATACTCATCACCCCCCTTATCTACCTGAGATTATTTAATCAACTGAAATTTCCGTTGCTTGCCTCCTCCGCCATTTCACTTTCCATCACGATTTTATCCCCGCAATACTTCAGAATTTATTGTGGTCACTACGCACTCGCTTATGTGTGCATCATCCCTTTATCCATGCTTTTTGTGATGCGCTATTTTTTATTTCAAAAAAAAGGCACCCTGTATACTATTTTTACTTTTAACAGCGTGCTGTTTTTAATTCACCCTTATTATGGTTTAGGGCTTTCACTCTTTACATGTGTTTCCTTTGTGTGTGTGAGTTTATTTCAGAAAGAAAAATTCTTGCCGGCCATAAGCAAAGCTTTTATAGCAGGCATTCTGCCGGTTATCTTGTTTAAAGTGTTTATGGCGATTAGCGATCGTCATATCGGTAGAAGTCCGGAGCCTTTTGGTAACGCCGATTTTATCAGTGAACCATCCAGTTTTTTGGTGCCATCTTTCGGACCCTTTAGTCAAGTTTTAACTAAATGGATTGGTGCTTTTCCACGGCACTTTGAAGGCTATTCATATTTGGGCTTAGGATTTATTCTACTTTTAATAGCAGGACTTCCCTTGCTTATTGTTTTTCACAAAAAGATTAAATATCAAAATGCGCTGCTTGGTATGTTTATGGCCTGCATATTTTTGCTCATGTTCTCTTTTGGTATACAATATAAATTGCAGGAGGTTTTTGGCTTTAAAATTCAGGCTTTAAACCAATTCAGGGCCATGGGCCGATTCAGTTGGTTTGCGTATTATGTTTTACCCCTGTTTTTCTTTTATGGTATTTATGAACTTCTAAAGAATAAATTTAATCGCCATGCCAAAAACGCTCTTAATTTTCTGGCATTGTTCTATTTAATATTGAATGTTTACGAAGGCAATGCTTATTTTAAGATTTACGATGGTGTGATTTGGGAAGACAGAAATGTATTTAACCGCAACTTACTGAAGCCGGAGGAAACCCATTTGCTGGACATCATCCAAAAGAAAAAAGCTCAGGCAATTCTTCCTTTGCCAACGTTTTACATAGGCTCAGAAATGTATGAACGGAGTAATCCCACTAAACCCATGTTTTTATCGACTATTTACGCCTACCACAGCGGTTTGCCGATTGTGAGTGCCTGTATGTCGAGAACCTCCTTGCTTGAAACCCGTTCAGCAATAAATCTTTTGAATTCCTATAAAAAACATCTTGCGACTGACGCATTTTTGAATGCTGAAGACTTTTTTGTTATAAAAACAGATGAGCCCTTGTTTGAAGATGAATTGCGGGCATGGCATGTAACTACCCGTTATTTGCAAAATGATTCCACACAATTTGGATTTCTGAGCAAAAATAAACTCAGGCAACCTATACTTGATAGCAAATTGTTGACACTGCAATCCAACAAAATACTGCCTTCCGATTCTCTGCCTCTGCTCTATCTTCCAAAAGAAAACCGCACGCCATTTTTGCAAAGCAATGCCATGGTGTATGAAATGGTTCACGAAAGCGATACGAATGGTATTCCATCCGGCAGATACATTTTAAGTTTTCATTACCATACTGATGATAAAACATACATCAGTACAGCCAATTCAATGGTGGTGGCAAAAAAAAGAGGAGAAGACTACCATTGGCAGGATGTGATACCATTAAAACATCCATCCGGTTTCGGCGATGGTTACAGTATTATTGAACGCAGAATTGAAGTAGATTCACGGTATGCTTACGAATTTTTTATACATGGAGGACATGATTTTAGCTACCATGTTTCCAATTTTATGCTGAGGCCTCTGGGCACAAGTCTGCGGGTTGTAACATCAGAAAAGGACACCTTGTATAATAATTATCCCAGATAATTAGGGTGTGAATATAACCTTAAGTAAGTTTAAAGTTTCCTGAAGTAGTATTTTTAATTTCATTTTTCGAAACACCACATTGGGTTTAAGTTCTACCGGCACTGCCTTTACCTTAAGTGCTGATTTTTTTCTGCAATTGTATAAAAATTCAAAATCAAACAAGTACCGGTTAATTTTTGTTTTAAGAAACTCATCCTTTCCTTTTTCGTTAAATGCCTTAATGCCGCATTGGGTATCTGTTACCTGCATCCTTAAAACAACTTTCAAAAAAAACCGGAATGCCTTTGACAGCAGTTTTCTGAAAAAGCTCATTTTATTGCTGTAGTAGGCCTGATTTCTGCTGCCTGCCAACACGTCGTATTTGTTGGTAAGCAAAAGGGCAATCATGCCTGCAACACTTTCATTTATAAATGGAAAATCAATATCAGTGTACAAGAGACAATTGCTTTTACTTGCGCTTATACCTTGTCTTAATGCATACCCCTTTCCTTTATTATCCTTATATGAAATTAAAGTAAAGTTGATGTTTGCCTTTTTGAGCAAGGGCAAAGCATTCTCCAATTCCCCATTATTAGAACCATCGTTAACGATAATATAGCTTACAGCATGTTGGGTGTGTATAAAACCATCGAATGAAATTAATTCCTTATACCATAAGGGCGGTGGATTATAACATGGTAAAACAATCTCAATCATGAGGGTGTTTCCGAAAACAACATTTTATAAAGTAGAATACAAATCAACTTCAAGAAGTAATCAATCAATACGCATTTCAGGAACATCGCCATCCACCACTAATTTTCCCAAGGTAGCGTTCCTGATATGTTCAATGCTGATGCCGGGTGCGCGTTCAAGTAATTTAAATCCGCCTTGCGGAAGAACATCGTAAACACCAAGTTCTGTAACAATCTTTTTTACACAACGCACTCCGGTAAGCGGTAATTCACATTTCGGGAGGAGTTTGGATTGACCCGATTTATTGACTTGTTGCATGGCTACAATAATATTTTTGGCGCTGGCTACAAGATCCATGGCGCCACCCATACCTTTTACCATTTTGCCCGGAATCTTCCAATTGGCAATATCACCATTCTCGCTCACTTCCATGGCGCCCAAAATGGTTAGGTCAACCTTTTGTGAACGAATCATACCAAAACTCATAGCGCTGTCGAAAATGCTGCTACCTTTTAAAAGCGTAATGGTTTGTTTTCCGGCGTTAATAAGATCAGCATCTTCCTCCCCTTCATAGGGAAAAGGACCCATTCCTAAAATTCCATTTTCAGATTGAAGTACAACATTAAATCCATCCGGTATATAATTAGCCACAAGGGTTGGGATGCCAATGCCAAGATTAACAAACATACCGTCTTTAACTTCGCGTGCTATACGCTTTGCTATTCCGTTTTTATCTAACATAAATTTAATACGCTTTTTTGTAATTTATTTCAAACTGTCTTTTTAATTGATGTGCTAAATTCCTGGCAATTACCATTCTTCCTCTGTACCCATAGTGTTCCGTCGTCCAATCCTGATCTGTAAAGTCCTT
This sequence comes from Bacteroidia bacterium, assembly GCA_025455485.1. Classification (GTDB taxonomy): domain Bacteria; phylum Bacteroidota; class Bacteroidia; order B-17B0; family Aurantibacillaceae; genus Aurantibacillus. Next base: position 13,866 of record JALOMJ010000036.1, on the reverse strand, counting down.
GCCGTTTACCAATTCGAGATTATCAACCACAGTGGTAAAAGATGTTGTGTAGCGCTTCACCAAAAAGTCTCTGTTTTGTTTCATTAAAAATACTAATTCCTTTCCAACAAGGCTATCGGCGTATTCAACATTCTCTGCCAATAAATTAAAATACACCTTTACTTTATTTTTTTCAGCCCAATTGGCTATCTCGTCAAAATCTTTCACTCGTTGGTTGTTTTCATCCAGATTAAAAGCATAGGCTTTGATGTAATGACAGGCTAACTCCGATTTTTTCGTGTTCCAGCTGCCATCTGCATTCAACTGACCGCCGTTTGCCATGGCCCAATCCCAATCGGTAACTGTTTTGTATTTAAAAGCAAACGGAAATTTCAATTCTGTTTTGCGCCACTCCTTTAACATTTCAATTTCTCTTTCCTTTTCTGTTTTGCTGTCAAAGGCTTGTAATGAGAGTAAAAACCGGTTGATGATGTTGGGATAAGGTTGCAACAAAACAAAGGATTCCTGTAACGGCGTTTCTAATTTTGAGTGTCGCCAGGCGGCATCAAAAGACCTGAGGTTCATGGTAACCACCAAGGCTTTAAGGTTTTTGGTTTGAACATCAACATCGTTTAACCATTTTTTAAATATTCCGGAATGCGCTGCCACATTGTTCACTGCAACAATGTTTAGCTCAGGATAAAATAAATTAGTGAACTCAGAGAGTGTAAATTTAACGGAATCGTTCTCGTGAAAATTTACATTGGAAGATTCAGCGAAATAAAGTATGTCAGCAGACTTCTGACTCTCTCTCAACTCCAAAATCTTATCACTTTTTTCATTTAAATCACGTTCAAATAACAACAGAGTATAGAGATAATTTGATCCTAAAAAAATCAGAACCAAACCGAGAATACGTATGATGATATATTTGAACATCAAAATTGAAAATAAATGAAGGCAAATTTTTGAGCGCCGGAAAGAGCTAAAAGACTAAAAATCAAAACAGCATATACTGCCCATCGTACAAAGCCCCGTTTTTGGTTTAACTTAAGCTCAAAACGGGAGTTGTAATAAAACACATCAAATGCAATGACCACCAAGGCAATTGCCAGCACTGTCCATATTTCTTTGGACATATCAAAGGAACCTCGCCAATGCAAGATTGACTTAATCATTGCTTTAGCCTTACCGAAACTTTCGGCCCGAAAAAATATCCAGATAAACGAGGTGATTATAAATGTTTTAAGACACAAAAGAAGATTTATAAAAGACCAACCTTGTTTGATCTCAAATTTAAACAGTTTTGAACTCAGGCGTTCAGTCAGGAGCATCACACCATGAAGTGCACCCCACACTACAAAGGTCCAGCTGGCTCCGTGCCACAAGCCACTCACCATAAACACCAGCATGATGTTGAATGCCCACCTTGGAATACTCACCCGATTGCCGCCTATTGAAATATAAAGATAATCTCTAAACCAGGTGCTGAGTGAAATGTGCCAGCGCGTCCAAAACTCAGTGACGCTTTTAGATAAGTAGGGTGTTTTGAAGTTATCCATTATAGTTATGCCCAGTAATTTTGCCGAACCCAGTGCAATGGTGGAATACCCAAAAAAGTCAGCATAAATCTGAAACGAAAATGCAAAAACAGAAGCCAATACTTCCGGTGATGAAAATTCAGAGGGATCAGCATAAACCTGATTAACAAACGGCGCCAGATTATCTGCAATGGTCATTTTTACAAACAATCCAAACAAAATTAATTTAAAGCCATCGGCAAAATTTTGATACAGGGGGGTGTGTATTGATTTTAACTCTTTACCCAGGGTGGCATAACGCTCAATGGGGCCCGCAACCATTTGAGGAAAAAACAGCACGTAATTGGCAAAATATCCCAAATGTGTTTCGGCCTTTTGATTTCCCCTGTAAACTTCAATGGTGTAGGCCATGGATTGAAAGGTGTGAAAAGAAAGTCCGATGGGAAGTATAATGTCTAAATTAATCCGGTGGTAATCTTTACCGAAGAGACTAAACACAAGCTCAAGATTATCATTTAAAAAAGCAAAGTACTTGAAAAAAGCAAGCAAAAGCACATTAGCTGTTAAACTCGCTACCAGATAGAACACCTTTAAGCGGCCATGAACCTGCTCAATTGTTAAAGCTGATACGTAATCAATAATAATGATTAGAAAAAGAATAAGAATGTACTTTGGCACAAACGCCATGTAAAAGTAGCAGCTGGCAATAAAAATCAGAATCCATCTGAATTTTGGTTGTATCAGATAATACAGAACAACAACCAGGGGCAGAAAAACAAAATAATGCAGGGAATTAAATAACATACAATCTTTATTTTCTGTCTCTTTCCATCGTGGAAGTTTTACTCACGCAAAAACTAAATTGATAAGCGTGTAAAATTATGCGCTACTTTAAAAAGTATTGTTGTGTTGCAAGAAGCAAAGTGAAACATTGATTCATTCCTTAACTGCGTTTTCTGGTGGTACGCTGCTCAATGCGCTTTTGGTAATTTTTCCCTTGAAAAATTCGGTGTACATAAATACCGGGCGTGTGTATGTGATCAGGATCTAATTCACCGGCAGGCACTAAATGTTCTACTTCTGCCACAGTAATTTTTCCGGCCATGGCCATCATTGGGTTAAAGTTGCGCGCGGTGCTTCTGAAAATAAGATTTCCTGCTTCATCGCCCTTCCAGGCCTTTACAAGTGCAAAATCAGCTTCAAAGGCTTTCTCCATCAAATAATCTTTTTCTTCTCCATTGTAGGTAAACTTCCTGACTTCTTTTCCAATGGCCACTTCAGTTCCGACTCCGGCGGGTGTATAAATAACAGGCATACCATACCCGGCTGCTAAACATCGCGTGGCCAAAGTTCCCTGAGGCACCAGCTCCACTTCCAGCTCTCCACTTAACATTTGTCGTTCAAATTCATCGTTTTCGCCTACGTAGCTGGAAATCATTTTTTTTATTTGTTTCGTTTGCAACAACAATCCTAATCCAAAATCATCTACCCCGGCGTTGTTGCTAATACACGTTAGACCTTTAACACCTTTCCTTACTAACTCCGAAATGCAATTTTCCGGAATACCGCATAATCCGAAACCTCCAACCATTAAGGTCATGCCGTCTTTAATGTCTTTTAGTGCCTCTTCGGCATTCTTAACTACTCTGTTTATCATAAAGTATTGTCTAAACTGTCGCGAACAAATATATTGATTTTATCGGTTTTGTAAGGGAAGAAGCGCTGGAATTCGTAGGTTTTAAAGTGTTTAAAACCGGGTTCTGGTTTAAATTGAATAAGGTAAGTGTATCCTTTTAATTCGTTATAATTTGCCCACCAACTTTCTACACCTTCGTTCCAGCAATTCACTTCAAACCCTGCATTTATTTCATTTGACGGAACATGCTTTTCAGTTTTTAAATACGTGTAAGCCTCCCATCGGCTTCTGTTCAGCTCAAAATAATCTTTTGTGCCGCTTACCGACATAAACGCCATAAGCAAAAGACAGAGCACTGTAGTCAAAATACCCCTGATTCCGGAAATGTATTGGCCTGTAAAAATCAGTGCTATTGAAATTAAAGGCAAAGTATAACGATCGAAAAAATAATCTGGAATTAGCAAAAGTGAGACATAAAACAGCGCTGACAACACCAAAAACAACAACGTAGTGTTTATTTTTCTATCACCTCTCCACCACAGAAAACAGCCTAAAAACATTGTAAATACACTAATGGATGAAAAAATCCATTTGATGGCATTCATCCACTCGGCAAATGGTTCAGAGTATGTGTGTGTTAACCGGCTTTGTGTTGACTCATAAAACGTTTCGGGACCCAAACACATGTTATTAAAAATGTTGGCGTATGGGAAATACGTGTCGCCGAAAACATAAAAACAAATCAGCAAGGCCAGAAACAAGCATGCAAACACCACTATTTTGGATGTTTTATTTATCCATGCAGGAACAACCATCAAGGAAGGAAGGGCTGAAAAAACCAATATTTGCATAAGAATCACACGCAAATACAAAATGATGTGCCGCCCATAGGAAATCCAAAAGGCATTGCTCAGTAAATTAAAATCACCCGAACGCTTGTAGGTGTGGGCACTTTGAAAAAGATTCGAGAGATTGTTTTCATAGACTTTTAAAATGATGAACACCAGCGTTGTACCGATAATTGACCAAAGCACAATGTTCAGGTTTCTCCTTTTCATGAACAAAAGTGTTAATGTAAAACTCAAAGGGAGAACAATTCCAAATTGTCGTATAAAAATTAATCCTGTGCAACTCACAAAAAACAAAATCAAATCTAAGGACTTGTTTTGTTTGAAAAATTTAAGTGCAAAAAACACACACAGTAAAAACAGCGTGTTAAAATTAACATCCGTCATGTAGGTGTTACTTAAATTGAAATAGATGGGATGGAAGAACAACATCAGCGAAAGCAGAAAAGCAATCCATACATTAAGACTGAAGGCTTTTACTATCTTAAACAAAATGCCAACACCAATAAAAGAAGAAATAAGCGTTGATATCCTGAGAACAGTGAAAGAAAAGCCAAAAAGTTTGGTAAACCCTATTCCCCAGAACAAATGCAGCACCAAACTCATTGCACCGAAGTCGCCAATTTCCAACCTGTTTTGTGTATGAAATAAATAGACGGATTTTGAATACGCCCAATCATCGTTTAAGGGAAATTCAGCGAAAGGATTTACAAAACACTCTGAAATTAGAAAAACAGAAAAGAGCAACCACAGATGAAGGTGTGGCTTAAAATATGTGTTTAAAACAGAATTCAAAATGCGTGATTGGACTACTGGTCGAATTCATTGTCCTCATCCGGTTCTTCTGTTACCATGTTATCGAACTTTGAACAATCCATATCAAGCGATGCATCTATACTGGCTGGACGAGGGAATTCGCCCTGACTAACCTTAAGTTTTTTATCGGCATACACTTTACTGAAAAATTTTCCCCATATGGGCAATGCCATGCTCGCACCCTGGCCTTCTACCATTGAATTAAAATGTATGCTTCGGTCTTCTCCCCCAACCCAAACCCCCGCAACCAGTTCGGGTGTAAGTCCCATAAACCAACCATCGGCATTTTTTTGTGTGGTGCCGGTTTTGCCGGCGATTTGATTGTACAATTTGTGGCGGGTTCTTAATCGTGTTCCGGTACCACCATCCACTACGCCACGCATAAGTTGTATCATGGCATACGCTTTTTCTTCACTAAATACTTCATCGGTAGTTGGAATAATTTCCTCCAGCACTTTTCCGTTCTGATCCTCAATACGGGTAATAAACGTAGGCTGTATATATGTGCCTTTGTTCACAAACGTGGAGGTAGCGCCAACCATTTCAAAAACACTGATGTCGGCAGTACCAAGGCATATGGATGGAACTTCAGGAATTTCGGAAGTAATGCCCAAACGGTGGCATAAATCCACCACAGCGCGCGGCCCGTATTGCTTAATTACCCATGCCGTGATGTAATTTATAGAAAGTGCCAGAGCCCTTTTTAATGTGATCATCTTTCCAACATTTTTATCATTGGGTCCGTCGGAATTTTCAGGGCACCAATCTTTGCCATCCTCGCCTGTGATGCAGGTTTTAACATTAGGCACCTGATGACAGGGCGACAAACCCTCCTGAATGGCCAGAGCATAAACAAAAGGCTTAAACGTGGAGCCCACCTGCCGTTTGCTGACTTTAACGTGATCGTATTTAAAATGTTTGTGGTTGATTCCCCCTACCCAAGCTTTGATGTAACCGGTTTGTGGCTCCATGGCCATAAACCCGGTTTGCAAAAAACTTTTATAATACCTGATGCTATCGTAAGGCGTCATTACGGTGTCTATTTCACCCCTTAGACTATACACCCTCATTTTAGCCGGTTTTTTAAATGTACCCAGTATCTGAAATTCATTCATGCCAGTTTCTTTTAACAAGCGGTAACGGTCGCTCCGCTTCATGGAGGCGTACATCATGTTATCAATTTCCTGTTTGCTTACGTTCCAGGCAAATGGTGCATTGCGTTTATCGAGGCATTCTTTGCTAAATAGTTTTTGAAGGTCTCTCATGTGCTCGTTCACCGCTTCTTCGGCGTATTGTTGCATTCGCGAATCGATGGTTGTAAAAATTCTGAGACCGTCTTTGTATATGTTATAAGGTTTGCCAGTATTTGGATTGATGTGGTTTTTACACCAGGCGTTTAAAAAATTATCTCTCAGGTATTCTCTGAAATAGGTGGCAAGGCCCTCGTTGTGATCTTCCGGATGAAAGTTCAAGCCCAAAGGCAAAACTTTTAAACTATCAAACGCCTCTTGTTTAAGGTAACCATATTTTACCATTTGACTAAGCACCACATTGCGCCGCTGCTTGGTTCGCTCCTCAAAACGGATGGGATTAAAATAAGAAGGGTTTTTAGCCATGCCTACCAACATGGCGGCTTGTTCTATTTTTAAACTATCCTGACTGCGGTTAAAATAAATTTGTGCGGCCGACTTAACACCCACTGCAAGGTTCAAAAAATCAAACTTATTTAGGTATAAGGCAAGAATTTCTTCTTTGGTGTAATACTTTTCAAGACGAGTGGCAATAATCCATTCCTTAAATTTCCTCACCAGCAGTGCGGGTTTACTGAGTTTTTCCCGCGGGAACATCATTTTGGCAAGCTGCTGCGTTATGGTACTGCCGCCGCCTTTTCCTCCTGTAAATACACCAAAAAAGGAGCGACCAAGGGCTTTCACATCTACCCCACTGTGTTCATAAAACCTGGCGTCTTCCGTTGCAATAAGAGCCTCCACCATGTCTTTGTCAAGATCCTTAAAATCCACATTAACCCGGTTTTCGCTGTAATACTTCCCGATAATTTTCATATCGCCACTGTATACTATGGTGGCCAGATTATTTTTTGGATTTACCAATTCGCCCACATCGGGTAATGGTCCAAAGGCTTCAAGCCCTACCAAGGTTAATACCAGAAAAATACTTACTACAGGCCCCAGTAAAATAAGCCAGAGCCAAACAATGTATTTTGAAGATGATTTTTGCACAGGAATTAAGGCTTAAAAATAGCAAAAAGCCTCAAACCCCCGCCAAAACTTAAGAAAATCTACACACAGCGTTGTCAAAATTTTGTATTCTTGTGTATGATTCATGTTGTCTTGCTTCACGGCGCCCTTGGTTCATCTGAAGATTTTCATCGCCTCGAAAGGCAGTTGACAACTCAGGGCATTCATGTTACTTGCTTTAATTTTCAAGGGCATGGTAAAAAGCCATTAACAAACATATTCGGCATAGATGAATTTAGTGAGGACATACTTAATTTTATGGTGAAGGAAAATTTAAAACAACCTTATGTGTTTGGCTATAGCATGGGGGGTTACGTGGCTTTAAATGCCGCAGTAAAAAACAAAAACAGCTTTTCAGGCATTATTACTTTGGGAACAAAATTTAACTGGACAAAGGAGTTTACTGAAAAGGAGGTGCAGAAATTAAACCTTGACTTAATTATGGAAAAGGCACCGGGTTTTGTTGAACACCTGAAATTGAAGCATGGTAATTTCTATAAAGACCTGCTTATCCAAACTGCAGGCATGATGCAAACACTTACAACAAGTTGTTTTGATTTTTTGAATTCACTCGAAACTATTACAGTGCCTGTTTGGATTGGAAGAGCTGACAAGGATAAAATGGTAAACATGGAAGAGTGTGTGTTGGCTCAGCAAAAAATTGAATGCTCAGGTTATTTTGTTTTACCTGAAACGGGGCATGTGTTTGAATCGGCCGACCCCCTATTGCTGGCTGAACTAATTATGCGTTTCATAAAAAAATATGGCCCTACCGAAGCACAAGCAAACGGTTAGCATCCAGTTTTATAAATATAAACAGAAGGATGGTGAATGACCAAAGTGACGAACCTCCATAACTAAAAAATGGAAGCGGAATGCCAATAACGGGCATTAACCCAATGGTCATACCAATGTTTACCGCCACGTGAAAAAACAAAATAGCCGAAACACCATAACCATAAATTCGACTAAAGTCTGAGCGTTGACGTTCTGCCAATACAATCAGACGAAGAATTAAGAGCAGTTCCAGAAAGATAACCAGGGTGCTTCCTAAAAAACCCCATTCTTCTCCTACCGTGCAAAAAATAAAATCTGTATCCTGCTCCGGTACAAAATCGTATTTAGTTTGTGTGCCCTGTAAATAGCCCTTTCCGCTAAAACCTCCGCTGCCGATTGCAATCATAGCTTGATTAACATTATAGCCTTCCTTTTTCATGTTCACCTCTCCTCTTCCCAATAACACATCAATACGAACCTTTTGATGGGCTTCCAGGTGGTTATAGGCATAATTTGTGCCCAAAACCACTGAGGCTGCTAAAAGATAAACGGCTATAACTGCTAACACATTGGCGCGGGTTCTTTTTACAAACAGTAATACCGATGCAGCCATAGCGGCCAGCACTATCAGCATACCATAAATCTGACTGAAAGCCAAAGAAAGTACAAAAAGAATGGTGACCATAATACCAAAAATGATAAAGCCCACATTTAATCCTTCTCGATAAAGCACGATGATGAAGGCCAAAAACACAATGGCCAATCCGGTTTCATCTTGCAGCAATTTAATGATCAGTAATGGCAAAACAATAATTAACAAAGCTACAAAGGTGTTTCGGTAGTATTTCCAAATTTGTTTTAGTTTGAAACCAATACGTTGGGTGATGTTGATGTTTTGATTACTTAAAAATTTTGCCAGTGCCAGATTGGTGGCAAATTTCATAAACTCAGCCGGCTGCAGGCTAAACTCCCCAAATTTAAACCAGGATTTACTGCCCTTAATTTCTTTTCCTAAAAAAATTACCAAAATATTGGCCAATATAAACACAGCATAAAATCCATAGGCAAAGGCCGTGTAAAAATTGGCATCAATCAAAAGAATAGAAAATGCAATAATAGCTGCTGTGGAAATCCAAAGAAGCTGTTTACCGTATTTTTGTGTGGTGTCGAATATACTTTGGTGCTCTTCATTGTATACAGCCGCATGAATATTGAACCAACCCATAATAACCAATACCACATAAATCACAACCAGCAGCCTATCGACGCCATAAAATAAACTGTTTTGATTTCTTCTTTGAACCATTAGTGGTATTCGGTTGTGAGTAAATTTTTTCCTTGAATCAAATCTACGGCCATCATGCGTTTTTCCAAATCGGGCCGGGTTACTTTGCCTGTTACATATTTCTCGATCATTAAACTTACAATCGGAGCCGACCACACCCCGCCAAATCCGGCATTTTCTATCAAACAGGCTATAACAATCTGAGGATTATCTCTTGGCGCAAAAGCCATAAACACTGCATGTGATTTGCCGTGTGGGTTTTCAGCAGTACCTGTTTTTCCGCAAGCTACAACACCGGGAACTCTCGAGTAATAAGCTGTTCCGGCATCAAAGCAGGTTTGCATGCCATCGATTACATTGGTGTAAGCTTCCTGATTTTGTACAGACACATAATTTTTTTCAGTAAATTTTTTATCCAGAGCTTTCTCCGTACCCACTCCTTTAATGCAATGAGGCACATAATAAAAGCCTCTGTTAGCGATGGTAGCCACTACATTTGCCATTTGAAGGGGAACCAGCAAAAGTTCGGCCTGACCGATGCCCAAAGACACAATGGTATTACTTCTCCACCCATTTTTGCCAAACACTTTGTTATAATATTGAACTGAAGGTACATTTCCGGGTTTGTCGTAAGGCAGGTCGGTACCAAGGTGAGTACCGGGACCAAAAGTCATAACGTTGTTTCTCCAATGATTGTAACCATCCACAAAACTTGGAAACTTTTTCTGATCCACAATTTCTCTGAACACATAACTGTAATACGAGTTGCAGGATTGTGCCACAGAGCCTACCAAATCTACCGGGCCGTGCGGGTGGCATTTTGGTTTTCCGCCCATGGGTGGATAACCTCTGGCACAAGGAAAGCTGGTAGAACGTTTGATTACCCCTTCGTTTTGCCCGATTAAAGCATCTATCAATTTAAAAGTTGACCCGGGAGGATACATGGCTTGCAGGGCACGGTTAAATAATGGTGAATTGGTGTCGGCGTACAAACGCGAAAAATTTCTGGCGCGTTCTTTACCGCCAACCAAAAGATTAGGGTCATAAGTTGGTGCTGAAATTAAACACAGTATTTCTCCTGTAGACGGCTCAAGCGCAACGAGTGCGCCCTTTTTTCCTTTCATGAGTTGTTCGCCGTACTCCTGCAAATCCCTGTCGATGGTGCAATACAGCGGTTTACCCTGAATGGCCATAGTGTCGTATTTGCCATCCATGTATTTGCCGATAATTTTATTGTGTACATCGGTAATTGCAATTTGAACTCCTTTTTTTCCTCTCAGGGCCTCCTCGTAACTCCGTTCAATGCCGCTTGTACCGTAATAATCTCCTTCTTTGTAATACGGATCTTTTTCTGTTTTTGCTTTCGTTACCTCGCCAACATATCCCAGCAAGTGGGCCGCTACAGGCTTAGGGTATTTTCTTACTGCCCGTTTTTGAACAAAAAAGCCTTTGAATCGATACATCTTCTCCTGCAGGGCAGCGAAGGTTTTCGCCGACATTTGTTTTTCGAATACACTTTGTTTTCTTGGTGAGTTGGGTGCCTGCGACGCTCTTTTCATTCGCTTTAAATACTCCTCTTTGGTAATTTGCAGGGTTTCGCACAAAGACATGGTATCACAACCTTTCGCCTCCCGCGGAATTACCATTAAGTCGTATGAGGGTTCATTATACACCAGTATTTTTCCATTACGATCGTAAATGTAACCGCGCATCGGATACTCCGTCTGGTAACGAAATGCGTTATTTTGAGCATCCAGCTTGTACTTGTCATTAATTACCTGAATATAAAATAAACGCAGCACGTAAATAAATGCAATTAAGACAAAAAAACCACCTATGAAATATTTCCTTCCGCTGAGCGATGCGTTGTTACTCATTTTCGGGATGCGTTAGAAACAAAGATAAGTTGAATGGCATAGATTATACCAAAGGTGCCTATGCTACTGAGTGTAACCCTTAAGGATGTTTGAAAAAATTCTGTGAATCTGAAGATCTCAAGATAAAATACAAAAAAGTGATGCGCCACAATTAGTGTTCCTGCGTAGCGAATAAACCATTCCAGCCCCATGTCCTGAACAACCGGACTAACACCAATGTCATAACCATCGCGGGGCGCAATGTATTTTAATACGTAAGGCCGGATAAACCCTATAAGGGTACAAGCAGACGTATGTATCCCGGAAGAATCATAAAAAAAGTCGACAACAAGGCCCAGCAAAAAAGCAAGGAATAACACCAGGTGTTTATTGGTTTCAAAAGGAAGCATTAACACAAACAACACATAGGGAAACAGAATAATGTATGCCCCCAGATTAATGTTCTGTACAATGATGCCCTGTAACAGAATCAATAACACAAACCTAATGCAGTTTCTTATAATTTCAATTGTCACCCGACTGTTGCGTTTTTAATTCCAATGAATCTCTTTCTTGTTTGAATTTATTTTTAATCACGTAAACGTGGTTTACTTTTTTAAGATCGGCGTTTAGTTTTACCCTCACCGTATAAAAGGATTCGTTTTTTCTTCTCTCAAAACTTACAACAGTTCCAACCATAATGCCTTCAGGAAAAATACCTGAAAGTTCGCTGGTCATTACTGTATCGCCCTGCCGGATGCGGGCGTGTGTTGGAATATCAGTAAGGTTGCAATGGCGGTAATCTTCGCCATCCCAAACCAAAGGACCAAAACTTCCATCGCGTTTCAACTGGCAATTCACCCTGAGGTCCTTGTGCAGCAAACTCATCACACTGGCAAAATTATCAGAAACGTCGGTTACAATGCCTACCACCCCGTTGCTGCTCACCACACCCATGTCGCGTTTAATGCCCATGTCCTCACCCACATTTAAAGTAAGGTAGTTTCTGCGTTTATTAACGGAGGAATTCACCACTTTGGAGGAAATGTAGGAATACTGCTGACGGTAAATGGTGTCGCGTATTTTGTAGACCTTGAGTGGAAGAACATAGAGGTTAGATTTCAAGGAGTTTCTTAGCACCACATTTTCATTCGCCAAACGTTCATTTTCTGCCCTCAAGTTAAAATATTCTTTGGCATTCGCAGCCATCTGGTAGATGCCGGCAACAACTTTATTAGATGAATTAAGAAGGTTGGCGCCCTGGTATGCGCCTTTTTGAACCATCAACCAAAAAGAGATGAGCTGTAGAAATAAAAAGAAGAAGATAAAATTATGGCGAACAATAAAGGTGAATAAGTTCCTCATGCTTTGAATCTATTGCCTTGTTGCATCCTCGTTTATTCCCTTGTAAAAAGTTTAGCGGTTACTTCAACGTTCACCGGTTTCTGTTCTCACTTCCTTATTTGATAAGGAACGGGAACTTGTGTACATTTTTAAGTGCAATGCCGGTGCCACGGGCCACCGCACGCAATGGATCTTCGCAAACGTGTACCGGTAATTTTGTTTTCGACGAAATGCGTTTGTCAAGTCCGCGCAGCAAGGAGCCTCCACCTGCCATGTAAATGCCTTTTCTGTAAATGTCGGCTGCCAATTCGGGTGGCGTCATCTCTAACGCGTTTAAAATCGCTTCTTCAATTTTTGAAATGGACTTATCGAGACAGTGCGCAATTTCTACATAAGAGATATACACCTCTTTTGGAATGCCACTCATTAAATCGCGACCCTGCACTGCAAAATCAGGCGGCGGGTTATCAATCTCCGTCATGGCTGCACCCACTTCAATTTTTACTTTTTCGGCGCTGCGTTCACCGATTAATATGTTGTGTTGCCTGCGCATGTATTCTTCAATGTTGGCATTAAAATCATCGCCGGCAATACGAATGGATTTGTCGCACACAATTCCTCCCAAGGCAATTACCGCAATTTCAGAAGTACCACCGCCAATATCAATAATCATGTTGCCCATGGGCTCTTCCACGTCGATGCCCATGCCTATTGCAGCGGCCATGGGTTCGTGAATCATGTACACTTCTTTTGCACCCGCGTGTTCGGCACTGTCGCGTACCGCACGTTTTTCCACTTCTGTGATGCCGCTGGGAATACAAATCACCATTCTAAGTGAGGGTTTAAAAAAACGGTTTCCCGAATTAATCATTTTGATCATGCCTTTGATCATTTCCTCAGCTGCCTGAAAATCCGCAATTACTCCATCTTTTAAAGGACGTATGGTTTTTATGTTTTCGTGGGTTTTCCCATGCATCATTTGCGCCATGCGGCCTACAGCAATGATTTTTCCGTTCGTACGATCCATAGCCACTATGCTTGGTTCATCCACCACCACTTTATCGTTGTGAATAATAATGGTGTTCGCCGTACCAAGGTCAATCGCTATATCCTGAGTTAAAAAATCAAATAATGCCATACGCGTTAAGGGAATAAGATGGTAAAGTTAGAAAAATAGGCCGTTGGAGGGCAGATGTTACACGCAACACAGGCTAAAGATTTTAAAATATTTCAACAGCCTAATAGCCCAGTATTTTCAGCATGCTTTTGTAGCTCTGCTCCTTCGCAAACAAACGCGTGGTAAATTCCCCATCTTCGTTTCTGTCAATCAACACATGTTTGGGCGCGGGTATCAGGCAATGCTGTGTGCCGCCATAACCACTCAAAGCCTCCTGGTAGGCGCCGGTATGGAAAAAGCCAATGTACAGGGGAACCTTTTGGTTTTTTTCCACCTTAGGCAGAAACACCTGATTGGTGTGAGCTTCGGTATTGTAATAATCCATGCTGTCGCAGGTTAAACCTCCCAG
>JALOMJ010000114.1 GCA_025455485.1 Bacteroidia bacterium | reverse complement strand
TAGTGGCGTGGCATGTTTTTATTGGCATTGTAAGCTCTTACGCCGGTAACGATGGCATGGTACTGGTTTAAATCGGATGTATTGATTTGTTCATCGTTTAATGTGCTTACTTCAAAATCCATTTGTTTGAGTGCGGCGGGAATATCGTCTCCGGCACCTTCAATATAAGCGATGCGTAATTTTTTTGTTTTTACATCGAGGTTCACAAGTTTTGTTTCTGCCGGACTTAACATAAACTGATACGGCACATGATCGTATTCGATTCGGTAGATGCTTTGATTATATTCTTTTGAATTTAAAAGCACAGCGGCTTTAAGATAGCCTTCTTTAACTTGAGCGTTACCCGAAATACGTGCTTCCACCATCAGTTCATCGCCTGCTTTTGCAAGACTAAATTCCCGAATGTTTGAGTCGCAGGTCCAACCTTCACTCAGTTGCAGCATTAGCTTACCACTCAGGTTTGAGGTATTTGCTTTTAATGTAAACACCACTTTTTTTGGTGCAGCGTTTGTAAATACTACTGCTTTTTCGCTTAGGTTAACCGTAAGGGGAGGAAGAATTTCAAACGGACGATACACTTCCCCTTTCACGGGATCTGTGGATTTGTAAATTACATCGCGCGCCACCTTTAAATTGAATTCACCCAATTTGAGATCGAAGTGCACTATTGTGTTTGATACAGCTTGAGCTAAGCCCGGGAAGGGTTCAGTTGAATTCGAGTACGAATCGGCGTTTAACCAATAGGGTGAAGAGTAGACAGTGGTAGCGGGCAGCACTTCCTTTCTTTTAAAAGTATAAAGTGTGTTGTATTCTAAGGACAGTTGGGTAGTTGTGTCGCTTTGATTTAAATAGCGGATGCCTTTTAATGTAACCGCTGTTTTGCTTCTGTTGATAATTTGAGTTTGAATGGTGATTTCTTGTCCCGGTACCCCTCTGAAATCCGGTGCAGAGGCTTCCAGCCAGAGGCCAGAGCAGGAGAGAATAAGGGATTCCAACTCCTTAAGTTTTTGTGTTTTCCAATACGCAAGTTCTTTTTCTGTTTCTTTTAATGCGCTTAATTGCGTGTGTAATTTTTGAAGCTGGGGCAGAATACGCTCAGGAGCGATGGCATTAAATTTACCTATGCATTCATTCACTGTTTTTTGTATGCCTTGAGTGTCTTTAAATTTTAACCAGGATGTGGAGATGCCTTCGAAAATATCTTTTGACACGCTGTCGCCTTTTAATTGTTTAAAGTACTCTATGTTTTTGCCACGTTGTCTGGCCACACCAAAACCTTGTGATTTGTGAGAGGAGCGGCTTTCGGAGGCGATCTCACCATAACTTTTGCCAAGCAGGGCATTGTAGCTGCCCACATCCATTTGAAGTTGATTGGGTGCAGTGGTGTTTGTGCTGCCAAAATTAAAGGTGTTCCAGAACAGGCGTTTGGTTTTCCAAACAGTTGTGTATTTGAGTTGTTCAGGGAATTTTGTAGAATCGGCTGCTGCATCAAAGGCTTCCTGAGCAAGTATGGCGGAGGCGGTGTGATGACCATGACCACCCTCTCCGGTTGTTGGAAAGCGGCAAATGATCACGTCCGGCTGAAAGGTTCGGATGAGGTATACGACATCGGCCAGGGTGTTGTTTTTATTCCAAAAAGAGAAGGTTTCTTCGGGGTTTTTGGAGTAGCCAAAATCCACAGCCCGTGTAAAAAACTGTTCGGCTTTATCGATGTTTCTTGCAGCAAGCAATTCCTGTGTGCGTAAAACACCTAGTGCGGGACCTTGTTCCTTGCCTATCAGATTTTGTCCACCGTCGCCGCGTGTAATTGACAGGTAAGCCGTTCTGAATTTTTTTTCATTAGCCAGGTAGGCCAGCAGGCGAGTGTTTTCGTCGTCAGGGTGAGCGGCGATGTAGAGTACCTTGCCCAGCACGTTTAACTTTTGAATTTGTAACAGCAGTTCAGAAGAAGACCCTGAGTTAAGCTGAGCGTTCAGGGTGGTGCAAAACAGGGGAAGGATTAAAAACAGAAAAAGATTTCTCAGCATAGCAGGTTTAAAAAACCTACAATTTATTGAAATTTCATGGTTTCAGCAAACGCTTTATCTGCTGAGCGGTAATGGCGGCTTAGTCTGCTGTGCTTTCGTAAATGGTATCGCACTTTCCGGGAACTTTCATGGTGTAGGAATTTCCTTCATCATCAAAAAGTTCCTGTTCAATAGAATCCCCGCACACAATTTCTTTGATTTGTTTGGGGGCATCTTGTTTTGGGTTTGAGCAGGCGAACAGCGAGCTGATGGCGATTGCTGAGATTAATTTTTTCATGTTATAATTTTTTTAGTCAAAAACTACACACTAAAATTAGTCCTTTTTCAGTAAAAAACAAATGCTTGTCCGCTTAAGGTAGTCATTGCAAACATCAGTACGTGATCACTTTATCACAATCTATTATCCACTGTGTGAGTTCACTCATGTTGCTCATTTGGATACCTTCCAGTAATGCGATATGTTTTAAGCCTCTGGCCTCCATGCAACTGCCGCAGAGTTTCACCTTTGTTCCCTTGCTGAGTGCCAGTTTTAGCATGCGTTCAATGTTGTAATAGCCGTTGGCTGTGATTTGATTGGGAATGGCACAGTTAACCGCATCCGCCATTAAGAATACATTCACATCTGCCTGCTCGTGTTCCTTGTTCAGTTGGTTGACTATTCTGAGGGCATTGTAAGCTTTTTCGGAACCATAAGGCCCATCGTTGATAATGACAAGAATTTTCATAGCGTATAAATTTAAGGTGATGTTTCGCTTTCCATCCAGCCTAGAGTGCCGCCTTCCAGGTAGTACACTTCATTACTGAATTTAGTGCTTAAATACTGAGCCGCCCTCTCCGATCGTCCCCCGCCTTTGCCGCAAATAGTGATAAGTACTTTATTGGATGCCGGTATGTACTTTCCGGATTCAATCTGCTCTAAAGGCATATGCTCCGCTTGTGGAATGTGTTTATACAAATACTCTTCTTCAGACCTTACATCCAAAAGCAAGAGATTGTTTTCGCTCTTAAGCCGGTGTTTCAGCTCCGCAGGTGTAAGGTGTTTTTTCATGATGCGTTTTGATTTTGTTTTTTTTAAATAACCAATCTGTTAGTTTAGGTGAGTTTGATTTGCAGCGCATTCTTTTTTCAATGATGAGTGAAGAGAAGAGGGTTAGTATTCCAATTACCACAACCGATGTGTTGATGCCAAAGGCATCTGCAATCAAACCCGTAAGCACGGCGCCAATGGCGTAACCCAAATCCCGCCACAAACGAAATACTCCCAAACTTTTTGCCCTATCCTGCGGATGGGTGTTTTCAGCCACGGTTGCTAAAAACGTGGGGTACACCATGGCTGTTCCCCATCCTAAGAGTGAAGCCAAAACTATGTAGTGGGCAAAGGAGGAAGCAAACACAAAAAACACTAAGGCGATGCCTTGTAAAAACATACCCCAGAACAGCATGCTTTTTTTACAAAAATAATCAGAGAGTTTGCCGGTAAACAATTGTCCAATTCCCCAAACGGCCGGGTAAACCGCAGTAACAAAGGCTATTTGTGAGATTTCAAATCCTTTTTGAGCCAGCAAGATGGGAAACAATCCCCAGGCCATGCCATCGTTAAGGTTATTCACCAGTCCGGCTTGAGTTACCGAGCCCAGATTTTTATTGAACAGCGTGGTGTCCCAAAACACATTACTTAATTTTGGGATACTGTTATTGCTGCTTTCTTGTGCAACATGGTGTTTGGTGTCTTTTACAAAAAACCAGGACGTCAGTAAACCCGCTAAGGATAAAACAATCCCGATGTAAAAAGGGTAGGGTCTCAATCCATAGGTGGCGGCCACCAGGCCTGTTGCAAAGGCCACCAGCGCTACTGCCAAATAACCTGCAAATTCATTCAAGCCCATGGCGAAGCCCCGGTTTTTTTCGCCCACCAAATCGATTTTCATTACCACGGTGCTCGACCAGGTTAAACCCTGATTGATGCCCAAAAGCACATTGGCAAACATAATCCAATTCCAGTTTTGTGCAGTCATTAATAGAAATGGAACGGGCAGAGCAAACAACCAGCCTATCACCAGCAGGTTTTTTCTGCCCACTTTGTTGGCTAAACTTCCGGTATAATAATTGGTGATGGCTTTTACACTACCAAACACAACAATAAATGAAAGGATGGCTGTTTTTGCAGCCATGTGAAATTCGGTTTCCGCAATCTGAGGTAAAATAGAACGCTCGAGCCCAATCATGCCGCCAACGAAGGCGTTTACCACAATTAATAAAATGAATTGGTTTACGTTTTCTTTTAATCCCAGTTGAACGGATGGCATGTGCAGGCGAATTGTTCTGCAAAATTAGCGGAGCCGGATGGGAAAGCACTTTACATATGATAAGAAATCACTTTTGTGCCCTGATGCGACTTAGACTTACTGCCGTGATGCCAAGGTAAGAAGCAATGAATTTAAGCGGAACCCGTTTGATTACATCCGGTGCCTCTTTCAGCAGGGCGGCATAACGTTCTTCGGCCGTATGGAATTGCAGACTTTCAATGCGGCTGATTTGTTCCACTAAAGCGGCTTCGAAAACTTTTCGGAACAAACGCTCAATGTCGGGATGGGTGTCGTAAAGTTTAAAAAGTGCAGTGGATTTGATGGCAATGAGTTCCGCATCTTCCAAAACCTGTATGCCTTTTTTGGAGGGTTTGGAAGTAAACAAACTCTCGTAACGCACCACCAGGCTGTTTTCAAAGGAAAAACTTTCGGTAATGTCGGTGGACTCTTTAAAATAATAAATGCGGGCCAAACCGCTTTTTAAAAAGTAGATGGTTTTGCAGGTATGGCCTATGGCTTGTAAATCTTTGTTCTTTTGAACTTGTACCACGCTTGAAATGGTTGTAATGGCCGTTTCGGCCGCTTTTGAAAGCGGGTGTATGGAATTAAAATACCGAAACAGGGATTGCATACGTTGAAACTGTTTTAGCAAATGTAATGGTTTTGGGCATCAGGAGAAGGCAAAACCCTTTTGTTATGCTGAGGCAGGAAGCTTTTTGAAGGGCCTATTTTCAAACGCCAGTGCGATGAGATGTCCCTTCCCGCCCTTGGACTGCGAAATACGCTGTTGTACACTGTTATTGACTTTTGATTTCCGCTTTTGAAAGCAAGTCTTTAAAGCTCCATCGCAAAACAAAAAAACCAAGCCTTTGGACAGGCCTTTTGCATGTATTTGTGGACTTCACCGATATTTTTTCGAACTCTTTTAGTAAAGATTTGGAGATTTTGAGCGCTTTAAGGCTCCATATAAGCGATGTTACAAAACCATAATATTAGATGTTTGCTCATGTATAGTATTTATACATGAGAAACTTATCAGATATAAATTTTAGGCAAAAATGAACATGATTCGACTATGTGTCCATTTTATGTAAATTATTGGACATATAGTTTGTTTTTGTCCAAATTTGAACATAAATTTGCTATGTGTTCATTTTTAACCAAATTATGGACATGTTAAAAGGATGAAGAAATTCGATAGAAATATACCCCATAATGATTTACCAGACTTGCCACCGTCGGATAGTATATTTGATAAAGAAATTTTACTCAAATGGGGAACTGCTTCAAGGGCCTTGGCTGAGCTGAACGGAAAGATTATGAGGATGCCAAATCCAAGCATGTTGATTAATACAATTACACTTCAGGAAGCACAAACATCAACAGCAATAGAAAATATATTTACTACCGATGATGAACTCTATAAAGCAGTTTCAGATACCTTAAGAGAAGAAGCCACAGATATTGCAACAAAAGAAGTACTTCGTTACCGTGAAGCTTTATGGAAAGGCTACAATACAATTAAATCAAAAAACAAATTAGATGATGCGACGATTGTAAAAGTATTTCAACAAATTAAAAATACAAGGCAAGGTATTCGTTCCCCGCAATCGCAGGTTGTTATTAAAAGGGGACAGAGTGAGTTTAAACCGGGAGAGATTATTTATACACCTCCTCGCGGAACTGGAATTGTGGAGAAAAAATTAAAGAATTTAATTGAATTTTTAAACGACAACAGGAAATACCCAATTGACCCCCTGTTTAAAATGGTTATTGGTCATTACCAATTGGAAGCCATACATCCTTTTACAGATGGTAATGGTCGTACCGGTAGGATTTTAAATTTACTATACTTGGTTCATCAGGAATTATTATCGCATCCAGTTTTATTTTTGAGTAAATATATTTTGAATCATAAAGATGACTACTATGCGCATTTGGCTGGTGTAACAACTCGAAATGCATGGAAGCCATGGCTGAATTATATGCTAACGGCAGTTGAAATAACGGCAAAGGAAACAAATCAAACAATTGATGAGATCTTAAACCAGATGCAAGCTACTCATCAACATGCAAAAGGAAAATTAAAGTGGTATAGCTTAGAACTTAATCAACTTTTATTTTCACAACCTTATATTAAGCCTAAAAAAATTGGAGAGTTGCTTGATATTAGAAGTAGAACTACACTCACAAAATACATGCATGAATTAACTGATATTGGAATTGTGTCACCGCATCAAGAGGGCAAGGAGGTTTTTTATATCAATAATGACCTCATTCGCATATTAAAAGCATAAATTAATTAGAAACTGCAATACGTCGAGAATTTGCTAGTGTTGATCTATAAAAATGGTTGCGCGTATCAACACTTCCAGAGGATGTTTTTGTAGAAAAGTAAATTGCTAGGTGTGAGATTATTGCTTTGGCTATGATTTCTCCTAACCAAACATAAACATGCAAAAGTCAATGCTGCGCATTGATTTTTTGTTTTGCGCTTTCGCGCGTCAACATGCAAATTAAATACTGGGCTTGACTTTTTTTAAAGAAGTGACCGGTATCAGGAACAGGAAGGAGATTATTGCTGTCGCAATGATCTCTCCTAACCAAGCGTCAACATGCAAATTCAATGCTGCGCATACTCTGTTTTAGTAAAGAGACCGGTATCGGGAAGGAGATTATTGCTGTCGCAATGATCTCTCCTAACCAAGCGTCAACATGCAAAAGTCAATGCTGCGCATGCTCTGTTTTAGTAAAGAGACCGGTATCGGGAAGGAGATTATTGCTGTCGCAATGATCTCTCCTAA
>JALOMJ010000113.1 GCA_025455485.1 Bacteroidia bacterium | reverse complement strand
TGGCCCCGATTTTGGGCGTTAGCACGCGTGAAATTTCTATCAAGGCCACCACCAACGAGAAATTAGGATACGTAGGGCGTTCAGAAGGTGTAAACGCCTTTGCCGTGGCATTGATTTCAAAAAAATAGTGGCCTTAAGGAAAACCCTGTTTCACTGAGGGAATTCAAACACAAAAATTACTACCTTTAGTGGTATGAGGTGTCTTTTGATATTCCTTGTATTCCATCTTGTATTTTCGGGTAAGGCCCAACCCTACAATTATTACTTTGGCAATCTTCATGCCCATACCGGATTTAGTGATGGCAATAAAGACTCCCTGAGTTCCGGTATTTCACGGCCGGATGGCAGTTATGCGTACGCGAAGTTGAGTAATGATTTTGATTTTTTAGGCATCTCTGAACACAACCATTATTCGAACAACAACAACCCCGGATTTGAAATTCAAAACTACGCCATAGGCTTAAACATGGCAAACACTGCCAATCAGGATGGTGTTTTTTCTTGTTTGTTTGGCATTGAATACGGTGTTTCGTCTGATTACAACGGCCATGTGATTGTGTATGGTTTTAATCAATTGATAGGCTGGGAACCCGGTAACTATGACATCTATAACGACAAGTCAGACTATGATGGTTTGTTCCGAAAAGTAAAAAACAATCCTAACGCGTTTTGTTATCTGGCACACCCTTATCATACCGATTTCAGTACTAACGGTACTTTCTCTGGCGCATTGGCGTATATGCCATACAATTCAGCTTACGATAGTGCTATCGTTGGGGTGCCGCTCAGGAGCGGATTGGCGTTTTCTCAGGCCGACACCTACGATGATTATGCTACAGGAGATTACATAAGCTATTATCGGCGCTTGCTGTTTAAAGGGTATCATTTGGGCATGGGCTACGATCACGACAACCACTACACCAATTTCGGGCGAAGCAACGGGGGACGATTGGTGATTCTGGCGCCGGCATTAAGCAGGCAAAACATTGTGGAGGCCATGCAAAAGATGCGCTTTTACGGGAGTGATGATGCCAACGCCAAAATTGATTTTAACATGAATGGTCAGGTGATGGGATCAATAGTTCAGGGTACGGTATACCCCAGCTTTCAATTAACGCACGCCGATCCGGATGGTGAAACTGCGGATACCTTAAAGTTGTTCAGAGGCTCTGCTAACACCGGCACGCTGTGGGCGGAGCAGGTGCAGATGACTACAGGCAATAATACCTTACAGTTCACAGATTATGCCATTCAAATGAACAAGGAATATTATTATTATGCCGAGATTAAACAGCAGGATCAACAGCTCATTGTTACATCGCCGATTTGGTATACCGGTTTGGCACCACTTTCTCTTGATGAACACAGCGCCGAATTAAAATTGCTTTTATATCCCAACCCTTCAAAAGGACAGGTGCACTTGAATGTCAATTGCGAATCTTCTTATAAAGTAAGGTTAACCGACACCTTAGGGAAAGAAGTGTACAGTACCACTTGCACCAAGACTCCTCAGGTTTTAGAATTGGACCAGGTTGGCAAAGGCATCTATATTCTGGAAGTTACTACGCCCAATGGAAGCACAAGGCGGCAATTAAAGCTGGAATAATTAAACAGAGGCCCGTTTTAGTCTGTCGTTAATGGCTCTTCCTAAACCCTCATTGGGCAACTGTTGAGCAAGAATGACCTCCGATTTGTTATCATCATCCGCTGCCCTTAACATGGCAAACAAATTCATGGCGGCTTCCTTTATGTTTTTTTCAGGGGAAAGATCAAATACCTTATCCATTTTATTGTCAATTTCAATTTCTCCAAAACTCAGTATGCTCCGTTTTTTACCCGCATACTGCACTAACAATGACTTTAATTCACCAAAATACAGCGGTTTTTTGGGGGCGTAATGGCTTTTCAGTTGCCCGGGCGCCTTTGGGTTACTCGAAACATTTAACTTCAATTCCACCTTGCCGCAAACCAATTCAATGTCCTCAAGCGAAAGTCCACCAAGTCTGTAAACACACACCGTATTCTCCTCCAGGCCTACAATTGTAGATTCCAATCCCACCTCACAGGCTCCTCCATCAAGAATGTAAGCCACTTTATCGCCCAATTGTTTTTTTACGTGTTCGGCCGTGGTTGGGCTGATGTAACCAAAAGGGTTGGCGCTGGGGGCTGCAAGCGGGGCATTCAATTCCTTCAAAAGTGCAAGGGTGAGTGCCTGCTTGGGGATGCGCACGGCTACTTTTTCCAGTCCCGAGGTCACCAAATCGGGCACCAAATCGGTTTTCGGCAAAAGCAGACTTAAAGGGCCGGGCCAAAACTGTTGGGCTAATTTCAGCAAAGGGCCATCTTCCAATGCCGCATAGGGGTGAATGGCATCAATAGAATGAAAATGAAGGATAAGGGGGTCGAAACTGGGGCGTTTTTTGGCTTCGAAAACCGATAACACAGCTGCCGGATTATTGGCCATGGCTGCTAAACCATAAACCGTTTCGGTAGGGATGGCCACCAATTTGCCTTCCTTCAGAAATTGGGCTGCAAGGGCTGTATTTTTACCAATCGGGCTCAAGCCCGCAAATATACGAATATCAAAAAAGCATATATTTGTTTTATTATGGGCCAAGCCGTTACTTTACATGACAAACAGTTTAAGCCCTATCTTTCTGAGCAACAAATTGCAGACACGGTGAAACACATGGCAAAACAAATAGAAGCGGATTACCAAAACGAATCGCCTTATTTTTTGGTGGTGCTAAGTGGTGCTTTTATGTTTGCCGCAGATTTGCTGAAGGCGTTTAGCAAACCTTGCGAGGTGGCTTTTATAAAAGCCTCGAGTTACGATGGCATGCAAAGTACAGGTGAGGTAAAATTGTTAGGTGGCCTTAACAGCGAGGTAAAGAACAAACAAGTGATTGTGGTGGAAGACATTGTTGAAACGGGAAACACGATAGAATGTTTAATGGCTGAATTAAAAGCCGCGGGGGCTGCCGGAGTAAAGGTGGCCAGCCTTTTATTTAAGAAAGAAATTTTTAAAAAAACATTTCCAATTCACTACACCGGGCTCAGTATCGGCAATGAATTTGTGGTGGGGTATGGATTGGATTATAACGGTCTTGGAAGAAACCTTAAAGAAATATACGTTTTAGCTTAAAATTAAAAACCATGGAAAAAATGTTGAACATTGTTTTATTTGGCCCCCCGGGTGCGGGCAAAGGCACGCAATCCGAACGTCTGATTCAGAAATATGGTCTGGTGCACATGAGCACCGGCGACATGCTGCGTTCAGAAATTTCACGAAGCACTTTACTTGGTATGAAAGCCAAAGAAATTATGGACCGGGGCGAATTGGTTGGTGATGATATTGTGATTAGCATGATTGAAGGCAAAGTGGATGATAACAAAAACGCCAAGGGCTTTATCTTCGACGGTTTTCCGCGCACCACCGCCCAAGCCATTGCGCTTGATGATTTGCTTCAGAAAAAGGGTACCGGCATCAGCGGGATGCTTTCGCTGGAAGTGGACGACGAAGAACTCATGAAACGTTTGCTGAATCGCGGAAAAGACAGTGGACGCAGCGATGATCAGGACGAAGACATTATCCGCCGCAGGATACAGGAATACAACAACAAAACCATGCCTTTAAAGGCCTATTACAGCGAACAAGGTAAATTTCATTCGATTAAGGGAACCGGAACCATTGATGATATTTTTAACGCCATTGTGGAGCGTTTGAATTTTATGAATGCCGAAATGGACCTTACCGCTTTGGAGTCGGATATCGAACACCTGGATTTAACCATACAGGATTATGAAGTGGCCAAAGAAATAGAGCCCGAATTGTTGTTGGAAATCGACGCCATTAAACGTTCAGAAGCAGAAGAAGCTCAGGAAGCTAAGTCAGAAGCCCGAAAGGCCAAAACCGAAAGTCAAAACGTGGTGGCAACAGTAAAAGTGGCTGTACCAGCAAAAAAAGCCCCGGCTCCGGCTAAAAAAGCCAATGCCACTAAAAAGGCTGCTCCTAAAAAATCAACAAAAAAAGCTGCTAAAAAAGCCGCTCCAAAAAAGGCGACTAAAAAAGTAAACAAAAAAGCAACGCCTAAAAAAGTGGCAAAAAAAGCACTTAAAAAAGTGACTCCAAAGAAAGCCGCTAAAAAAGCAAGCAAAAAAATTACACCAAAGAAAACAGCCAAGAAAGTAGTCAAAAAAGCAACTAAAAAAGCAGCTCCAAAAAAGGCAGCAAAAAAAGTTGTGGAAAAGCTTACAAAAAAGACTGTGCCTAAAAAAGCCACAAAAAAAGCGGCACCAAAAAAGGCAGTTAAAAAAGGCAAGAAACGCAAATAAAAATACTAACGCATAAAAAGTCCGGCGTTGCACACCAGCGTTGGACTTTTTTATTTTTGAACCATGGATAACAATTTTGTTGATTATGTGAAGATTTGTTGCCGAAGCGGCAAGGGTGGAGCCGGCTCTTCGCACTTTCACCGTGATAAATTCACGGCCATGGGCGGACCCGATGGTGGTAATGGCGGGCGCGGAGGGCACGTTATCCTCAGAGGCAACAAACAATTCTGGACCTTAATTCACCTTAAATACCGCAAACACGTGATTGCCGCAGCCGGCGATAATGGCTCAAGCGCTAATTCTACGGGCAAACAGGGCAAGGACGAAATTCTGGAGGTGCCTTTGGGTACAGTGGCAAGAGATGCAGAAACCGGTGAACTGGAATGTGAAATTACCGAAGATGGACAGGAAGTAATTCTTGTGCCCGGAGGACGCGGCGGTTTGGGTAACGCCAATTTTAAAAGCAGCACCTTGCAAAGTCCACAGTTTGCCCAACCCGGTGAACCCGGCAGAAACGAGTGGAAAATTTTAGAATTAAAAGTATTGGCCGATGTGGGTCTGGTTGGCTTTCCCAATGCCGGAAAATCTACACTCCTTTCGGTGTTGAGTGCCGCCAAACCGGAGATTGCCAATTATCCTTTTACCACATTAGTGCCCAATCTGGGTATTGTTACTTACAGGGATTACAAAAGTTTTGTGATGGCGGATATCCCCGGCATTATCGAAGGGGCGCACGAAGGAAAAGGTTTGGGTTTGCGGTTTTTGAGACATATTGAACGAAATTCTACCTTGTTATTTCTGGTGAGTTGCGACACTAAGGACATTGTGGATGAGTACAAGATTTTGGTGAATGAGCTCAAAAAATACAATCCCGAATTGTTGGACAAAAAACGCATCCTTGGCATAAGCAAAGCCGATTTAATGGACGATGAATTGGAGGAAGAAATGCGCAAGGATATAAACAAACGCTTGAAAGGCAAAAACAAGGTACCCTTTCTGTTTTTCTCATCGGCCACGGGTAAGAATGTGATGCAATTGAAAGACCTGCTTTGGGAACAGTTGAATGGATAGAGCCGATTGACTTAACATCTTTTTTTTGCAAAGTTTATCGAATTTCATTTTAAAATCTAACAGCGCCCCTTAAAGTCTAATTATTTTTTTATACCGGCCTATTCAAAGCCATCATCATTTTTTATCGATTGAATTCGAATTCTGTACACGAATTATGTTTTTTAATGCTTTCTAATAGTGCTAAGTGCCTTCACAATAATTTCTAATATGAATTAAGTAGTGTCCTGGTTCCGCTTCCAGCATAACCCCAAACCCATTCCCAATCAGTAATTACCAATATAGGCTTTAAAAATTTTAGAATAAATCTTAAATCATTTTGGTGAAAAGGTGTTTCTTTTATACTCGCATCAATTCCAGGAGGTAATGTTAAATCCCTGACCTTAAGTAAAAACTATAGTAAAATTCATTACATTTAGTTTACCAATACAAATACCATGAAAACTTTCACTCAAAACATGTTGGTTGTATTTTTAGTTATGATTAGCATTAATTGCTGGTCGCAGTGCGCTGTGGTGAATAATACAACGCCAGATCAAACTAGCAATAACTGTACTGCATATTTGGCAGATTTTATTCCACATCCAAACGATTCAGTGCTTGAAGTGAATCTTAGGATTTGGCTGTTTAATGAAACAAACGGATCAGGCAATTGGAGCAACAACACAGTTATTAGCGTCGATGCAATGATTGCAAATATTAATACTAATTGGAGCAATTTGCAGATTCCAAATCTTGTGGTTAGTGGCGTTCAGCACCTTCAATCATCAAAAATTAACTTTATAAGAAAGGGAGGCTTCCAGCCCATAAATAATTCAACATATTATCATGATTACAATGCCGCTAAAGCCGCTTACTACGACCAAAATGCAATAAATATTTATTTTTTGGAGGATCCTAACAGCAACAGTGGTATCCCTGGTGGAATTGTACCACTAAACATCATAATCTATAATTCAGATAATCAAACAATTTACACAGACTTAAGCAATTTGCCACTTCGTGATATGGACCATGAACTTGGACATGCTTTAGGTTTGGAACATACCTGGTTACTTCCACCTACAATGATGTTTAACGGTGGAAATTTTTCTAACACAAATGAAAATTGTTGCCCCACATTAGCCCCAAATGATTACCATAAGGAATATGTGCACACGCCAGCAACTCCTTATAATTATACAAATGGGGATGAGTGGAATTTACACGGTGATTGTAATGCATTAAGTGCAAAACACTCGAATAATATCATGGGGTATAATAAAAACTGCCGTAATTACCTCTCTCCTCTTCAACTTGCCTTGATGCACTATAATCTCAGAACCAATTTCACACATGTTCTCACAAGCAACAGCTACAATAACCATTTTGTACGAAACTCAAGTTTGGATTATGTTGTTCAAAATGGCAGCGGTGGCGAAACTTGGACAGAAAACAGGTATTTTAAAGGCAACATTACTGTAAAAAGCGGCAATAAACTTGAAATTCTGTGCAAAGTTGGAATGGCAAAAAACACCTATATCATTGTTGAAAAAGGTGCGCAACTAGTAATTGGTGCAGGAGGAGAGCTAACCAATATTTCATGCCAATTTTGGGGAGGTGTATTGGTGCAGGGTTCAACGAATTTAGCGCAGATAGTAAATGGTACAACCGGCTTTGCAACAAACCAAGGCGTGGCACGGGTAATTAATGGAGGAAAAATAAGCAATGCCGAAAATGGAATAAAAAACTACACCACCTATTC